>CAZFIA010000004.1:0-69229 GCA_964519335.1 uncultured Pseudomonadales bacterium
GGTCTCTTCATGAGGTGGGCTTTTCCCCTGATTTTTGATCAAGGGGAGGTTAAGTCTGCAATATGACAATCGCGTGACAAAGTCACCGAAAATTAGCAGCTGTAGGCAGAATTGATGCCGCCGACACAGTCTCTAGCTGGAGGGGCACACCTTAGGTTGAACTGCGCTCTCGGCCGCTGGTGCGATGCCGCACATCTTCACCTTCCACCTGATACACCACGTATTCGCCAATATTCTTCGCATGGTCGCCTATGCGTTCCAGCGCCCGTGCGGCCCACATCAGATTCATGGCGTGCTCTACATCTTCCGGATTCTCACGCATTTCGGTTATGTTTTTGCGCACCAGTGCGCCATACCCTTCATCCACCTTTTCGTCGTCGGCAATTATTTTTACCGCAAGCTGCGTGTCTCGACGGGCAAAGGCATCGAGGGCGCCAGTGAGCATAGGCACTATGTCTGAGTGAATGGTACGGAAATCAGCATATTGATTCGCGGGTATCGGCAGGTCGGCTACACCCAGCGCCATTTTGGAGATTCGGTCAGCTTCGTCGCCGATGCGCTCCAAGTCGGTCACTGCCTTCATAATGCTGGTAATGACCCGCAAGTCGCGCGCGGCGGGCTGGCGCAGGGCAATGATCGATACACACTGATCGTCCAAATCAACTTCCAATTGATTCACTCGTTTTTCAACCTCGCGAACCTTGTTGGCCAGATGCCGATCGTGGGTGATTAAAGCTTCGCAGGCATCGTTCAACTGTTGTTCAACCAGACCACCCATTTCCATCAGTGCTTCCTGCACTGCAGCGAGTTCCTCGTCGTATTTTTCGGATATATGTTTGCTCATACTCTCAGTTTGTCCTTTTCTCTCCGTAGCGCCTGCTAGCCGTACCGTCCGGTAATGTAATCTTCAGTACGTTTGCGCTGAGGGTTCTTGAAAATGTCATCAGTTTTATCAAATTCGATCAGCTCACCCAAATACAAAAAGGCGGTATGGTCCGATACGCGCGCTGCTTGCTGCATGTTGTGCGTCACAATGACAATCGTGTACTCGTCTTTTAGCTGTTCGATCAATTCTTCGATCTTTAAGGTAGAGATCGGATCCAGCGCCGAAGCCGGTTCGTCCAACAACAGAACCGAAGGTCGAATTGCCACGGCGCGAGCAATCACCAGCCGCTGCTGCTGACCCCCCGACAAGCCCAGTGCTGAGTCTTTCAGCCGGTCTTTCACTTCATCCCAAAGAGCGGCGCTGCGCAGAGCCCACTCAACGCGCTCGTCCATCTCAGATTTCTGCATCTTTTCCTGAATGCGCATGCCGTAGGCCACATTCTCATAGATGCTCTTGGGAAACGGGTTGGGTCGCTGAAACACCATGCCAACGCGGCGCCGTAATTGTGCTGCATCCACGCGTTGATCGTGAATGTCGGTGCCTTCCAGTTCAATGGTGCCGGTGGTGCGCACACTATCGATCAGATCGTTCATACGGTTGAAGCAACGCAACAGCGTTGATTTGCCACAACCCGATGGACCGATAAAGGCGGTGGCGCGTTTTGCTGGAATATCCATTGAGATTGAATCGAGCGCCTGCTTTTCGCCGTAGTAGAGCGACAGATCCTTCACCGAGATGCTGATGGTGTCAGCCGCCGTAGTCTGGCTGTCCAACTCCTCGGGTGCTTTAGTATTCATTGGGTCACTCACTTACTTAGCTCTCTACACCGCGATAACGACGTTCAAGACGGCCGCGCAATGTTATGGCGGTCAGGTTTAGTACAACAATGATAATCACCAGCAGCAACGCTGTGGCGTACACCAGAGGTCGTGCAGCCTCGACGTTTGGACTTTGAAACCCAACGTCGTAAATGTGGAAACCCAGGTGCATGAATTTTCGTTCCAAATGCAAATAGGGAAAGTTGCCATCAAGTGGCAAAGTAGGTGCGAGCTTCACAACGCCTACCAACATGAGCGGGGCAACTTCTCCTGCAGCGCGAGCGACCGCAAGAATAACACCGGTGAGTATAGAAGGGCTGGCCATCGGCAGCACTACCTTGAAAAGCGTTTCCGCTTTAGTGGCACCCAGAGCCAGCGAACCTTCGCGCAGCGAGCGCGGAATACGAGTAAGTCCTTCTTCGGTTGACACAATCACCACGGGCACGGTTAACAACGCAAGAGTTAGCGAGGCCCAGACCAGACCGGGTGTGCCGAAAGTTGGGGCGGGGAGAGACTCCGCGAAAAACAACTGGTCGAGATTACCGCCCAGAAAATACACAAAAAAACCTAAACCAAACACGCCGTATACGATGGACGGGACACCGGCGAGGTTGTTCACCGCGATTCGGATCAATCGAACCAAGGGTCCTTGTCGTGCGTATTCGCGCAGATAGAGCGCGGCAATCACACCGAATGGCGTAACCAGCAGTGACATTAAGAGCACCATTAGGACCGTGCCAAAGATGGCTGGGAAGATACCGCCTTCGGTATTCGCCTCTCGCGGGTCTTCCGACAGGAAGCGCCAGATACTACTAAAGTAGTGTGCGAGCTTTGTACCGGTGCTCATGTCGTTGGGCTGCCAGCTGCGCAGAATTTCAGAAAGCGGCACGTTGATCTCGGATCCGGTGGCCGTTGCCAGAGTCAGGCTCTGTCCTTCGAGCACCTTGTAGAGCTCCCGCAGTCGGGCCTCTTCTACAGCGTACTCGGCACGAATGTTGGCCACTTCGCCGTCGATCTCTGGGATCCGATCGCGGCGATCGTCTAGCTCTGCGCGACGACGATCCAGACGCAGCCCTTCGAGCTCATAGTTAAGGGTGTTGAGCACGCCTTGCTCGAGCTCCTCGATTTGACTGCGAATCTCTTCGGCCCTGGCAAAGTCTTCTTGTAGAGCGCCCCAAACCCCATCGCCCTCAACCACCGCGTTGTTCTGGCGAGTCAGCCGAACGGGTTTGCCATAAGCGTTGCCCCACTCCAGGCGCTCGATAACTGCGATGCCGCTGGGAGCAACTCTGTTTTGAATCTGATTTTCAACGATCCACCGAAAGTCGGGAGGATTGATGCGTCGATTACCGGTTTTAATCAGCCACCGGGTTACGTTTTCTTGGCCTTCTTCGATCACGCTGCTGTCGCCGCCCGACTCTAGGTATTGCTGCAGCACAATGGAATCTTCTTCCACGATTTCGCCGTACACCACGCGCGGTTGTGGGCCCTGTGCGGTTAGCTCTGTGTAGCTAATCTGCGTCACGTCAGCGGGCCAAAAGTGCGCGAACCCCTTAACGGCAATGAGCAATAACAGGCCGACCACTGCGGTAATGCTAATTCCCACGGCGGCTGCATTCAGCCAGATCCACGGCTCACCCGAACTCCACCAGTGGCCCAGGCTGCGCTTTGATTCGTTTTCGGTTGCGATCAACATTACAGGCTCCCGTAACGCAGTCGCAGCCGCTGCCGAACAATTTCAGCCACGGTGTTAAAGGCAAAGGTGATCATGAAGAGCACCAGTGCCGCTAGAAACAGAATGCGGTAGTGCGAGCTGCCCACTTCAGATTCAGGAAGTTCGACGGCGATGTTAGCGGCAAAGGTGCGCATGCCTTCGAATATATTGAAATTCATGAGCGGCGTGTTGCCCGTGGCCATCAGCACAATCATGGTTTCACCCACAGCGCGGCCCATGCCGATCATAACGGCTGAGAAGATGCCTGGGCTTGCGGTCAGAAGCACCACCCGCGTCAGCGTTTGCCAGGGTGTCGCGCCCAGTGCCAGCGAGCCGTTTGATAGATGGCGCGGCACGCCGTAAATGGCGTCTTCTGCAATAGAGAAAATGGTGGGGATAACGGCAAGCCCCATTATGAGCCCCACCACTAACGCGTTGCGCTGATCGAAATCGAGACCCATGGCGTCGCGGAACCAGGTTCTGGAGTTGCCGCCAAACAGGCTGTCTTCGAGCCACGGGCCGACATGAAAGGACGCGGCCACCATGCCGATGATAAGCGGCACCACCAACAAGCCATACCAGCCTGCGAAAGGCTTGGTGAGTCGTTCCGGCAAGAACCACCACAGTAGTGCAAACGCAAAGAGGCCAATCGGCAACACCACAAATATTCCGAGCACGCTCGACAGGTTGGCCTCGATAATGGGTGCAAGCCAAAGGCCGCCAATGAAGCCAAGAATTACGGTGGGCAGGGCGGCCATGATTTCGATGCCCGGCTTAACCAGCGCGCGCATGGAAGGCGCCATGAAGTAGGCCGTGTAGATCGCACCCATGATAGCGATGGGCACGGCGAACAGCAGGGCATAAAACGCGGCTTTGAGTGTGCCAAAGGCCAGTGGTGTTAGAGAAAATTTTGGTTCGAAGTCGTTGTCGGCAGATGAAGACTGCCAGCTGTACACGGGCTCCGGGTAGCCTTCGTACCACACCTTTGCCCACAGGGTGCCCCAGGAGATCTCCGGGTGCTCGTTGTGAATCTTGAAGCTGTCGATTTGCCCCACGGCAGACTCTGCAATCAGGTAGTCAGAGCGTGGAGAAATTGCGGCCGCTGTTCCCGGCTTAAGATCCGTTTTGATTTTGGCGACGATGCGCCGCGAGGTTGGGTACAGCACTTTCATTGTGCCTTCGGCATCAATGGTGGCAAACCCCTTGCGGCGCGGTTCCACAACGATACTCTCGGCGGGTGTGCCGACGTCAAACTGTCGAATGCGAGACAAACTGTAGCCTGGGTCATCACGCAGTAGAACCCATTGGCCGATACCGCCATCGCTGTCAGCGATGGCGATGGAATAGCGGCCGAGTAAAGGTGCGGCGGCGGTCATGGTGGTGCCTGCCGGCAACAGGTTGGCGGTCAAATAGTTTTGGGGTGCAGCGATTGCGCCGATGCCAATCACCTGGGCGACCCCATCGGCTCCTAAGAGGTAAACCCACTGGGCGCGGGGGCCGATCCAGGCGTGGTCGTAGCTGCGGGTGAGCGGCACATCAACCTGTTTGGGTTGGCGCAATGGATACCCTGATTCTACGCCGCGATACTGGGTGAGCCGCAGTGAGTTGCCATGCACCGCGGCAAGCGTAAGCGCGCCGTCTTCGAACTGTGTGTCGTAGGCGCTGGTGCGCGCCGGCAACGTCAGAGGCGTAGTGCCAAACGGAAACTCAAGTTTTGGTGTGAGCGTTCGGGTGTCGCCGTCGAAGTTAACGACATACTGCGTTTGCGCAAACCACAAGCCGCCGCTTTCGTCGCGAATGCTGTAAAGATCGACGTTGGGATAGACGCGTCGCGCTTCGCTGACAGGTCGATCGATGCTAAAAGCGGCGAGCGGTGTGCCAAATTTAGCGTCGTAGAATTCCAGATGGCCGTTGCCCGCGATTCGGAATACGGCGTCACCGTTTTCGGATACATCCACCAACTTTGACGCTTGCTTCGTGAGCGCCATGCGCGTTGGGGCATCGATGCTTGCTGGTACAAAAATGGGTGCTACCACCCACAACAGATAAAAGAAAATGAGCGCTATCGCCAGAATGACCGCACCACCGCCCAATCCCACCACCCACTCGGCGGCACGATTGGTCAGGCCGCGTGTCTTCGACAGCGCCTCAAGCTCCCAGGATTCTCCCATCAGTTGTGTTTCCTAAAGTACCTGTCAGCGGGCAGTTCTAGCGAAGCTTCTCCAGCTCGCGCGCGGCGACCTCGGCGGAAACGGGAACATAACCGTCTTTGTGCACAATTTCCTGCCCTTCGGTAGATAGAACCAGCTTGAGGAATTCGGTTTCCAGTGCCGGGAGCGGAGTATCAGGCTTTTTGTTTACGTAAACATAGAGATAGCGTGACAGCGGGTAGTCGCCAGACAGCGCATTCTCTGGGGTCGCCTTAACGGCTGCGCCGCCGTTGGCAGACAGCGCCACGGCCTTCACGCCCGAGGTGATATAGCCGATACCTGAGTAGCCGATACCATTTAGAGACGAGGCAACCGCCTGCACAACGGAGGCAGAACCCGGTTGCTCGTTCACTGTGTTCTTAAAGTCGCCGGAGCACAGGGCCACCTTTTTGAAGTAACCATAGGTGCCCGACACGGAGTTGCGGCCATAGAGCTGAATGGGGCGGTCCGCCCAGCTACCTTCCAATGCGGTTTGACCCCAGGTGGTGAGGTCTGCCGCGCCGCCACAGCGACGGGTGATGGAGAATACGCTATCGACCTGGTCGATCGACATCTCGGAGATGGGATTGTCTTTGTGGACGTAAACCGCCAGCGCGTCTATCGCAACTCGAATGGCGGTTGGCTTGTAGCCGTGACGTGCTTCAAAGGCTTCGATCTCTTTGTCTTTCATGGCCCGGCTCATGGGGCCAAAGTTTGAGGTGCCTTCTGTAAGGGCAGGAGGCGCGGTTGATGATCCTGCGGCTTGGACCTGAATGTTCACACTGGGGTACTCACGCTTGAAGGATTCTGTCCACAGGGTCATGAGGTTAGCTAGTGTGTCTGAGCCCGTGCTCGACAGGTTGCCCGCAATGCCGCTTACGCGTTCGTAAGTGGCTAGTGCAGCGCTCCCATCCGCTGCCGCCCCTGCGGTTTGCTCTGTGGCTTCCGTGACCGATTGCACAACCATGGGCTTGGGAGCAGCCGCGGGTGCGGTTACTGTGGTGGGGGCTGAGTCAGTATCACCACCACAAGCACTGAGCACTAGTGCCACTGCAAGTGCCGCGGCGAACGACGCAATGGGGTTGGCACTGGTGCGAAGAAAGGCTCGGTTCATTAGTTAGGTTTCCTTTTGAAGTCTCTGGTTTGATTGATTGACGGTCGTGTGCGTTGCTTGCGCTGATGCGCCGTTAATTTGTTGTACTAATTCGGGCGGACTGGCGGCGAATTCGCAGGAGAAGCTACTTCCTTCTCCCAGCGTGCTTGCGATCTTGAGGCTTGTGTCGTGGCGGCGTAGAACATGTTTAACGATGGCCAAACCAAGTCCAGTGCCGCCGCGGGTACGAGAGCCGGCCAGATCGACCCGATAAAAGCGTTCGGTAAGGCGACTTAAATGCTCCGGGGCAATGCCGATCCCGGTGTCTGTGACACTTAAGCATACCGTGGGCGCGTCGCGATCCGACAGATCGGTGAGGCTTATGGTGATGGTGCCGCCGTCGGGACTGTAGCGCAGAGCGTTGGTGAGTAGATTAATGCACACCGAATACAGCTCAGACTCTACACCAGTGATGCAGGCACTCGATTGCACGTCGCTGGTTAAGTTGAACCGCTCGTCGGCTAGACCTTGAGCTTCACGCAGCGCCCGTTCGACCAGGGCGCGCATGGGCACCGCTACGAGATCTGTAGGTGCGGGGGTTGATTCAAGGCGGGACAACAGCAGCAGGTCTTCAACAAGGCTTTGCATCCGCCGCAATGGTGAGTGCAAGCGTTCGGAGAGGGCAAGGCGAGTGCTGTCAGACTCATCGGTATCGGTCATGGTTTCTAGGTAGCCGCCAATCACCGTGAGCGGTGTGCGCAATTCGTGGGATACGTTCGCCACAAAGTCCTGGCGCATGGTAAGCAGGCGATTTAGCTCGGTGATGTCACGAACCAGCACAATGATGCGCCCGCCATCAACCTGGAAGCGCCGTGCTTCGAGTGTACGCTCGGCGACAAACGGCGAGCGGATCTCGATCTGCTCATCTTCTTTGCCATCGCGCAAGAACCGCACAAATTCGGGCTGCCGAACTACAGTGGCAAGGCCAAGACCGCGGTCCCGATTAGTCAGACGCAGAAGCTTCTTCGCCGCCGGGTTGAAGTCTTGAATCTCGCCGAGCGTCCCCACCAAAATCGCCGCGTCAGGAATAGCGGCAGATAGGGTCGACAGCTCGCGCAAACGCTGCAGAAAGCTCTGCGATCTGCTGCGTTCGCGCTTTATGTACTGATAGGCCGGGTTGCTGGCGTCGTGCCAGGAATCCAGTCGATTGCTCGGGCGGGCGATCGGCCGGACAGACCATGCTCTAAGCCTTGAAAGCTCCACCTGCTGGATGACTGCCCAGATAACGGCAGCGCCAAACAGGCACCAACCCACGGCGCCGATCACAGTTCCCACCACCAGAGCACCCAAAATGAGCCCGGTGAGAATTAGCGTGTCTTGTGTCGATAGCTGACGCATTCGGGTCCCGAATCAAAGTAGCGCCCCGAGCTCGCCGGCGGAATTAGATGTTCAAGTGGCCGGCCGACCCGTTGGGGGACGCGGCGAATTGTTCGCCGCGGTTGTTACAGTTTGATGACACCCACGTATATTCTGGCCTTCAGCGCCGTTATACGCTCAATCGTCTCACTCGGCGAGTTCTGTTACCGCCTGATAGGTGGTCGATTTCAAGTCTGCGCGCAGCGGCCAGGGTGACCCCATGAGCTGAATCATTGCGATGCTCACAATATCTTCCACCGGATCTATCCAAAACACGGTGCCGGCGGCTCCCCCCCAGGCGTACTCGCCTTTTGAACTGATGGTGGCGGCTGCTGCAGGGTCGGTCACCACGCTGAATCCCAGACCAAAGCCCACACCGTTTGAACCCAAGGCGCCCAGCGTGGGGGTTTCGCCCGAGCCGCTTGCATCGATAGCCGCAGGTAGATGATTCAGGGTCATGTACTGGATGGTTTTGGGGCTAAGTAGCCGAGTGCCTTCATAGCTGCCGCCGTTTCTGAGCATCTCGCAGAAGCGCATGTAGTCCATGGTAGAAGACACGAGGCCGCCACCGCCGGACATTAGGGTGCCGTTGGTATAGTTACCCCGTGCATCAGTGCGCGCGGTAACATCAACATATTGGCCATTCTCTGCATCCCAGCCATGGTTGGCGAGAAATCTCTCGCGCTTGTCTTCGGGCACGTTGAAGAACGTGTCGTCCATACCGAGCGGGGTAAATATTTCTTGCTCAAGGTAATCGGCAAAGGGAACACCAGAGATGCGTTCTACAGCGAGCCCAACAAGATCTGAGGCGACACTGTAGTGCCATTTTGAACCGGGCTGAAACTGCAGGGGTAGGGCGGCAACCCGTTCTGCGAACTCCGTTAGGTCTTTTGCCTCAAAAATCTTTGCCGCTTGGTATTTCTGGTCTACCGGATCGGCCGGGTTGAAGCCGTAAGAGAATCCTGCGGTGTGGGTAAGTAGTTGCTGCATCGTAACCGGAGTTTTTGCCGGCACAGGGTCGCCATCGGGGTTGTACACCGAGAGCTCTTTGAGTTCCGGAATGTATAGATGTACGGGATCGCTCAGCCGAAACTTGCCTTCCTCATAAAGCATCATCAGAGCCACAGCCGTGATGGGCTTGGACATCGAGTAGATTCTGAACAAGGCGTCTTTTTCTAGCGGGCGGGTATCTTTAAGTCCGCGCTGGCCGGTGGCTTCAAAGTGTACGACCTTGCCGTTTCGCGCGACCATAGTAATCATGCCCGGTACGCGTTTTTCATCGACGTAGCTCTGTGCGAGCGACTTGATTTGGTTAAGACGTTCGGTTGAAAGCCCTTCTCGTTCCGGCTTTGCGCTCGGCACATCCCGTGCAGAGACAGAAGAGCTGAATGCCAGCAACGAGCCCAGCAACGAGCAAAGAACAAGAGAAGTGATGGGTAAGCTATTTTTGGTTTTCATTATTCAGTCTCTAATAATATTTTGAGTCAGAAGCGTGTCTACTTCGTTTTTAGGAATGCCTGCGCTCGCTAGCACGCTGCGTGTATGTTCCCCAAGTTGAGGTGCTGGCCCGCGCGGTTTCACCTCTGTGTTGGCAAACCGCATGGGAATGTTCACGGTGCGATAGTTACCCATCCTTTCGTGGCGCACTTCGGGGAACAAGCCAAGGGCGTGTGCTTGTGGATCATCAGCTACTTCGTGCAGCCCGAGTACGGGGCCCCAGATAACGCCGGCCTCGTCAAAGATCGGGCCCCATTCGTCCCGACTTTTTGCAGCCAAGGCTGCATCGATCATGTCGGTTAACTCCGGCATACGCCGATAGCGGTCTTTTGGGGTGGCGAAGTCTTCATTTTCTAACAGGTCGGCTCGACCAATTGCGGTTGCAAACTTAGGCCAGTGCCTGGGCTCAGGCATGTTGAACACAATCCATTTGCCGTCGCCGCAAGGATAACGATTGGCTGTCGGAGTCAGCATTTCTTTGCGCGCGCGCTTGCGAACCGGCGCGCGATCCATTGCGGTTACCGAAAAGTCGCTGGCTTGGGTCCAAATGGCGGTTTCGAACAGTGAGGTTTCTACGGCCTGGCCTTCGCCACTGCGCTCTGCCTGACGCAATGCCGCAAGCATGCCTGCAACAAACGCTAGTCCGGCTGTGTGGTCACCCTGCGCAGGTCGGGCCATGGGTACCTCGCCGTCGTCGCCTTCGCGCATCGAGTCATAAAGACCGCTGCGGCCAAAAAACGCGGTGACGTCGTAGCCCGGTCGCCAGGCTTCTGGTCCTTCGGTGCCGTAGCCGGTGAGCGTGGCGTGCACTAATTTTGGATTAATACCCAGTAAGTGCTCGGCATCGAGGTTGAATTTTACCTGCCGGTGCTTAAGCAGATTGCACATGAAGATATCGGCGTTCTTAACCAGCTGGTGTACGAGCGACGCACCCTCGGGTGTATCAAGCGCCACGGCGATGGATTGTTTGCCGCGGTTATCGACATCAAACTGGTAGTCGTAGCCGGCAAGCGCAGGGTCATCGAGCTTTGGCGGGCGGGTCAGATTGCGCATGGGATCGCCGGTTAAGGGTTCGATCTTGATCACTTTTGCGCCAAGGTCGGCAAGCAGAGCGCCGGCACTCGGTGACGCCATCCAGTTGTCGATTTCTAAAACGGTGATGTCATCGAGCGGTGCGGTCACGCGAGATTCCTGGAAGGCTGGGGTGATTGAGTATTATGCCTGCTCGTCAGTATTTTGCCTTCTAGTTGCGGCGCGGGAACATTGATTAAATTTCAGCAACTTAGGTAGAAAACCTGAGTTAATTTCTCGCAGGCTGTTGCTATTTCTGACTGCGCGCAAGAAAGGCATCCACTGCAGCTCGATCCGGGATCGAGCTTGCGGCGCCAGCGGCGGTTACGGCCAGAGCGCCCGCGGCACTGGCAAGCGTTAAGGCCTCCGGAAAATCTGCATCTTGCGACAGCGCAGCTAACAGGTAGCCGGTGAAGGCATCGCCGGCAGCGGTTTCATCCACCGGCGTCACTGTATGCGCGGGTACAAAATTGAAACCCGAGCTCTCCGGCTCAAAATAGTGAAGTCCTTCAGAACCTAGCGTCAGGACCGAAGCGGCATTTGGGTAGCGTTCTTTGAGGGCTGCCATAACCGCCTCTTGAGATTGTTCGCCAGTGAGGGCCGCGGCCTCGTGGAGGTTGAGGACAAACAGCCGCACGGCGTCCAGCGGATAGCCCTGAATGCGTTCGTCGGGTGGGGCGATGTTGAATGCGACGCGCAGCTTTTTTTGGTCTGCCTGTGCCAGCACGTAATCCAGTTCGTTGATTTCGTTTTGCAGGAGCAGCCAGTCGGCGGGTTTGATTTGGTCTAAAACACTATCTATATAGTCTCGACTCAGTAAGCGGTTGGTTCCGCCGTTAATGACGATGGAGTTTTCGCCCTTGTCGTTCACCTGTATCAGCGCGTGACCGCTGGCGCCTTCCAGGACTTGCACGGGTTCGACCGTCGCCCCAGCGTCTGCGAGTAAGTCCAACAGCCAGGTGGCGTCGCCGCCGATGGCGCCCGCGTGGGTCACCTCTGCGCCGGCTTTGGCGGCTGCCAGCGATTGGTTCAGGCCTTTGCCGCCAGGAAAAACATCGTACGCTTTGGCAGCAACGGTTTCGCCACTGCCGGCGAGTTCGGTCACCCGGTAAACATGGTCGATGCACAGCGAGCCTAAATTGAAGATAGCGATGACAGGCTCCCGTTGCGTTGATTTAAAGGCATACTTTACGCCACGGATTAAAAACAAAGAACTGGCAATACCTGGTACAGGTAGGGGACGGACAGATGCTTGAAGACGAAGTGATCATTACAACTACCGCAGGGCCAATGAATACCTTTGTGGTGCGCCCCGATGAAGAGGGTCCGTTTCCTGTAGTGCTATTTTATATGGACGCACCCGGCAAACGCGAAGAATTGCACGACATGGCGCGGCGCATTGCGAGCGCTGGCTACCTGGTGGCCTTACCCAACCTGTACTACCGGGAAACGCCGAAGTTTGACATGCAGTGGGACGACGCCGGGCGCGAAGCGATGTTTGCGATGACCCGGCATTTAAGCATTGAGCTGATCATGGACGATACGCGTGACCTTCTGAAGTTTGTTGATGGTCATGCGGATGCAGACAGTTCGCGTATAGGAGCGGTGGGTTACTGCATGAGTGGCCCTTTTGTTTTCGCGGCTGCTGGCCGATTTGCAGAACGCATTAACTGTGCCGCCTCTATCTATGGCGCAAACCTGCTGACCAAGCGAAGCGATTCGCCGCATTTGTCAGCTAAAGACATCAAAGGTGAAATGTACTTTGCGTGCGCTGAGATCGATCACTATGCACCCAAAGAACAGATTGACGAGCTGGAGGCGCATCTTTCGGCGTTACCGATAAATTGTCGGCTTGAGTGGTATCCCGGTGCCGAACACGGTTTTGCTTTTCCCGGACGCGGCAGCATTTACCACAAGCCCAGCGCCGAACGTCACTGGGCGCGGTTACACAGCCTGTTCCAGCGCAATCTTAAATCGGCGGTCTGAGGTTCAGACCGAGATCGGTTTCCAGCGCATAAGCGAGTTTCAGCACGGCAAGGTCGCTCTTGGGCGGCCCCACAATCTGCAAACCCACTGGCAGGCCCTCGGGACTCAGGCCCACGGGCAAAGACAGCGCAGGCAAATCGGTAATTGAAATCACGCAACAGCTCGACATCCAGTCGAGATAGGTCGACATCTGTTGGCCGTTAATTTCTTGCACCCATTCCTGATCGGCTGGAAACGGCGGTACCTGGACGGTGGGCAACACCAGAAAGTCCCAGTCTTCGAAGAACTTGACGAACTCGCGTGTGATGCGGGTACGTTCTAACTCTGATGCGTGAAAGCTTGCGAAGTCGAGATCAAATGATTTCTCGATGTTCCAGACAGCCGTGTCTTTGGTGTGATCCCGCCAATCTGGGTAAAGGCTTTGCAGCGAGTTGCCCAGGGTGCGCACGGCCGCTGCGCGTTGGGTTTGAAACACATCCATAGCGCCGGTCACATCGGGATAGGCCTCGTCAACGACGCAACCTAAGGCGCGCAAGTTATCAAGCGCTGCCTTGCACACGTGATGAATGCCTGCGTCAACCGGGTAGGCGTTGAAGTCGCGGGTCCAGGCGATGCGGGAGTTTTTGAAATCCTGCTCAAGTGGCCCACTAAATTGACCGGGGTCATCATCGAAGCTAAGTGGATCACTCGCATCAAATCCGGCGATCACGGACAGCATCAGTCCCAGATCGCGAACGTTGCGTGCCATGGGGCCTTGAACCGCGATGCGGGCCATCCAACCGAGCAGGCCTTCGCCAGGCACTCGACCCACACTGGGTCGCATGCCAACAACGCCGCAGAAACTCGCTGGATTGCGCAGGCTGCCGCCAAAGTCGCTGCCGTCGGCCAACGGCAGCATGTGGCTTGCAAGCGAAGCCGCCGCGCCGCCGCTACTGCCCCCGGCGCTACGGGTTTGATCGAAGGGATTGAGTGTGGTGCCAAACACGGGATTGAAGGTGTGCGATCCAAAACCAAATTCGGGCACATTCGTTTTACCAATAAACACGCCGCCTGCCGCTCGAAGTCGCGATGCAAGAATGCAGTCGGCCTTGGCCGGATGTTTGCCCAGCAGCGGTGACCCGTGTGAGGTCTTAAACCCACGCACATCAGCCAGATCTTTCACCGCCAGAGGAAAACCTGTGAGGGCCGGGGCGTTGCCGGCTGCTAGTGCGCTATCTGCAAGCTCAGCGGCCTGAAGTGCTGCATCGGGCTCGATGCGACTCACCATGGCATTGATTGTGGGGTTTACCTCGTCAATTCGGGCGAGGTAGTCAAGCATGGCCTCGCGGGCGGAAAGCCGGCGTTCCTGCAGTGCGTCGCGCAGTTCAATAGCGGTGAGATCAGTAATCGACAAAGCAGTCTCCGTGAGCCGGGTGATCAGGTTTACAATGCTTTGGTGTCATTAACAACTAAAGCTTCTAGTTCAGCTTCTCGTCCCGCTTCTACGATTGTGTTGCAGTCGCATCGACAGCCGCTGCCGCATCCCTGGATTGAAACTGCGCTGGCGTCGGTTCGCTCCTGGGCCGAGGGTCGCGGGTATTCCTATCGATTTATTGATGACGCGCTGTTTGATGAACTCACGACTGCTGAGCGTTCGCACTGTAGCGCGCAGCTCGTGGTGGCCTCTGACCTTGCGCGCTTACGCTGGTGTCAGCGTCTGCTGCGTGAGGGCGCAACGCGGGTAGTCTGGTGTGATGCCGATACCTTGATCTTTGATGAGGACGTGCTTGAGTTGAGTCCGGCATCCTGTGCGTTCGGGCGTGAGTTGTGGTTGCAACATGGCGCTGCAGATAACAAAGATAACAGCAAGCTCAAACTCTACAAGAAGATTCATAACGCGTTTATGCAGTTCTCGGCGGGCGATCCGGTGCTGGATTTTTATGCCTTTGCTGCTGCCCGGCTTATTGACAATCATGCAACGCAGTCGGCGGGTCCTATGGTTGCGCAGCTAGCGGGCCCCAAATTTCTGACCCACCTGCACAATGTGTTGAGCTTCGATGTTGTCGAGAGCGCTCAGGTTGTGAGCCCGGTTCTTGCACAGGCCCTTTTGAATGCCGATTCCGCGGTACTTGCTCGCTACGTCGGCGCGGCGAGTGCCCCCGCGGCCGCTGTGAATCTTTGCTGCTCAGAGGTGCAGCGCGGGACGCTTACAGACCAACAAATGCAGGACCTTGTTGAATTGCTATTGGCGCGCGGTGCGCGCGCCTTTGGAAGCGGCTAGTATGAGGGGCACTTGATCTAGCAGAAGGGGAGAGCTGTGGAACTTGGAATTTGTGTCGCATCACACATCAATGAAATTAACTATGTCGTGCGGGCGGAAGAGCTGGGGTTCAGTCACGCCTGGCTTGCAGATAGCCAGATGCTCTGGTCTGACTGCTACGCAACGCTTGCGCTCGCAGCCACCAAAACCTCGCGCATTAAACTGGGCACAGGCGTCGCCGTTGCCGGCACTCGACCGCCTGCGGTAAACGCGGCCGGCATAGCCACTATTAACGCGCTGGCACCCGGGCGCACGTTTTTTGGCGTTGGCTCCGGCAATACCGCAATGCGGGTGATGGGCTTGCCGCCGCAGCGCATTAAAGACTTCGGGCAATATTTGCGCACCATGCAACCGTTGCTGCGGGGAGAAGAAGCGGAGCTTGCCGTTGAGACGGGTCCAGTTGCAGGCAGTACAACGCTCATTCGTCACATCATGCCCGACAAGGGCTTTGTGAATTTTGCAGAACCCATCCCCATGTACGTGTCGGGTTTTGGGCCCAAGTCGCTGGCGCTTGCAGGCCAATATGGCGACGGCGCGGTGATTGCACTGGCGGTTAACTCAGATTCCATGAACTTTGTGTGGCATGCCCTCGAAGAGGGTGCACGCGAGATAGGCAGAACACTCTCCCGGGATAGCTTCCACACCACAGCATTAACGGCAATAACGGTGCTCGACGACGGGGAGGCAATTGATTCTGCCCGCGTTAAATCTGAATGTGGCGCGATGGCGATGGCCGCGGTGCACTACGCCTACGATCAGTGGCGCAACTTTGGTCACCAGCCGCCTAACTCTCTGGCGGAGATCTGGGAAGACTACACCGCGATGCTTGAGCAGGTACCTGCTGAACGACGCCATCAACGTATTCATGCCGGACACAACTGTTGGGTGTTGCCAGAAGAAGAGAAGTTTCTCACGCCCAAAGTACTCAGCAGTAGCTCGCTGATTGGTACGCGGGATCAAATAATCGAGCAACTACAGAGCCTTGCAGACGCCGGGTTGAGCCAGGTGATGGTGTTGCCGAATTTTGATGCGCGCTTCGAGAATTTGGAGCGTCTGGGTAAAGATCTGATTGGGCAGATTTAGCCGGTTATTTGAAACTAGATTAAAGAGAACGCTATGAAAGACTTTAACGGAAAGATTGCAGTGGTCACTGGCGGTGGCACCGGGATGGGCAGAGAACTGGTGTTGGCGCTGGTAAGCGCCGGTGCCCACGTGGCCATGTGTGATGTGTCGGCTGCGAACATGGCCGAGACGGCTGAGCTCGCCGCAGATGTAAACGGCGACCTTAAGGTCACCACACACCTGTGCGATGTGAGCCAGGAAGAGGCGATGAATAACTTTCGCGACGAAGTGGTTGCGCAGCACGCAACGGACCATATTCATTTGCTGTTCAACAACGCAGGCATCGCCGGTGGCGGCAGCTTTGTAGACGGCGAACGTAGCGAGTGGGAACGCACGTTTGGCGTGTGCTGGTATGGCGTGTATTACGGTGCGCGCGCGTTTATGCCGCTGCTTGTTGCAGCGGATGAAGCCCACATCACCAACACCAGCAGCGTGAATGGATTTTGGGCAACCATCGGTCATATGGTTCCGCACACCTCTTACTCGGCGGCGAAGTTTGCGGTGAAAGGGTTCACCGAGGCGCTGATTAACGATCTCAGACTAAACGCACCCCACGTGGGGGTTAGCCTGGTTATGCCTGGACACATTGGCACCTCGATTGCCATCAATTCGGGCCTGGTGCATGGCCATAACGCACCACTCGACATGACCGCCGAGGAGGTGGCCGTGGCGCGGGAGCGCATGATTGCTGCAGGGTTACCGGTAGACAATGAACCCGACGATCATATTCGGGCCGCCGTGGCGGCGGGACAGCAAGGGTTTAAAGACAACGCCCCCATGACGGCGGCGACTGCGGCCGAGGTCATTCTCAATGGCGTGCGGGACAATCGCTGGCGCATTCTTGTTGGCGAAGATGCGCAGGCTCTTGACTCCCACGTTCGCAAAGACCCCGAGGCGGCGTACGATGCAAACTTCATGGACCGCCTGAGGGCAGAAGGTCATTTTGGCGGCCTGACCCAGACCGCGGCGAGTGCCACTACTAGCTCAGACACGGGCGCAGATAGTTGATGGGCGCCTCGCCGGCAGAGCCCAGGGTTTGTGATTCTGAACAGGACTACTTCGGGCTCTGGAACGAACATCTGGGTAGCACTCGTGGCGAAGGAACCGGGCTTGGCCCGACCGAGCTTGCAGAGGTTGGCGGCCGTTTGGCAGATCGCGCCGCCTGGGTGTTCATAGCCGGTTACCAGGGCGCGCTGCGGCAGAGTTTTCCCGCACTTCGCGAGTATGCGGGGTGGGCCAGCTATGTGGTTAGCGAAGCCAGGGATGAATCGAAGGCGCCCACCTGCCATCTGGTCGATACGGGGTCCGAGAGCTACCTGCAAGGCACCAAGAACTGGGTGGCAGCAAGTGCGCATTTGCGGTGGCTAGTCGTTAATGCGGCCTCATCGACTGCCGGGTCTGAATCGACGGTTAACCTGCTTGTTAGTGCCGATGCAAATGGTGTTGCGCTCATTGAAAAGCCGAGCGGCCGTTTCCTCCCCGAATTGATAGTGGGTCGGGCTGAGTTCTCCAAAGTAGCTCTGTCGACCTATTCTCATCTAGATGAGACGCCCAACTTTGCAAGCCTCTTTGGATTGATCGAAGCCCGCTGTTTGTTGGTGGCGCTTGGGGCCCATTTCTCACAGGTTGCCCCTACTGACGCACCACCTGGTCAATCGCTGATGCTGTCTTCAGGCCTCGCCACTGCTGAGCTCGCAAGCCCCGCTTCAATTGATGTCTTGCTCGAAGCGATGGCGTTATTGGTTGATTGGTTTGAGGGCTGGCACGAGCGGGGCTGTCCGGGTGAGTCAGTCGCCGTGGAGTCGTTGCGCCAGCGCTGGTCGGATGATCAGCGGCTGTTGCAAATGCATCGGCCCCTCCTGCTGAGGCACAAAGAGCAGGTCACGACTAAAGAATGAACTGTTCGCGACTCTCTAGGTCGGACGTTATTCGATGCGGCAAGTACGTTCGCCCAGAACACTGTAGAGAACACTCGTAACGGAGATATACAGCTATGAACACCCCCTCAGATCAACCGCAGAGCGTTGACACGCCTGAATCAGCACCAGCCAATAACAACACCAAAATTATCGGCTTTGTAGCCGTGCTCGCTCTATTGGCAGTGGCTGCCTTCACACTGCCCGTCGCCGAATGGTTCACGGCACTTGCGGAGTGGATCCAGGCCAATCGCGGTATCTCCTGGTTGGTGTTCATACTTGTCTACATAGTTGCAACTGTGCTGATCCTGCCCGGGTCCTTGCTGACGCTCTCCGCAGGCTTCCTGTTTGGCCTTGGCTTCGGCTTTGCACTGGTGTCGGCGGCGAGCGTCATCGGGGCCTGCTGCGCCTTCCTGCTCGGGCGCTACTTCGCGCGCGATTGGGTGGCCGAAAAAATCAGCGGTAACGCCAAATTCTCAGCCCTCGACAACGCGGTACGCGACAAGGGCTTTGTCATTGTGTTGCTCACTCGGCTTTCGCCGGTATTTCCGTTTAGCTTGCTCAACTACGCACTTGGTAGCACTGCTGTGCGCTTTCCTAACTACGCGCTTGCCAGCTGGATCGGCATGATGCCCGGCACCTTGCTTTATGTGTGGCTTGGTTCGGCTGCGCAGAATCTGACCGAAGTGTTTAGTGGTGAGGCTGCGAGCGGTTCTTCTAATTGGCTACTCTATGTAGGTCTGGCGGCTACTCTTGTACTTACTGTCATAATCACGCGCTTTGCAACTCAAGCGCTCAACACAGAATTGGAGGCTAATTCGTGAGCAAGTATCCCGGTGCAGAATTTGATGAAGTCTGGAAAAGTGCGCTCCAGCCAGCAGACTACAAAAACCCTGATCCGCAATCCCAATATCACCTGGCAATAGTGGGCGCTGGACCCGCCGGACTGATTGCGGCGATTGGAGCAGCAGGACTTGGTGCAAACGTTGCGTTGATTGAGCGCCACACCATGGGTGGTGATTGCCTGAATGTGGGTTGTGTGCCGTCGAAGTGTTTGCTGGACTATTCCAAGAAGCATCCAGGCGATTTTGATGGCGCCTTCTCCTGGGTACGTGAGGTGCGTGCGGGTATTGCACCCCACGACTCGGTAAGTCGATACACAGAACTCGGCGTTGATGTGTTTCTGGGTGATGCCAAGTTTGCCGATGACGGCACACTTGATGTGGGTGGAACCCGTATCAACGCCCGTAAATACGCGTTGTGCACGGGCGCAAGCGCCATGGTGCCGCCTATTCCAGGCCTGCGCGAGTCTGACCCCCTAACCAACGAGAACGTGTTTGACCTGCAAGAAAAACCGAAGAGCATCGCTGTTCTTGGGGCTGGCCCCATTGGCTGTGAGCTGGCGCAAGCGTTCGCGCGACTGGGCGTTGAGGTGCACCTGTTCGAGCTCGCAGATCGTGTGCTGAACATCGAGTCCGAACGAGCGAGTGAAATAGTAGCGGAGGCATTGGTTGAGTCTGGTGTAACGCTGCACGTGGGCAGTGGCGTCGAAAGCGTTGTTCGCGAAGGCAAAAAAGTTGTGGTAACTAACGGCAACGGCGAAGTGAGCACTGAGCAAGTGCTGGTTGCGCTGGGACGCACGCCCAACACTGCTGACCTCAATCTAGAGGCAGTGGGTGTGACGCTCGACAAGCGCAGATCTATTGAAGTCGACAACAAGCTGCGTAGCAGCAACAAAGATGTGTTTGCCGCGGGCGACTGCACCGCAATCTTGCAGTTTACTCACCACGCTGATGCGCAAGCGCGCGCTCTGGTGCAGAACACTCTGTTTGCGCCTACCGCCAAAGTGGATGGTTTTGTCGTTCCGCACTGCACTTACACAAGTCCAGAGGTTGCCTCCGTAGGTGAGAGCGAGGAGAGTCTCAAAACTGCGGGCACCGAATACGACACCTATGAGGTGGCCTTTAACGAACTCGATCGCGGCCGAACAGAAGACGACAACTCGGGCTTTGCGCAGGTGTTCTGCAGGAAAGGCAGCGACAAGATTCTTGGCGCCTCTATTGTGGGGCACGACGCCGGCGAACAGCTGTCGCCAATTTGCCTGCTGATGAGCAATGGACTGGGCTTAGGTGCCGCGGCGAAAACCATTTTGCCGTATCCAACGCGCTCGGAGTATGTGAAGCGGCTCGGGGATGCTTATAATCGGACTCGATTTACACCCTTTGCGCAGCGTGTGACCAAAAAATGGTTCGAGTTCCGCGCATGATTATCCGCAGGTTACCAACGCCGAATGAGCAGCTCAGAGGGTCAAGCAAGAGCTGCTTCAGCAGGCGGGGGTAGGGCGGGATTTACCCGCACCACAGCCATCGCTGTGGTGATGGCCAATATGGTGGGCACCGGCGTGTTCACCAGTCTCGGATTTCAGCTCGCTGACATTCGCTCGGTGTTTGTACTGATGCTGCTCTGGGTGATTGGCGGGCTGGCAGCGCTTTGCGGGGCGCTGTGCTATGCCGAACTGGGAGCAGCACTTCCGCGCTCTGGCGGCGAATACAATTTCTTGAGTCGAGTACTGCACGAGGGCGTTGGCTTTGTGGCCGGCTGGGTATCCTCCACTATAGGCTTTGCAGCCCCGTCTGCCCTGGCCGCAATTACCTTTGGGGCCTATTTCTCAAGCGTGTTTCCTCGGTTCGATAAAACGCTGCTTGCCTGCACTCTGGTGATTTCGCTCACGCTTCTACACAGCCTTTCGCATCGCGCGAGTGCCAATACGCAAGGCGCGTTTACCTGGCTTAAGGTGGCACTCATTTTGGGTTTCTGCGTGCTCGCCCTGTGGCTCGTACCTGAGACCCAGAGTGTGAGCCTGCTGCCTCAAGCTGGCGACACGGGTTTGCTGACCGGCGGGGCCTTTGCAGTTTCGCTAATCTATGTGAGCTACGCCTATACCGGGTGGAATTCCGCCACTTATCTCAGCGGTGAGTTGAATAATCCGCAGCGTGATCTGCCGTGGGTTCTTACAGTAGGTACCCTGACGGTGCTAGTGCTGTACCTAATGTTGAACTACACCTTTTTAGCCGTTGCGCCTATGGATGCCATGGCGGGGCAGGTTGAGGTGGGCTATGTTGCCGCAACCTTCGCGTTTGGTGATGTCGGTGCAAAAATTATGGGTGTGCTGCTTTCGCTGCTGCTAATTTCTACGGTTAGCGCGATGGTGATTGCGGGGCCACGGGTACTGCAAATGGTGGGTGAGGACTATCCGCTGTTTGGCGCCATGGGTCGCACCACCAACGGCTTGCCGAGGGTTGCCATTGTGGTGCAATCGCTGATAACGCTCGCCTTTATTATTTCGGCGTCGTTCGAAGCAATATTGGTGTTTGCCGGTTTTACGTTGGCGGCTAACACGCTGGCGGTTGTCGCTTGTTTGTTTCTGTTGCGCATCAGAGAGCCGGATTTACCGCGCCCGTTCAAAGTGCCCTGGTATCCGTTGCCGCCCCTTATATATATGGCGATTACGCTATGGACGCTGTACTACGTGGTGCAGTCAGCGCCCGTGCAGGCGCTGTATGGCGGTTTGATCTTTTTGCTCGGTGCGCTAGCCTACTTTGCAACTTTGCTTGTTCAGAAGTCTGGAAACGGCGCCTGAGGTAAGTACCTAAGTTAACTGCCTGAGTTAACTGCCAAAGCGCAGTGCAACGCTGGTTGACCCTCGTACTACGCCATTAGAATCTCGGAAGCGCACGAAGACCCGATTCACGCCGGGTGAAAACTCGAAGGTTTGGCCCGACACAAACACGCCGAAGGTAGGCGTGTCGCCTTGATTAATTCGGGTAGTTACTGACTCGCCCAGCGGAGAAGTACACTGCGACGTCGCAGGGTCGGTTTCACAAATGCTGAATGCAAGAGGCAGCGGGTTAGCCGTACCTGTGTCGACGGTTACCGTCATGTCTTCGCTTGCGCCCAGGTTGATCGCTGCCACAACAAATGCACCTGCGCTGCTTGCCGGGTCTAGGGAGACGATACCGTCATTGGAAACAGTGGCGCTGAGCGCGACCACATCCACGGGCACGGTGTTGGAGGCAGAGAGCAGCAGGGTGTTGATGCCGCGAGAAATCTCAGCGATTTCGGTGTTCTGACAGCCAAACAAAACTTCGAGACTGCTTGATTCGATGTCAGACGTGGGAACGATCAGTAATACAAAACTGCGCGCGGTTCCCGCTGCAATGTCGACCGGTTCGTTTGGATTGCCTATGGGTAGATTGGTTGCAGGGTCAGTCACCTGAAAGTTGAAGCTGCCTGAGAAGCCTGGTGCGAGACTGGGCTGGCAGGCCAGACCATCTCGAGTACCGCCAACAATGGCGGACAGAAACACACTGGCTACCTGACCCGTTTGTACTGAGCGGCTGTTGGGTAGTACAGAGGTAAAGACAGGGGCGTTAATGCCGCCTGATTCGAGAAAGAAGCTCGAGCCGAAGGAGGCCGTCATGCCCTGGCCTTCAAAGCTCACGCCGGGCGTGCTGCCGGCCCCGGTGGCTACATCCACCGAAAACAAGTCGGTGCCCGCAGTGCCATACATAATGCCGTCCGAGGCGGTGGCCAAACCAAACACTTCCTGGAAGCCAATGTCACCAACCACGGTGCCAATCTCTCCACCACTGCCGACCGCCGCGAGATCGACGAGTATCAGTTGATCATCGGTAGATGACAGATACAGATTCCCCTCAAAAAACACCAGATCGCCCGCTGAGTTGTGACCCATGTCGGCGATTCTTGTGCCTGCGCCGGTTTGCAGGTTCATTTCAAACAGCCCATCAACAAATCCGCCCGCGCCGTACAGGGTGCCGTCGCTCGCAAATACCAGGGCGTTGCCCGCAAGGATGCCGTGCTCGCCGATGAGGCGTATATCAGCGGTAACCAGATCGATTTGATACAAGGCGGAATCAGTAAGACCAAACAGCAAGCCCTCGGGAGAGAACGCGATATCGGTCATAACCTCGTCCATCCTGCCGATGATATCGACCAGGCCGTCACTGACTCTGATGCGTCCCAGGGTGCCTCTGCTGTCGTGGACGTACAATCGGGGAGCTGGCGCAACAGCAATGGTTCGATTGCTGTCTATGTATTCGGAGGGTGCCTGAATAAAGCCATCGGCCGTGAGTTCGGCCGCGCTCAGGTAATAGCCAAAAAAAGTGTCATTGGGCCACAGGTTGTTCACATCAACCGAACCCGTGCGCAGTTCAAAATGTAGGTGAGACGCCGTTACGACATTTGAGGCGCTTGTGTCGGCAATGCTCGCAATGGGCTCGCCGCGCTGAACCAGATCGCCCACCGACAGGGTATTGACCGGGGTAACGTGCAGATATACGGAGCTCAGGGTAGAACCCAGCAGAGAGTGTTCAATCACTATGACACTGCCGACAGAATCACTGGACCCTGGCGCGCTGATGGTCTGAATGCCTGTCACTCGACCGGCTGCCACAGCAAACACCAATTGGCCAACGGCGCTGGTACCGCCTGCGTTGGTGATCCAGTCTTCACCGGCGTGCAGTAATTGGGCGCCTGCAGGTATAGAAATGCCCTGCTCGATGGCTAATGCCGTGATGGTCGCATTGGGTGCCTGAAAGGCCTGCTCGAGTGTCCAGGCATCGATGGCATCATTGGCAGCGGTCACCCGTCCCGGCGGTGATGCACCGATGGGATAGTCAAAGCCGTCTGCGAGCGGTCCTGTTGCCCAGGCGGAATTCGCGCTGCCGACAATGACAAGCGTGACCGTAATAATCGCGAGTGACCTAAGTACTGACTGCAACACTTGTTTATCTCTAAAATCGGTTTTGTTAAGCGACTTAAGATACACGAACTGAAAAAAATCTTGCGGCGCTTAGACAGCCTGCTTACAAGTCGGGGCCAGTAGGGGAGGCGATGGTTGGACGCCGCCTGAACTTTGCCCTAAGTGAGGGCACCGCGCCGATCTCATCGGCCATCACAGCGCCACGCTCCCCGAGTGGCAGCTCTGGACCTATTGTGCTGTCTTGCTCGGTTTGATGTTCCAGTTCGGCATTGAGTTCGGCACCAATCAGCACCGCATAAGCGGACACATAAAACCACATTAGCAATATTGCGACGGCACCCAGAGCGCCGTAGGTTTTTTGATAGCTGCCGAAGTGGGTGACGTACCAGGAGAACCCGGTCGACGCGGCGATCCATGCGACACAGGCCGCCAGCGCACCCAGAGAGACCCAACGCCAATGGGCCCGCCGGCGGGAAGGCCCATAACGGTAGAGCACCGCAAGGCCAGCTAGTACGACCCCCGCCACCAAAACCCCGTTCAAACTGCGGACTAAAAATGTGTGGAAGTCGCTGAGGGGCAGATAATCAACCATCAGCGGCAAAACTACGGTGCTGCCCACTGTTAGTAACAGCAGCACCAGTCCAGCCAAGGTGAAGCTAACCGACTGCAGGGTGAGCCAGAACCAGCCGCGAGTTTCTTCTTCTTCATAAACCGCATTGAGTCCGCCAAACAGAGATTTCATGGCTTTCGACGATGACCACAGAGATACCGCCGCTGATGCGGCGATGCCCCAGCCCAGATTCATGTCACGGGTACTCACTAGTTCCTCAAGTTGATTCTCGATCAGAACCCGGGCTTCGCCTGGTAGATAACTGCTAACTACCTCCAGATGAAACTTCAGGTCGTCTGGAGAATTAACCAGCCCATAAACCGAAATAATCACCGCCAGCGCCGGCGCCACAGACAGCATGGCGTAGAACGCCATGCCGGCGGCGATAAGGGCAAGATTGTCGCGGCTGGACTCTTCCCAAACCCGCAGCAGCACATCTTTCCAGCCGCGCAAAGGGATATGCCAGGGGGCATAGGCATTTCGGCCACGCGAGTGCGTAGGCGTCGATTCTGTGGGCTCTACTGACATACCGGTGGTCGCAGGGGTGTCGCTCAATTCTTCGTTCCAGGTCGAATTAGGGTTTTAATAGGCACTAGATATCTCCGGTGCAAGGTCAGAAGTATATGGTGAAGCCTAACTCGCGTCTCTCTGTGGTCTCAGACTACACGCCAGCAGGTGACCAGCCGAATGCGATTCGCGAGCTGGTCGCCGGGCTCGAAAGCGGGCTCACGCATCAGACCCTGCTGGGGGTGACCGGGTCGGGCAAGACCTTCACCATTGCCAACGTGATCGAAGAAGTACAGCGGCCAGCGATTGTGATGGCGCCGAACAAGACCCTCGCCGCTCAGCTCTACGGCGAGTTCAAGGAGTTCTTTCCCAACAACGCCGTTGAGTACTTTGTCTCCTATTACGACTACTACCAGCCCGAGGCTTATGTCGCAGCCTCTGATACCTACATAGAAAAAGACTCATCGGTTAATGCCCACATCGAGCAGATGCGGCTCTCCGCCACCAAGGCGCTGCTTGAGCGCCGCGACTGCATCATCGTTGCTTCGGTGTCGTCGATTTACGGTCTGGGTGATCCGCAGAGCTATCTGCGGATGGTGTTGCATCTGGATCGCGGCGATAAGCTTGAACAGCGAACCCTGTTGCGGCGCCTAACTGAGTTGCAATACACGCGCAACGATATGGTGCTTGACCGCGGTAATTATCGTGTCCGCGGAGATGTTATCGATGTCTTTCCGGCTGAAAGCGAGCGCGAAGGGGTACGCATTGAGCTGTTTGATGAAGAGATTGAGAGTTTGTCGCTGTTTGACCCACTCACGGGCGAAGTGACCCAGCGCGTTGCGCGCTACACCATCTTTCCAAAGTCACACTACGTAACACCCCGCGATCGTATGTTGAGTGTGCTTGACGTCATAAAGGAAGAGTTGGTCGATCGCCTCAAGTGGCTCAAAGACAATGACAAGTTGGTAGAGGCGCAAAGACTAGAACAGCGAACGCGTTACGACCTCGAGATGATCAAAGAGTTAGGCTACTGCAACGGCATTGAGAACTACTCACGCTATCTGTCTGGCCGCGAATCTGGTGAACCACCGCCAACTTTGTTTGATTACCTGCCCACCGATGCCTTGCTGATTATCGATGAAAGCCACGTGACCGTTCCACAGGTTGGTGGCATGTACAAAGGCGATCGATCGCGCAAAGAGAACCTGGTTAATTACGGTTTCCGGCTGCCTTCTGCGCTCGACAATCGGCCGCTGCGGTTTAACGAATGGGAAGAACTGGCGCCACAAGCGATCTTTGTATCGGCAACACCAGGTGCATATGAGGCCGAGATGCAAGGCGCGGTGATAGAGCAGGTGGTTCGTCCTACCGGGCTGATTGATCCTGAGATCATTGTGCGGCCGGCTTCTACTCAGGTAGACGATCTGCTTGGCGAGATCCGCACAACGGTTGAAAAGGAAGAGCGGGTGCTGGTCACCACACTTACCAAGCGCATGGCCGAAGATTTAACCGAGTATCTCGACGAGCACGGAGTTCGAGTTCGTTATTTGCACTCCGACATCGATACCGTTGAGCGCATGGAGATCATTCGCGATCTGCGCCTCGGTGAATTTGACGTGCTGATTGGCATCAACCTGTTGCGCGAAGGCCTCGATATGCCGGAGGTGTCTTTGGTTGCAATACTGGATGCGGATAAAGAAGGGTTCTTGCGCGCCGAGCGGTCGCTGATTCAAACCATGGGTCGTGCCGCGAGAAACGCCTCCGGGCGCGCCATTCTCTATGGCGACAAGGTCACCGGTTCGATGGAACGTGCCATATCAGAAGTAGAGCGTCGACGAGAAAAACAAAAAGCTCATAACAAAGAGCACGGTATAACGCCGCGCACTGTGAAGAAAGTGATTGCAGACGTAATGGAAGGCGCTCGCGCCGCGCCCGGACCAGCGGGCAAATCACGCAGAGCGGCCAAGGGGGCTAAAGGGGCGGAACGCAAACGCGAGATGCCCACCACGGCAAAAGCGATGGGCAAGTTGCTCAAAGAGCTTGAAGCACAGATGCTTGAGCACGCGAAGAATCTAGAGTTTGAACAGGCAGCCGCCGTTCGCGATGAGCTGCAGGTTTTACGCGAGCAAGGTTTGCTGATGGCAGGTAACGAGTGACGCTCGACGAATACGCGCCCAGCGCCGATTCTGCGGATCAGGTTCTGGAAGCTCTAGCCAGTAGCAACCAGCTCAGTGGGTATCGTATCGAAGGCGGCTTTTCCTGGCCCGAAGATAACATTGATGGTGTTTTTTCGGGATGTCGGTTCGATGACTGCATCTTTGCGGGTGCTGATCTCGGTGGCGCTACCTTTCAGGACTGTGAGTTTTCGCAGTGCTCGTTGCGCAGTGCTGACCTTCGTGACGCACGCTTCATCGATTGCAAACTCTATCTCGATGAACGGCCGAGCGACTTGCGTTATTGCGAGCTGCGCGACGCGCGATTCGAGGGCTGTGATCTCACCACTTGTACTTTTGAGCGCGCTAACGCTTATGGGCTGAAACTCATTCGGTGCCAGGCTCAGGGGGCAGACTTTACCAATGTCGACTTTGGCATGACGCTTACGCGAAATCAGACGCTCATTGATTTTGAATGCGATGATTGCAACCTGGCCTATGCCGACTTTTCATCGACCTGTCTTGCAGGTGCCGTTTTTAAATCCACCCGCTTGGTGCATGCCGTGTTGCACAACTGCGATTTGAGTAATTCGCAAGTCACCGACTGTGAACTAGATAACCTGGATGCCGCACGGCTGTCTCTCACCGGGGCAAATCTGTGTGGCTCCAGATTCAATAACCTGAACCCCAAAGAAATAGACCTTACCGGTGCCCAGGTGGATGCCGATCAGGCCCTGAGCCTGCTTGGCGCGCTCGGCATTGAGGTGGTCTGAGGAGTCCTTCGAGGCTCACCGAGTACTAAGTGGCCTGCGCGTATTCATCGCGCACATGACGCCGCTGAATCTTGCCTGAGGGCAGCCTGGGCAGATCATCGGTGTACAGAATACGTTTGGGGCACTTGTAGTGGGCCAGACGTTCCCTGGCCCACTGCGTTAGCTCTTCTGACAACTCAGGCCCGGGGGTAAACCCTGGATTGAGTTGCACGACGGTTAGAACTTCTTCGCCCCACTCGTCGTTCGGAATACCGACCGTACATAGATCCAGCACAGCAGGATGCTGAATGATAGCGCTGTCGATTTCTTGCGGATAAATGTTCACGCCGCCTGAAATTATCAACTCGGCGCTGCGGCCGGTGAGAAACAGATAGCCGTCGTCGTCAAAATAGCCCAAATCGCCGAGCGTGAAGTACTCGCCCCGATAACTCTTGTCGGTTTTGCCGTCGTCTTTGAAATATTCGAAACGGCCCACATCGGGCGCGCGCATGTAGATAGTGCCTATCTCGCCTGGCCCAACCTCCGCGCCCTTGTCGTCGAGTATTTTGTTGTCGAACTCGGGCCCGGGTTTGCCAACGGTGCCGGGTTTTTGCAGCCACTCCTGCGAACCTACAAGAAAGCCACCGCCGCCTTCGGTTGCTGCGTAGTACTCCCAAATGATAGGGCCGAGCCATTCGATGATTGCCTGCTTTACGTGTATGGGGCAGGGCGCAGCACCATGAATCACCATCTTCAAGCTCGACAGATCGTGAGTTGAGCGAACCTCTTTCGGCAGTTTGAGTAACCGGTGGAACATGGTAGCCACCATATGGGTGTGGGTGATTTTTTCTTTCTCGATCAGCTCGAGTGTCGAGGCGGCATCCCACCGATCCATCATGACTACGCTTGCGCCTGACGTTAGGGGCCGGTTGATATCAAACGCTAGAGGCGCCGCGTGGTAGGCAGGACCCGTGCATAAATTGCGGTCGACGCCGGGTGTGTAGCCAATCGGTGAGTCGTCCCAGGCCGGCAGTTCGACAACCTCCTGTTCTTTGTACACGCCCTTCGGTCGGCCGGTTGTGCCTGAGGTGTAGAGCATGCGGCGACCAATGACCGGGTCGTCTATGTCGTGCTCGTCTGCGCCTTCGAGAAACTCATCGAGTGACACAAAACCGTCCATATCACCACCCACAGATAACTTAACGAGCACGTTGGGTGCCCCGGCTATGGCATCAACAGGTGGGCCACCAAGCTGCGCGTCTGCGATGAAGGCCTTGGCCTCGCAGTTATCGACGATGTAACCAATCTCGTCGCCCTTAAGGTGAAAGTTAATAGGAGTAAAACGCAGGCCGCATCGGTAGGCCGCGCAAAATGCCTCAATAAATTCGGGGCGGTTTTTGGTAACAACCGCTATTGAGTCACCAGCAGTCAGGCCTGCCTCGCGCAAGCGTCTGACTAGCTGATTGGCACGGCCGTTGAGCTCGCGCCAGGTGCGCTCGCCGTAGCTTGATTGGATGGCCATAGTGTCGCCCAGTCTTGCTGCGTGCCAGGCCACAATCATGCCCTTGGCTGCCGCCTCGCGAATCTCGGCATGATCTGCATCGGTCAGGGTGGCTAGATCTATACCGCTGCTGTCTGGGTTGCCATGTTCCGCGCCCATAAACTCTCCCCTTAAGTCTCGTTGATCGGTGCGTCTACCTGATCATAGGCTGACGCACCCTGGGCGTACAACGGTCCGGTTTTTCGGGCACAAAAAAAACCGCCCCCTGGATTCCAGGGGGCGGTTGTTTACCTTCTCCGCTACTCGGCAGGGCGGGGTAGGATTTCGCTCAATTCATCAGTTGTTTAGAACGTGAGTCCCAACTTCTTGATGACATCAAGAGGCACGTAGTTAGCGCCCTGAGGGATACCATTGCTTGACGCATACTGGTTAACCGCTCTGATCGTACCCGGTCCAAGCTGTCCGTCTACTGACACGGAGTAACCCTTGTCCTTGAGTGCACTCTGCAGTGCACGAACGTTAGACGAGTCGGCGTTCACATCACACAGAACCGACTGCCAGGCCATAGAGGCGTCAGACACCTTGGTGGTCTTGGTGACGGTCTTGTACTGAGCCGCAACTGGCGTACGAGATTCGCTTGCAGGGCGTACCAGCTTGGTCACTTCCACTGTGCCGTACTCGGCAGGGATGTTGATCTCGCGGGTAGATGCTGGGGTTTTTAGTACGCGACGCTTGATGGTCTTGTACTCTGCAGGCGTATCAACAGTGCGAGTGCCCGGAGGCGTATCTACTACTTGCTTGCTGATGGTCTTGTACGAAGCAGGAACCTCTACGAGGCACATTACTTCGCCAGTACCGTTCACTGACTGCGAAACAACGTTTGTGCCGCTGCCGAAGTTGCCCGGTGAGCCTTTCTTCCAAACGGTGTAAGCGGGCTTGTCGAGAACGCGCTCAGAAACCGTGCGGAAGGTTCCAGGAACCTGCACGATCTTTTTGCTCGCTGGACGAACCATAACGCGCTCAGAAACAGTCTCGTAAGTTGCTGGAACGACTTCGAGCTTAGAGCTTGCTTCTTTTACCAGCACGCGCTCAGTAACCGTCTCGTAGCTCGCAGGCACGATAGAAACTGTTTCAGAGGCTTCTTTTACCAGCACGCGCTCTTCAGCCGAAGTGTACTTCTCGGGTAGCAAGATGCGGGCATAGCATTCGCCAGGCCGTGCGTTGGGTGGGAAGAGGTCGCCTGGGTTGGCGGCCACCATGTTGGAATCCGAAGACTTCGACGAGTTAGAAAGCTCGCCTTCCAACGCGGAAATTCGGGTGTTGCGTGACGCAAGCTGTGCTTCCAAAGCCGCGATACGGCTGTCAGCACTGTCGCTGCCACTTGTTGATGCGCTGCCGCTGCTTCCACTGCTGCTGCCGCTGCCGCTAAGTCCTGTACCTGTAGTGCCACATGCCGTAACTGCCAAAAGCAGGGCGGTGGTCGCAATCGGTCGTAACATTTTCGATGCTCCTATCATGATCGAAGAGGTGATCTGTCTCATCCGGTTTTAATTGGTTTAGTTCGTGTTCTTAGTCTTTATTTAGCTGGTCTGCTTCGAGTTGTCTTATCAGATCTACTTTTTCTACTTTCACTAACCTGAACTCTAGTCCTGAATCCTTCTTGAAAATATCTACTGACGTCGCGCGTTTCCGCGTGCTGTTAGCTGATCCACCAATTTTGATTCATTCTGGCTTTGTAAGCCAAGTGCAGGAATTCCCTTTATTTTTCCTTTTACACATTAATAACAGTTGGCTAATCAGCGGCTCGCTGCATAGCCTTCTGCCCGTGCGGTCCCAAAAATGGACGTTAAGCACTTGTTCAGCAAAATGGAAGCGCTATAAAACACTCACCAAGGTCTTTTTACAAAGGAATTCGGAAAAAAACTTCGTCTTTTATTCGCCAAAAAGCAGTCGAAGCGGTGTTAACCCCTCAATTTTCGACAATATTGTGGTCGAAATTGAAAATCTCCGGTAAATAGTCATTTTTATTGCTCTAATCTTTACGTTTGCTCCGGGCGAGCGTCGCGCTGATCGCTTTAACTCCGGTACTCTTTTGAATGGAGCCAGTGCTGTTAATGGGTCGCCGGTGAGCGGCCTGTTTATGGTGGTCGACTGGTTTTTTGATGGGTTGCCTGGGCTCAATTATTTAGACGGAAGGGAGACGGATTCACGATGGGTGAGCGCCGGACTCCATTAACAGCGTCCATTCACGCACGCGGAGGGATCCGATGGGTCGAGCGTTAACAATTTTCTTTGGTCTGCTGGCTTTTGGGCTACTCATTTGGGTATGCCTCGGCCATCGCGAAGGCATTCAGAGAGAAATTGCCGACAACACTAAGGCGGCCTTAGTGGCCGATGGCCACGACTTTGCCCGGGTCAGCGCGGAGGGTCAAACGGTGGTCCTGCGCGGCACGGCCACAACCGCGGCGCAGAAAGAAGCTGCGGAAGTAACCGCGGCGGCTGTGCCCGGCGTCGTTGCGGTCGACAATCAAATTGCAGTACTCACTGATGTCCCGCCCCCCGGGCCCGATTCGAAACCCATAGTTAGAGAACCGATTGTAGAAGAGCCACAACCCCCTGAAGTAGTTGAGGTTTCTCCCGAGCCAATCTTAGAGACCCTGCAAATTCAGCTCGACGGCGAGACCCAGGTTGCGGTGGTGACTGGCTTCACGCTATCGGATAGCACAGAGGATGGCCGCAGCCAGCGGATTAGCGACTCTATTTCGGCGAGCCTGCCCGATTGGCGTGTCACCGGCGAGCTTATCGCCGCGGCAAATCAACCAACGGACCTCCTTATAGCCGTGCAGCAGGTTCTACCCACGCTTGCAGGGGCTACGCGGGCTCAGATAGATGTCGACCTCAGTGGCATCCGGGTCAATGCAGAACTGCCAAGCTTTGTTGATCGCACGGCTTTAGAGGCCACACTGGATGGGTTGAACACTGAGCTGAAAGCGCAGGATCTTTTGGCATCAAGCACCCTTAGCTGGACGCTTGATTCCCCCGACGCCGTGCCGCCAGCGCGAGCACAAGCAGATGGCTGCCAGAAGGCGTTTGATGAGCTGCTGGGTTCAGACTCGATTAAGTTCACCACCAGCCGAGCAGATATCCGACCGGGCAGTATTCCCCTACTCGACAAGCTGGTCGAAGTGGCGGGCGATTGCGACGTTAATATCGCGATCGAGGGCCATACGGATTCACGTGGATCGGTTGAGCTTAATAACGCATTGAGTCAGGCGCGGGCGGAGAGCGTGCGCGGCTACCTGATCGACAACGGCGTGGATGCCGAGCGCGTGAGTGCTTCGGGCTTCGGATCCGCCCAACCCATTGCAGATAACAACACAATAAACGGACGCCAGGCGAATCGTCGGATCGAGTTTCGCGTACAGAGGACTGAACCATGAGCTATCTAGCATCCCGAATGATACTTTGCCTGCTAGGTGCCCTGGCCATTGGGCTTGTCGTGGGTTGGCTGTTGCGGCGTTTTTCAGCGCTTAAGCGAGAAGCAGAGCTTAGCGGCGAGATAGATTTACGTGACGAGCGCGTGGGTACGCTCGAAAGTGAGGTTGGCGAGCGCGACCTTAGGATTGCGTCTCTGGGGCGTGATTTGGGCGGCCTGCGGAACAGAGTTCCCGCGCTGGAATCAACGCTTGCGCAGCGTGATGATCAGGTCATGTCTCTAACCATGGACCTCGACGGCTGGAAACAAAAAGTGCCCGGCTTGGAAAATAAATTGGCGGAATCATCGACTGCTCGCGAACAGTTAAGCGCCGACCTCAGTCAGATGACCAGGCAAATACAGGAAAGCGATGCGCAATCCAGTCGCTTAACCGCTGAGCTCGAAACCGCACGCAAGGAGATGTCAGTAAATTCTGCGAAAGCAGCAGAAGCTGCAGAAAAGCGTAATGCACTTCAGAGCGAGTTTGATTCACTCAAGAAGCACAGTGACGCACAGACCGCCGAAGGGCGCGAACGCGAGAAGACGCTAACCGAAGTGCAAGCCAACCTGAAAAGTCAGGAAGCGGAACGTTCATCGCTTGCGGAGCAACTTACTGCTCTGGCTCCGGTGGCCTCAAGAGTTGATTCGCAAGATGCAAGTATCGTCAGCCTAAACAACGATCTGCGCGCGAGGGACACCACCATCAAAAGTCTGCGTGATGAATTGGTCGCCAGCAGCGACCAAAACAAGCAGCTGCAAGTTAGCGCGCGTTCGCTCGAGGTGCTGCGAGTTGAAATGGATGGCATGCGCGAAGAGCTGGTGGGTACCCAACAAAAACTCACGGCGGCAAGTAGTTCTGAAAACGAGGCTACTGCAAAGGCCAAAGGGTTGGCGGCAGACTCCGATCGCGAGTGGCGATCACGCTTGCGTATTGCAGAATCCGGTCGACAGCAAGCGCAGGCCGATCTATATCGGCGTCAGGAGCAGATTGATCGGTTGCAGAAGCAGCTCAACGATGCGCGTTCGAAGCAGAACAGCCAAGAGAACAGCCGCAGCACATCCGGGTCTTCAGGCGCTTTCTCGGCTAAGCAGGCTGGGGCTGGCTTCGCTGCTGGGGCTCTCGCAGGAAGAAGTACAGGACGAGGCGCACGAAGAGTAGCAGGAAAAGTTGCTGCTACTGACGATCGCGATTGGCGAGCACGATTGCGAGTGGTCGAATCAGCTCGACGCAAAGCTGAGACCCAGGTGCAGCGTGAGCACGAACATGTACAGCGGTTAGAGGCGCGGCTTCGGGCCGCACAATCTCGCCCGGCGCCCGGCCAGTCCACGGCCTTTGCGGCAAAGAAGGACAACGCGCCGAAGAAAGTCAAAGTAACACCCAAGAAGCCAGCAACCTCACCGGTTGTATCCCGAACAAGTGCACCTGCAGCTGCAAGCACCGGCGATTCAGGCGAACAACGTTTCCTAACGGCACCGCCCAGCCAGATCGATGATCTGCGCGCGATTAAGGGCGTTGGCAAAGTGCTCCAAAAGACCCTTAACTCACTTGGTATCTATCAGTATCGCCAGGTGGCGGATTTTACTGAGAAGGACATCGCCTGGGTGGATGATCGGCTGAAGTTTAAGGGGCGCATCGAGCGCGACAATTGGGTCTCTCAGGCAGCGAAGCTGCACAAGGCAAAATACAAGTAACGCCGTTCGAGATTAATCCGCCAGGGCTTGTTCGAAGTCGCTAATGAGATCGGCTGGGTCTTCTATGCCTATCGACAGTCTAATGAGTTCAGGGGGTAAGGGGCTGGTGGGTCCTTCGATTGACGGCCGATGCTCAATCAGGCTTTCGACGCCGCCAAGCGAGGTTGCACGCACAAACACCTGAACTCGACCGACGACACGAAGAGCTGTTTCTTTGCCGCCGATCACGCATACAGACATCATGCCGCCAAAGCCGTTGTCCATCTGTTTTGATGCAATTTTGTGTCCCGGATGGCTCTCAAGCCCGGGGTAGAGGACGCGACTGATCTTTGGGTGGTGCTCGAAGTGTGCCGCAAAGGTCATTGCCGATTCACACGCCCTTCGGACCCTCAGAAACAGAGTGCGCAAACCGCGCTGCAATAGCCAGGCTTCAAAGGCGCCAAGGATCGCGCCATTTTCGCTGCGAATTTTCTTAATGCGGTGCCAGAGTTTTGAATCTTCTGCGGTGATAAGCACGCCGGCGATGACATCACTGTGACCATTCAAATACTTTGTAGCGGAGTGCATCACAATGTCGACCCCGTGGTCGATGGGCCGGGTGAGCACAGGGCTTGAAACCGTGGAGTCTGCGCAAACAATGGCGCCCGCCTTGTGCGCGATCTCGCAAGCTTCCTTCAGATCTACAACATCCCACATGGGATTGGCAGGCGTTTCTAGCCAGACAATCTGGGTACAGTTGCCGGTGTTTTCGTGCAGTGCAAGTGCCCGTTGCAGATTGTCTGCGTTGTTTGCTGGCGTACTGAAATCAACCTTGGTGAGTGTGACACCCCAGGTTTCACAAAATTTGCTCAGCCAGTTGCGTAATGCCCAATACATGAGTTCGGGAATAATAATGTGATCCCCCGGCTTGAGCGCCTGCGCCACGGCCATGCCCGCAGTCATGCCAGAGGAGAACAGCAATGCATCGCTGCCGCCTTCGAGCTGCGTAAGCAATTGCTCGGCGGTTTCAAAGGTAGGATTCTGATCGCGGATGTACAGATGTTTTTCGTTTAGCGGCCGATACTGCTCATCGCGTGCAAAGGTTGTGGAGAGGTGGACCGGTGGTATCACAGCGCCTGTGGCAGGATCGGGGTGAGTGGCCTGGGCGGCTAGAGTTTCGGGCGACAGTGGACGATCTTTCATAACTACAGGTGACTTGCTCAACGGTGAAATATCTTCGAGGATAGGGCGATGACAGCGCCTTTGCGGGGCGCTTTTACGGGGACAGTTTACCTATTTAAGGGCGCAATTTACTGGGGATTATGGCGATGACAGAAGAACAGGCACAAGCTCGCGCGGTGCCGCCGGAATTGGTAGAAATGCTGGCTGGTCGACCTCAGCTTGCCGAAAAATTCCAGCATTTTCAGAATGCCTTCCATGAAGAAGGTGCCCTCGATCCGCGACTGCTCGAACTTTGCAGAGCGCGAATCGATGCGCTTCATGGAGTTGAGCAGGTTATTGACGAGGGAGCCGGGTCGGAAGCCGTGCTCGATGTCGAATCGGGACGCCAGATTGCCGGTGGCCAGTTCGATGCGTTTGCCGAGCACGAGCAACAGGCTCTAAGTCTCGCTGAACAGCTTGCGATAGACGCGCACGGCGTTAGCGACCAACAGGTTGCCGCGCTTACCACTGCACTGGGTGAGGCCGCCGCGGTGTCGCTGCTCACCGCCGTGTCGATGCATGACGCACGCATTCGACTGCAGAAGGTGCTGGAGCCTTTCAATAAGAGAAGTGTGGAGAGCCAATAAGGATGTCTACTACCCCAAGAGTTAAGTCTGCTATTGCCGGCGAAGAACCCACATTCGGTAGCGTTCTGGCTCATACGCCTGAGGTGATAACTCGCTTTGGCGACTTATATTCTGCCCTGTGGCAAATAGGTACACTGTCCCCGGATTTGCGGGAGATGACGCGGTTGCGGAACGCGCGGGTGACCGATTGCGGTTACTGACGCAACGTACGTTTCGACTCTGCCCGTGAGGCAGGGCTTACCGAACAACGCGCAGATCAGGTGCGTGATGATTACGCAAGCCGCGTTTCTCATCGTGAGGCGCTTGCGCTTACGCTCACCGACGCACTGATTGGTGACCCAGAGTCACTAACGCCAGAGCAACGCAGCGCACTATCTGAGGAGTTCGATCCAGGGGAACTTGCCGAGCTTGCACTCGGAGTCAGCCTGTTCTTTGGCTTGTCGAAAGTACTGGTGGCGTTGGGGCTTGAACCCGAGACTATGCCCACTACCGTTTTACCCACGCCGGGGTCGGTTTCGGCAGGCTAGGTGTTTTCTTTCAGGTAGGTCTGCAGGCGCGCGAGCAGTTCCGGAAAGCTGTCCTTGAAATAGTAGGGCGTGGTCTCATCGCTGGTCATGCTCTCGCGATTTTCGCCGTACTTTAAGCCCTCCTCGGTGAGCGCCTTGTATTTCTTGATTTTGTCGGGGTATTTGGAGCTGGGACGTTCTTTTTGCTCCAGAATACCCATCGCGAGAAGTGCCTTGTTGGCCTTCACGGCGGACACCCCGGCGTCGTGGGCTTTGAGGAGATTAGTGATTGCGGCTGTAGCTGGCATAACCCGATTGTATGCCCGTTTTGGACTCTATTCCTAGTTCTGGTCTGGTTCTGGTGAGGAGCTCTAGGTGCTGATAAAGTGCGCAGCCTGATTGGCCTTAGGCGCATAGCTCAGTTGGTTAGAGCGCTACCTTGACATGGTAGAGGTCCCCGGTTCGAATCCGGGTGTGCCTACCAAATCCGCTACCAGGACGCACCGCGTGCGGTGATTGGCCAGAGGCTGTGGATAAGTTCGTCGTCCTCCTGCACCCAATAGTAGTCGTGCAGATTCACCGTGGGGTCGCAGTGCGGCACCATAAACTGATGTACTTCACCCAGTACCGGCTCTTGATAGCCGGCCGGCAATTTCACAAAGCCATGTTCATCGCCGCCAAAATAGAACTTGCAGCCGTCGAGAGTGACGGGCTGTGGCGCTACGCTGTCTGAGGCAAAGGCCTTGTAGCCGCCATCAACAGTGGCCATTCCTTGCTTTGGTTGGCTCACAAAAGTGCAGGCAACACTCAGAGAGCTATCGAAGGAGTGGCCGTCTGCTTTGTTCTGCGCATCAATGTCCAGATACTCCCGGTCCATAAAGATATAGCTGCCCACCTGAAGGTCGGTGATCTGTTGTGTGAGCACATCGATGTCGAAAGTACCGGTACCACCGCCGGTAATTATCTTCGGAGAGAATTGAGCGACGCGTTCGAGTACGGCTTGCCAACTTTCTAGTGACCGGGTCTTGCGCTCCTCGAAACTCTGCAGGTGCATAAGATGACCCGCGTAGTGCTGAATGCCGGCAAAATAAAACCTCGGATCTTTGTCGATGCGATCGAGAAGTTTTTGTGCGAGTGCATCGTCACGAATACCGGTCCGGCCCAGTTCGACATCAAAATCCAACACGACCCCAAGGCGTCGATCGGTTGCAATGCCTTGTTCCAGAACGTCCATGCCGGTGGTGCTGTCTACTACAAGCTTAAGCTCCTGGCTAAGGGTCAGAAGTGTGTTTAATGCATCAATCTTGGCTTGCGACGTTAGAGGCGAAGTGATCAGCACATCCTGCACGCCAGAACTGACCAATGCGGCTACTTCTCCCAGTTTGGCGGCACACACACCAACCGCGCCGGCCGCCATCTGTTGCTGCGCGATTAGCGGACACTTGTGTGTCTTGGCGTGAGGTCGTTGAGCTTTGCCGTGATTTTTCAGATGAGTTGCCATGGTTTGCAGATTGCGCTCGAACCTGGTGCGATTAAGCACCAGTGCAGGTGTAGGTAGCGCATCGAGCGGCAGGGGTTCAGCGAGTTCGACGGCTTGCCAGGATTTGTCTAAAACGCTTTGCAATACCGGTGCGGGGAAGCGGGTCATAGAGTTTCTCTAGTAAGTTTTACTGTCTGGCCGGGGTGCTAAAGCGACAGCCAGAGTCTAAGTAAATGCCGACGACGGTCGGGGTCAGCCGAATCTTCGTAGGCGGTTCGCGCGTGTAGGGTGGTGTGATTAGACACAAACTGCATGTCACCCTGCTCGAGCCACATATCGAGGTGAAAGTTCTCGTCCAGACCGAGTTCATCATAGGTATCAAGAATTTGTTTGGCAGCGGGGTCTATCTGCACATCGTCGAGTCGGGCTGCTGAGCGAAAGTACTCACTGTGGTAGAAAGTTCTAAGCGGCGCTTTACCGTTCCAACAACAGGGCTGAATCCTGGTGAAGCCGCGCTTACCCTCTGGCTGTTCATCTCTCAGATCGAGCGCAAAGGGTTCAAACAGTCGGTGGATGGTATCCGGAATCCGCCGCTGGGCTTCGTTAAAGATAGCGACGGAACTGGCAATTCGACTCTGTCCGCCGTTCTTGGCCGGCTGCAAACACAAAAGGCCCACCACATCGGCGGCGTCACAATGAAAATCTATATTGCCGGCGGTTCTATAGCGCCGCACGTTAGGACTGTTTTCTTCTTCACCGTAGTCCTTCACATGACCCAGAACCTCGCCTTGCGGGTTTTGCCCACCCGGAAGGCCCAGGTGATGGCCAATTCCCCAGTACGCCAGTGCCGATTTCTGCTCGCCCCAGTCGTTAACGGGAAGACCTCGAACAACGACGAACCCAAGACCATCGGCTAAATTTTGTCGCCAGTGGCGAATCTTTGGACCCAAATACGGTAGCTCAAAGTTCGCCTTCGTTACTTCTGCGGTGGCGATGCCTGCACTCTCAATAGCGGCTATAGCCTGTTCGAGCTCTTCAATATCTTGTGGCGTAAGCTGGTTTGACCACTGCTGCTGCGCGTCGCGCATATCTCTGCCCAGCCAGGCAGCCGGGGAATCGATGCGGCCAGCAGGCACACCTGTGTGAGGCCTATTGAAGTAGTGCCTTGACTGCTCAGCATAGGATCGAAAAGTTGCCATAGCGAGATAAATTGCTCAGTGCCACATAATGAGTAAAAGTTATCTTTCTGGTGTTTGCAAGATTAAGCTCTGCTTACTAAATCTATTCAACAAGGCAGACGGGGAGGGTACATGCCGCGGTGGCATAACTGGTCGGGTCGTTTGCAAGCGTCTCCTGCTCGCATGGCGTTCATTCGCCACGAATCAGATGCTCAAGCACTGGCGCTTGCGGCTGCCCAGCAAAATACAAGTATTCGCACGGCAGGCGCCTGCCACAGTCACTCTGCGCTCGTAGAACACTCCGGCATCATTGCGGACTGTCGAGGACTGACAGGGGTTGAGTCGGTAGACCCCGCTGAAGGGTCTGCCTGGTTGCGCGGTGGGTCACGCATCTACACTCTGGGCCGTGCGCTGCATGAGCACGGTCTTGCTCTAATTAATCAGGGAGACATCGACGAGCAAAGCATCGCTGGGGCGACAGCAACGGGTACCCACGGCACCGGCGTTAAGCTTGGCAACTTGTCTAATGCGGTGCTGGCGATGGAGCTGGCGACTGCCGATGGTGAGCTTACGCAACTCAGCGCGACCCAAAATCCGGATCTGTTTCAGGCCGCTCGTGTGCATTTGGGCGCCTTTGGCATCATCACCCGCCTGAAGCTGGCGCTTATGCCTGCGACTGTACTCAAAGAAGATCTTTGGGAAGAGCCCCTGAGTGCTGTCCTGTCGAAAACGCCTGAACTCATTAAATCCAATCGCCACTTCGAGTTCTTTTGGTATCCCGGCAATGACGTTGCCCGGGCCAAAACGATTAATGCCACTGATGAACCTGCGGTCTACCCACTGGAGAAAGAAGGTAAACGTACCGCCTGGAGCTTCGAAGTACTGCCCAATTACCGACCGGCTCCGCACACCGAAATGGAATACAGCGTGCCTTTGGAAGGTGCCCTGGATTGTATGCGCGAGATTGCGCAGTTGCTGCAGAACAAACACCCCGACGTCGTTTGGCCCGTGGAGTTTCGAACCCTCGCCGCAGATGACGTGTGGCTATCAACCGCCTTTGAACGCACCACCGCAACTATTTCTGTGCACCAGGATGTGGCACTCGACGAAACAGACTATTACCGAGATTGCGAGGCCATCTTTCTTGCGTATGGCGGGCGTCCACATTGGGGCAAGGTGCACTATCTGGATGCTCGTGGGTTAGAAGCAGCCCACCCTCGCTATCGCGACTGGTGGCAGCGGCGCGATGCCATTGATCCCGGGGGTGTGTTTCTCAACGATTACCTGTCTGGCCTCCGGCCTGAATGAGGCCTCAGTAATCGAACGTTGGTAATTGCACAATTCTGTACTTCCCACGCTTCACAGCAAGTGTTAGAAATGGCCATGAAAAATAAAGCAGACATAGTAAAAGACTGGCTACCGCGCTACACCGGCACGGAACTTGGAGACTTCGGCGAGTACATTCTGCTCACGAATTTCCACGATTATGTAAACCGCTTCGCAGAGCGGTTTGATGTTGCGGTTTTGGGCGGGGACGGCCCAATGCAAACCGCCACCTCCGACAACATCACCATGATTAATTTTGGGATGGGCAGCCCGCAGGCGGCAACGGTGATGGATTTGTTATCGGCAGTGTCACCTAAGGCCGCTCTGTTTCTGGGCAAGTGCGGAGGCCTGAAAGAGAAGATCTCTGTCGGCGATCTGATTTTGCCCATTGCCGCGATTCGCGGCGAAGGCACCAGCAGCGATTACCTGCCCAAAGAGATTCCAGCATTGCCTTCATTTCGGCTCCAAACCGCTGTGAGCCATAGCATTCGAAAGTACGCCCAGGATTACTGGACGGGGACAGTGTACTCAACCAACCGCCGCGTCTGGGAACACGACGGCGAATTTCGCGAGTACTTGCGTCGGGCCCGGGCCAGCGCCATCGATATGGAAACAGCGACCATCTTCACCGTCGGCTTTGTTAACAAGATCCCTCACGGTGCGCTGCTGCTGGTTTCTGATCTACCCATGCAACCGGAAGGCATAAAAACCGCGGAGTCAGATGCGCGGGTGAGCGCCGACTTTGTGCAGCTACATCTCGATATTGGAATCGACGCCATCGTTGAACTGGCCAATTCAGGAGATTCGGTGAAACACTTGCGTTTTGAGTCTTCCTCTCCCGAATAGATGCTTTGGTTGCTAGTTAACGGACAACTGTGGGAGCAGAGTTGAAAAAGGTTATTTTTGATACGGATATCGGAATCGATGATGCCGTTGCGCTGCTGCTGCTCGAATTCAGCCCAGAGGTAGACTTGCTCGCGGTTGTTACTGGCTTTGGCAACGCGAGCCTCGAAACCACCACTCGCAACGCGCTCTACATGAAAGAACGCTTTGGTTTTGCTGCACCAGTCTATAAAGGGGCGGCCGTTCCGATCGGTGAACGGTTGGGGGATGCGGTACCTGATTTTGTGCACGGCAAGAACGGTCTTGGCGACATTGAGCTGCAAGAACCCACGCTTAGGGTTGCCAGTGAAACCGGCGCAGAGGCCATCATCGCGCTCGCCAAAGCCCATCCGGGTGAAATTTCTTTAGTAGCGGTCGGACGCATGACTAACGTCGCTACTGCGCTCGATTTGTGCCCGGAATTACCCGAGCTTCTAAAAGAAATTGTGATTATGGGTGGTGTTTTTGGCTACAACGGCCATCGCGGTAACGTCTCGCCGGTCACCGAGGCAAACATTGGTGGCGATCCACTGGCCGCAGACATTGTGTTGGGTTGTGGAGCGCCCACTGTGGTTGTCGGTCTCGACGTCACGATGGAGACCATCGTCGACAAGGCGTGGTTTGAGCGGCTAGCCGAACATGGCGGTGATGCGGGGGTGATGATGCGCGACAGCAATCAGTTTTATCTCGATTTTCACCACGGCAAGAGTGGACTCTATGAGTGCCCAGTACACGATGCCAGCGCTATTGCTTATCTGTTGCGCCCCGATTTGTTTGTAACCAAAACCGCTGTAGTTAGAGTGGCAACGGATGGCATAGCGATTGGCCAGACAATTCATGCTGAACCTGAACCCTACTACGATATTAAGGCCTGGCACGACCGGCCTACGGTTTCGATCTGCACAGATGTCGACGGCGAAGGGGTTAAGCGATTTATTGCGGAGAGTTTTGGGGTTCCGAAGTCTTAACTTGCTCCGGCTTACTTGATCTTAATCCCAGGTGTACCCCAACAATAAGCGCGGTGGCTATCAGGTAACCAAACACCCAGTCCCACGCCGGACCCAGTCGACTCACCACGTCGTTATCCAGCACTTCAAATTTGTGACTTATGCCGAGCAATGCAAAAAGTGCTGCGCCAAAGAGCCAGATGATCAGCGTACGAAAATTGCCGTCGATGCAGGCCACCGCAATAGCGGTAACCAGAAGCGACGTCATCATCCAACCTTTCTCAAGTGCAAATACACCCGTTGCAAAAATGTTCGAGCCGGTGAGCTGATTCAGAAACTCAGGTGTGATAGGTGTATCAACGCCACCCATGCCTGCCCCGGTTACGGACCTGAGCATGAGTGTGGCGGCAAAGGCTGCTACCCCTGGCATAAGCCCCAAAGCAACTGCCGGGGCATAGCGCTTTTCTACGCCCGCCATGGCCTGACCGCACACCGAAACGCCAACCCACACCAGAATCGCCATACCCGCTTCAATAGGCACCCAGCGGGTGATTAGTGCAAAGCTGCCGGTGAAACAAAGCAGGGCGACTGCAGCCCCTGACATGAGTGAATAAGCGTGGCCCGCGCCTACCGACTTCCACGCGACGTGACCCACGTAAACCGTTGTAGGATAGGGCGAACCAAACAGCCCGGCGGTGATAGAGCCCAATCCGTTCACGGTGAGCGCACCTTTCATGGATACTTGATCGCCAATAGCACGCGCGGCTTCCACCACCACCAGTGATCCCAGAGTGCTAAACAGAGCAATGGGAATGAGAACGTCCATGCGGGCCCAGGCTTGATCGATCATTGGCCATGCGGCGGAAGCCGCAAACTGCGGAAGGTAGAGGCCGGCTTCGAATTTAACGTTCGCCATCTGCGCAATAGGGCCATCTATATCTAGCGCATGACAGATCCAGGCCAGACTAACGCCGACCAGCAAAATAACGAGCCCAGCGGGCAAACTGAAACGCAACCTTACCTTGCCAGCGTACAGATAGATCATCAGAAACAGCACGGGCAAGCCAACCAATGGGTAGTGGTAGCTGCGGGTGAAATAGTCGGCACCAATAAACAGGAGGCCGATTGCGGCAAGCGCTGTGAGCATGGCCGCGGGAGGAAGATTCTTTTGTAACCAGGGGGCCACAACGGCAAGTAGCAGCTCAGCGATGCCGCTGAGTACGCAGCCGGCAATTCCAGCCAGCCACGCCATTTGGTTCGCCTCTTCCAGCGACAACCCTTCCGCCAGTGCAAACTGTTGGGCGGGGTACATCACATAGAAGGTAAAAAGGAAGATGGGCAGCAGGTTTACGCCATAGGGCAACGCACACACGCGTTGGTCTGGATTATTGCGGCTGAGTTTGCGCGCTTCGAAGAAGAACCAGACGTTGCCTATGAGTACACCCAGCGCGAGGCCCGGCAATACTCTCTGAAAAACTAACTCGGCAGAAAAGTTGAGCGCGAACAGGCACAGGTTGGCGAGCAGCAGGATATCGATCAGGTTGTTTAGGAATAGACCAAAGAACGCGTCGAGATCACCGCGCTGTATGCCACCGAAAGAACCTGAGGAGGCTTTAGTCACGATACGCTCAGCGTCACGTCCATGCGGGTAGCCAGGGGCGAGTAGTCGATATCCTCACGTACCGGAATACTGTGCGGCCTTCCCGAGCCAGGTGCGGGAGTCAGCTTGTGATCTTTCACCAGAGCCGCGAGCGTTAAAGGGAGTAGTACTCGCGATACCCCCATTCCAAGGCAGAGGTGACTGCCGCCCCCGTACGCATTGGCGCGGACGGTGTTGCTATTTAGCCAGCGCTGGGGTTTAAAGCTCTGCGCGTCGGGGTATCTCGCCTCGTCGAAGTGCGCCATCCCAATCATTTGTTGTACTTCGGTTCCCGCTGGAATCTGATAACCCAGTACATCCAGATCGCGGGTTGTGGTCTTTGGAACCACCGGGGCCGGTAGAAAGCACCGCTCGGTTTCGAAGATAGTGGCCTGAAGTTTGGGAAACGGTTTTAAGCCTTGCTTCAGGCGATTGGGGAGCTCTTCGACAGGGATATCCGCTAGTTCATCGCTTAACTGCTGCTGCCAGGAGGAATCCTGATGCAATGCCCAGGCCATACAGGTTGCAAGGTTTGCGATGTTTCCCACGCCGGCAACTAACAGTAGATAGATCAGGTTGCGCACCTCCTGCGCTTCGAGCGGTGACCAGGCGCCCGAAGTTTCACGCTCGAGCAAGTTTTGCAGTGTGTCCTGCGCACCGACAGAGGCAGTACTTTTTTTGGAGCGCCTCAGGCGTTCTGTTGCGATGCCATCAAACAGATCGAAGGCGCTTTTTTTCAGCGCGATGTAATCAGGATGCGTGTGCCACAAAAGTTGCTGCTCTTCGGCTAGCTGCAAGCCGCTAATGAACCACTCTTCAAACTTGTTGAGCTCGCGAAGCTGGCTAGTAGTTAAGTCCACTTTAACCTGCGAGCAACTTAAAGCCCGTGTATAGATCATGCAAAGCTCGGCGTGAAAGTCGAAAGGCTTGCCTCTTAGTGCGGTCAAATCGGTTGCGATCACGTTTCCGATGGCTTCGATGTCGCGGCTAATTGCTCCAATGCCAAAGCCGGGTAGCAGCAGTTTGCGACTGCGGCGATGCGCGGTACCGTCTTGCTGGGTGATATGGGTTTCACCCATTTCTCGCAAGAAGAAATTGCCACTGCTGGTGGGTGATCCATACAGCCAGTCGTCAGGTGCTTTCCAGGCTCTGCGATCTGTTTCGTGGTTGCACAGAAAGACCTGCTCTTTGTCACCTATGGTTGCGCGCAGAACTGGGCCTTGTTTTTTGATCAGGCGTTGCCAGGATGACAAGGTGTAGCCTAAGAACTCGGGATTGAGAGGTGAGTGCGCCTCCGGGGTCTCGAGATCGGTGACAGAAAATTTCGGAGGGCTGGGTAGCGACATAGTGCTCTTTGTATTTAGAGTTGGATCTACCTGTTGTCTCTTTCTATTTGCTATCTGTCTCTTGGAGCAAGAGCTCGCGCAGACCAGCAACATAGCTGTTCCAGCCGTTGTCGTGGTTAACAAGTGACTCACTGGTCGTAAAGGTTCCGTGTCTCAACCTCAGTTCGGTGCCTTCCGGATGAGTATTGAACTGGGCTTCAACTTCGGTAGTTTCCTCGTCCCCCTGCCAGTGCCAGCTATAAAGCAAGCGCTTGTCTTTTTCGACTTCGATAAATTCACCTTCGTTAGTGGCGGTGAAATCGTCGCCAGCAGCAGTAAGCCGATAATGGCCGCCCACTTCCGGTTTGATGTCCATGCGCGTCGCCGGGGGAATCACGGTGTCGTTAGATACCCAGGCAGCATAGACCTGCGCGGGTGAAAAGGGCAGGTACCAGATGCTGTCGATGTGCATGTTAATCCTGTAGTTGGGCGTAGTCGTCAATGCGCTGATTGAATAGTTCTTTTTGCGCGGTGCTTAGAAAGCTGGAATCAAAACTCAAGTGGGCAAGCCGTGTGGCCTGGGCGTGTGTCATGCCAAGCTCTCGAGACATGGCCGCAAAGTTCTGATTGAGGAACCCCCCAAAGTACGTGGGGTCATCAGAATTGACGGTGACGGCAAGTCCTGCATCGAGCAGCTGCAGAATATTGTGTTCCTTAAGGGTATCGAACACGCACAAACGCACGTTTGAAAGCGGACAGACCGTAAGCGGGATCTGTTTTTCCCGCAGATGGTCGAGAAGCTTTGGATCTTCGCTGCTGCGCACGCCGTGATCTATTCGATCTACTTTAAGAGTATTCAAAGAACCCCAGACATACTCGGGAGGGCCTTCTTCGCCAGCATGAGCCACTGTACGCCAGCCCAAAGATCGTGCGCGTTCGAATGCCGGTGCAAAAGGCTCTGGTGGAAATGCGAGTTCGGAGCTGTCCAGCCCAACAGCCACAATGGCGCTGCCGAATGGTTCTGCCTCGTCGATGGTGGCGAGCGCAGACTCTACCGGCAGGTGGCGTACAAAATTCATGAGCAACAGCGCGCTTTGCCCCCACTCTGCGCGGGCATCAGCGATTGCCTGGGTCATGCCAGACATGAACACCTCGAAGGGGATGCCGCGTTCTGTGTGCGCCTGGGGATCAAAACCAATTTCTGTATGAACTATGTTCTCGGCCCTGCACACCTCAAGGTAATCGCGGGTAATGGCATAGAAGTCGTCTTCGGTTTGCAGCGCGCCTGCACCCAGGTAATAGAGATCGAGGAAGCTCTGCAGGTCAACGAAGTTATACGCCTCTAGCAGCTCAGCTTCGTTCTTGTACGGTAGTTCGACGCGATTCTTGTCGGCCAGCTTCATTAGCCGTTCTGGCGTAATGCTGCCTTCCAGGTGCAGGTGCAGTTCGGCCTTGGGCAGACCGCTCGTGAACTCTTCTGTCGCTACGCTTGCCTTTGTGGCCTTAGCGCCTGAGCTATTCTTTTTCTCTTTCTCGTTTAAAGTCATGAATCGCTCGCAGGCAATGTCGTTTTGTAGCTAGACCAATTGTCGAGTATGTCCTGGACGACTACGGATCCTACCCGGTACAGAGACTCTACCGCCGTGTTTAAACCAGCGTAACCAGAGTTTTCGCGCAGCAGATTTTCGGCGGCGCTCACGCCTGGCGGCTGCATGGTGTAGTTGCTGCCACTGCGCAACACCATAAAACGGTTTTTGTCGACACGATCTATCTCATGCAAGTAGGAAATTGAACGAAAGGTGCCGGTTTCTTCCATAGCCGAAGTCACAAAATCGGTGGCGCCATCAGACCAGTAGTTTACCCAACGATTGGCCCAATCGTTCATAAGCCGGCCGTGCCAAAAGGTCATTGCAGCGATGTGGCCACCGCGGGTAACGAAGGGCGGGCGCTGGGCGTTTGGATGTTCGGTGTAGGTCATGCGCGCCGCTTCTAGAGCTTCAGAATCCCCCAGATCGACGTCTTTGGTGAGATCGAACGCCCAGTCGCGTAATGCGCCGTTGGTTTTGAACACTTCGCCTTTGTTTTGTGGTCGCTCTGGATCAAAGGGGTATTGGGTGTGGCGGGCGAAGTATCCGAACGGCCAGTCTCCTGGAATCTCGCGGGCGTCGATCTCGTGTCCAAGGTCGCCGTCAACCAGCCAGGTTGACCAGACCGCGGAACCGATTGAGGCATCCTCGGGGTCTATTCCGGCTATGCCCGCAACTAACCAATAGGCGCGGCTTAAATCGAAGCGCTGGTCGAGCCCCAAAGCCATTGTCGTGGCGGCAGAGTTCATGGTGCCTATGCCGGTTACCGTACCGAGCACGCCGGTTTCGGGGTTAAGGAAGAGATCGTGGTGACCCTGGGGAAAGGCGATGCGTTCGGTAAGTTTTTGACGCGCCTTCCAAAGCTGAAATTCGCCCGCTGTATCTCCCTCGTCCTCGCCTATTTCAAACATGGCCACCACAACAACCTTTACTTCAAAGGGTGTGAGGCAGGGCTGTCCTGGCAGGCAGTCGCGCCAGGTGGATTCGTTTAGCTCTGACGCATCAGCAGTTGTCGCATCAACTGTACTAACAGATGCAGTATCAACTGGCGGTGCTCCGCAGCCCCACAGTAGGGTAAGCAGCAAAACAAGAGCGGGTGACAAGGGTGTGAGCTTCATTTCTGTGCCGTTGCCGGGTCGCATACCGCATACCGACGACACAGAAAGCCGCGGTACTCGGGCTGAACTTTGAGTCGGCCAAAACCCTGCTTTGCAGTAAGCGGGGGTCGGAAGCGTTTCTCGAAGGCATCCAGACGTTTATTGAGTTTATTCAGCAAGTCGTCTTTTACCTCGTCTTCCACAAAACTGTACGCGATAGAGTTGGTTGATAGCTCGCGAATCTCCGTCCAGCTCAGATCGAACTCACGGACCGCGACGAAAAACTCATCGGTGAGGGTTGAATCCCACATGCCTCTGTCGTCCGTCGACAAAGCCACAGGTATGCCTGTGCGCAGATACTCGGGGAAGGGGTGTTGCGAATAATCGGACACGTATTCGAGCAGCAAATTCGAGATCAGGTTGATCTCTACCATGTAAGGGCCGTGGCGCATCAGTAGCATGGTATCGGGATCGGTGATTAAGTTAACGCCGTGGCCGATGCGGTCAGCGCCCAACAACAGGGTTTCGCGTACGTGCTCGTTCGGTTCGTCGACCTCGCCAGCGTGAATGGCTAGCCGAACGTTGGAATATTTGTGGCGTAATTCGCGAAGTGTGGGCAAGAATCGTAGCGGATAGCCCTTGTCGTTGTCTTCGCGGCCCACCATATTGAGGCCAACATATTCGGGGTTGTTGGCCACAAACTCATAACCCATCCGCAATTGTTCTTCGGCATCGGCAGCAAAACGCAAGATGGCCCATTGGAAGCGCACGGTAACCCCGGTGGCCTTCGCATCGGGCTGTGCTAGCCGCGCGCGCAAGATGTCCATCACCTGGTCGGGTGGGAACGGACTACCATCTGGCTTCACATAGTTGGTTACTGGTACCTGGGCTTCCAGGTACAGCATGCCTTCGGCACCAAACGAGCGCATGTTGTAGTAGAGCGCCTCGGCGACCAGATACGGATTTGTAACCATGCGACCGATGCGTGACCAGTGCGCTTCGAAAAATTCAGAGCGGCCCTCGTAAGGCTTGTCGAGGTATTGAGACTTTTTCCAGGCTGCCAGTTCGCCTTCGCTCAAATCGCCGAGCGGCTTGTACTCCGACTTTTCGCAGTCGTCGAGATTATCGTGGTCAGATTCCTGAATGGTTCTGAACAACAAGAGGTAGGCCCTGGGACCAAATTCGTTGCTACCAAATTGACAGTTATTGATACGGGTTTTCACCAGGTAGCGATAACCCCGACTCGACTGAGCTTGAGCGATTTCCAAAAACCATTCCGGGTGAATGGCGCCGGTCAGGTGATGATGCAGATCGCCACCTTTAGGCATCGCGTACAGAAACCGGTGCAGTTCCATTGGTGTCGCATTGGCTTTTAGTGTTTCAAACCACTGGTGGTTGGCGTTAGCGCTTGCGCTCAGGGTCAGCAAGATAAGTGCAATTAGGTGCTTGGTCATAAGTTTAGGGAACCGTTGGGATCTGCAGTTCGGTGTCGCTCCAGTTCGTAACCAGCTTGTTTACTACGAGCTTGCCTACTTCATAAGCGGCAAGCAGTGCGGGCTCACCGCCGTTTGGGTAGTCGAGCGTTGCACTAGCGCTCGCATCGAGGTCGCTCGGTGGCGTGGTGTAGTTGCTTACCGTGCGCAACACAAGTGTGCGCGCAGGATCAGCGTTTCCGAGCCGACCGAGCCGGCCAAGTGCGGTAAGGGTGCCAGAGTCTTCCATGTTGGAGGTTACAAAGTTGGCAGATTCGCCGCCGTAGAGCTTCATCCAGTCGTTGGCCCAGCCGTTCAAACGACTGCCGTGCCAGTAAGTGCTGGCCGAAAGCGTGTCGCCCAGTTGTACCGATGGCGGCTGTTGAGCGTTGGGACTGCCCGCGTAGCGGGCCCGAAAGGTGGCCATTTCGGGGGTATCTGAAAGTTGTGTGTTGCGGGTCGTTTCATACGCCCAGTTTGCAAGCCCCGCGTTGAGCGGGAAGTGAATAGTATCGAGGGTCCAGCCGGTATAGATGTCAGCGGGCTCACTTGCCGGTTCACTGCCGCCCAGAGGGATCAGGCCGTAAGGCCATTGCTCGGGAATTTCCCGTCCGTCAATTTCATAAAGCAGATCGCCATCGACGACATGTTTGGCCCAGACTGCGCTGCCTATCGACGTATCTTCAGGATCGCCGCCTGCAATACCCGCGACCAACCAGTAAGCCCGACTTAGATCGAATCGTTTATCCAGTCCAAGTGCCATTATTGAGGCGGTTGCATTAGCAATTCCGCCGCCAATACAGATCGCCAGTACGCCATCGTCGTTTGAATACAGTGGATATTCCCCCAGCGGGAACTCCCACTGGGTTTCTAGCGGAAAGCGTTCGACCCAAAACTGAAATTCACCCGGGTCATCACCTCGTTCGGCGCCGTCCTCGAACATGCTCACCACAACGACTTTTATCGGCGTGGGGGACGAGCTCTCCGGAGAGCACGCGATCAATCCCAGCCAACAAAGACCCAGAATGACCGCGCGCACGGATTTAGAACTTGTACTGCAGCGTTGCAGTGTAGTTCCTGGGCAGTTCTGGCAACACAATCTGGCTGCCAAAAAGGTTCGGGAAGTTAGACCGGAAGTAGCGTTCGTTACCCACGTTCTTCACGTTAAACCCGAAAAACCAATCTTCAGTCTGATAATTTATCCCAAGATTCACCAGAGTATACGCTGGCAGGATGACTGAGCCCGAGAGCCCGGACGCTACCGAATCGACATCAATCACACTCACGTTAGCCGCAATCTCGTCAGTAACGTTAAAGGTGCCCGTGAAGGTAAAGATGTTTTCCGGAATGCCTGCGCGTCGAGCGCCTTGCGAACCGTCGGTAAAGACAATGGCCCCCAGGGTTCCGCCCGCGAAGGTGGCTGGGTCAACGTTCGGGAAGTCGTCTGTGCCAACGAAGCTAAAGCGACCGCCCGCGTCTTCGGTAGTCAGGTTCGTGACCTCGATATCCGACCAACCCGCCGTCAGAATTAGGCGTTCGGTAACCGCCCAGCGCAACTCTATTTCTGCGCCTTCGGTGCGATTGGTTTGGTTAGTCACAATGGACTGAGCAGAACGGTCGGTGCGTTCTTGTTCGTAGATGGACACAGCGAAATAAAGTTTGTCATCGAGGAAGCTGCCTTTGACACCGTACTCGATGAGTTCAGAGGTATCGAACACCGCGTCGTCCAGCAGATCGCCCGTATTGATCTCTGCGCCCTGGCCTGCAACCAGTGTCGATTGCTCTGAAGCCGTGAAGTAGGGACGAATACTGAAGCTGTCATTGCTGGCTACTCTGCCGAAATCCCAGCTGAGGCTTGCTGTCCATGAGACGCCATCGACGGTGCGGCTCGCGTCTACGTCGGGTACAACAGGAAACAGAATGTCACCCGGCGTGAAACTATCGATATCGATGGTATCCCAGCGCACGCCGCCGGTGAAATTCAGACCGATCTCGTTGAAATTCACATCAACAAGACCTGCGATACCAAAGTTAACGTAGTCACCCACGTCGAAGGTTGAAAAGTCTTGGCCTGTTCGGGTCGCCAGCAGTCGACGATCAATCGCTGTAGAAGGGCCCGTTAAGTCCCGACGGTTGAAGTGCTCGTTGAAGAAATCATCACCGTGTTCAAAATTTGTGATTCGTATCGACGGCGATAACTGGAATGCAGTGTTTACTGTTCTGGACTCGAATTTCTTGCCAAAGATAAATTTGTTTTCGAACACTCTGGATTCAGCAAACTGCGAGAAGCCGTACGCATTTTCATTGATATTATCGTATTGCTCGTAGAACGCCTGGTTCTTGAGGCTCCAGCCACTGTCGGTTACATATTCGATATCGAAGTAGAAGATGTAGTCTTCGTTGGCTAGCACGTCGTCTGCGGCTACCAGAACCTGGCTGCGTGAGAGCTGAGTGGTGCCCGGGTTTTGGAGAGCGAGTGCATTAAGCTGTGCAACGCCGGCGGGGGTATTGGGGTCTATTCCAACGCGACCGAGCAGATCGTTTAGCGTATCTGGATTGTTGCCGTCCTGGCTTACGCCAAACACGAAGGGGGCAAGTCCGGCACCACCGCCGGCGGCGTTGAGTTCTTGTTGTGAGTTGAAGCCATCGGCGTTCAAGTCAGCAGAGATTGGTGAGCCGGTGATGTAGGTGCCGTCGTCGATGAGCTCCTGGGTTACCCGGTTCCAACCCGCAATCTGGTTGCCCGAGAAGTTGTGGTACATACCGCCGAATTGAATTCGCACGTTGTCATTTAGATCCATGTCGAAAGACGCTTGAATCAGGGTGTTGTCGGTTGAGCTGTTGTCGTAAAAACTGCCTGAGTCTTCAATTTCGCCGTACAACCAAAACCCAAAGTCTCTACCGGCTATGGAACCCGGTCCACCCACCTCAGCGGTGAGTATGTTTTTATCCCAGGTGCCGTTGGTGTAGCCAATTGAGCCCTCAATTTCGTCTAGATACTGGCCTGAATCAGCACGACCGGATTTCGGCGAGAAGTTCAGGAATCCGCCGATCTTTGATGGGCCGGTAATCGGTGATGCTGGACCACGCACAATATCTACCCGGTCAGCGGCACCGATTGGTGTTGGGAAGTTGCCGGGGTTATCAAGCCGTCGAATGCCGCGGAAGTAGGTTTCACCCGGCGTGCCTCGAACGTCGAGCGAACCCGCTACGCCGAAAAACGATTGGGTGAAGGTGCCGGGCGCGAGTACGACCAGTTCGTCAATGTCTTTGATGTCAAAGCGCTCGATCTGTTCGAACGACACGGTTGAAGCAGAGCGAGGTGTTTCGAGCAGCGACTTATCGAAGCCGAATACAGACTCTACGCTTTCACCGGGCAAGCTTCGGAGCTGTCCGGTTACAACGATTTCCTCAATTATCTCTTCGTCGTTCGCATCTTGAGCGTCCTGGGCATCCTGAGCAAAGACATTGGTTGCGAATATAGCCGCGAAAGCGGCTGTCAGCGTTAGCTGGTGCCAGCGGTTACGCCGGCCGTTGGTGGTTCTCATCAGTCACTGATCCCCCGATCATTTTGTGCAGAGTGTGCGGACCCGATTGTCGGGCCTGATTAATTTCCGCAGAACTACTTTGTTCTGTCTCTGAATTGATAAGCAATAACTAGGCCAGCGTCCTCTGACTCGCCTCAATTCTTGCCTGTATGTGCTCTCCGGCTACGACTACATCGGCCGAGGTTGGATGAGCGTCCTGGTCGTCTGCTTCGCCGATACAAGAAGGCAGCGGGCTTACGCGGGTGCTGCTGTCTGGATCAACAAAGAACGCCATTGAATAGCGATCTGGTTTTGCACGCCGGGGCTGAACTCGGTGCAGCGTAGACGGATAGGCTCCGTTACTCCACAACGACATCAGGTCGCCGGTGTTAACCAGGACATCACCCGGTGCAACCTCAACATCTCTCCAGCGCCCGGTGTTCTCTCCCCGTGCGCTTGCGGAAATGTCATAGAGTTGCAGCCCGGCCACGCCATCGCTGAACAATAGTGTAATGGTGCCATAGTCTGTGTGCGCTCCGGCACCTAGTTGAGGCATTTTTTTTTCGTCGGTACCTGTTTTTGCTTCATCCAAGGGCGAAGCCTTATCAAGCGCCGGGTAGTGCAAATAGCGCAGCGTCATGTTCTCGCCCCTGTGATAAGGCGCGAAGGTATCGGAATCGCTGCCGAGTGCTGCAGCGATCAGTGACAGTAGGTGCTGTGATACCTGGCTACAGCGTTGGTGCAGAGCGCTTGCGATCTGACCAAACTCAGACTGTTCCCAGACTGAGTCGAGGTTAGTTTTATCTTTAGATTCTGATAGTTGGGAGGGGTTGCTGAGGTTGCGCATAGTAAATGCTTCTTTCAGATCTGCCTCATCGGGCGCCTGACCTGGATCCAGTGCCTCACTGCGCATAGCCTGGTAGCCAAAGTTTGCGTTGGTGTCGGTGTAGATGTCTTGCAGCTTGGCTGCCAGGGGTTTATCGAAGTAGGTGCGGGCACTAGCGAAGGCCGATTCTCGTAATTCGGCGCTCACCCCTGCATTTCGGACCGCCACAAACCCATGCGCACTCAGCGCCTTGTGGAGAGCTTTTTGCGGCGAATCGTCAGTTGCGAGATCAACGACCGCAGGCCGCAAGGGTTTAGGCGGCGCATCCGGTCCGTTCGATCCGAGCTGTGGCGGAGCTGTGTCTGGCATTGCTTGGTAGTGGGTCTGGTAATGCGAAGAGGAATCGCTGAGCTTTGCGACGAAAGTTAACCCAGTAAGATGCCTCGCGCTACGGCATCCTGTAAAACGGGAGCGGATAGGGCATCTAAGCGGCGAAACGACTTCATGACTGATTCAAACACCGATCCACTGGTCGACAACTACCCCAGAGATTTGCGGGGCTATGGTCAGCATCCGCCAGCACCGAAGTGGCCGAATGGCGCAAAAATAGCGGTGCAATTTGTGCTGAACTTCGAGGAGGGCGCGGAAAATAACGTACTCCATGGCGACGAGACGTCGGAGACCTTTCTGTCAGAGATCATTGGTGCATCTGCCTATTCCGACCGGCACATGAGCATGGAGTCGATGTACGAGTACGGCACGCGGGCCGGGTTTTGGCGGTTGCATCGATTGTTTCAAAAACACTCGGTACCGTTGACGGTCTATGGTGTTGCCATGGCACTAGCGCGCAACCCGGAGGCGGTGGCGGCCATGCAAGCTGCAGGCTGGGAGATTGCTTCCCACGGCTATCGGTGGATCGACCATCAATTTATGAAGAAAGCCGACGAGCGCAAGCACATAGAGCAGGCGATTGAGATCCACACGCAAGTTACCGGGTCTCGACCTTTAGGCTGGTACACCGGACGCGATAGTCCAAACACGCGTCAGCTTGTACTGGAGCAGGGCGGGTTTCTATACGACTCGGATTCGTACGCTGATGATTTGCCTTATTGGCACACAGAAACCAATTCACTGGGCGAACCGCATCTGATTATTCCCTACACGCTCGATGTTAACGACATGCGCTTTGCAACACCCCAGGGGTTTAACAACGGCGATCAGTTCTTTGGCTACCTGCGCGATACCTTTGATTATCTATTCGCCGAAGGGGCCGAGACACCAAAGATGATGAGCGTGGGTTTACACTGTCGATTAGCGGGCCACCCGGGGCGGGCGCATGCAGTGGCCCGGTTTCTGGAGCACATTAAGGGGTTCGAGCAGGTCTGGATTTGCAGACGAGTGGAAATTGCGCAGCACTACTTTGGGCATCATCGGGAAAGCCAGGTAAGCAGTGCCGAGCGTTCTTCCTGAGTCATTTTTGTGAGGTTAGCCAACGGCATGTAGTTGCTAGCCACAGAGGTCCTGACTCTTTCAGTGTCTAACAGTAGCTGATCAGGCGTTGTGAAAATGAGTCCGGCGGGCGGCGAGGCATAACCCGCAAACGTTGGGCTGGGTGCATGGCAGTTGCCGCAGTGGTTGTTGAGAATCAGTTGAATCTCATCGTTGCTAACCCCGGCGCGGGCTGTTTGAGTGATCGCTCCTGTCGATTTGGTGTTGATAGCAAGAACAGCGATCAGCGTGAACGCCGCGGCCGCGATGAGCAGAATGGCGGGTTTGTGTTCACCCCGGTGTTTCAGGTTGAAGTAGTGGCGGGCGTAAGCGGCAACGGCGCTAATAAGCGGTACCAGTAGCCAGGCGTATGGATGATTGAACACGAAGGCCGAGTGATTCGACAGCATACAAAACAACACGGGCAGGGTGAGGTAGTTGTTGTGGGTGGACCGGTGTTTTGCAAATAGTGCGAGCTCCGGGTTGGGAGACCCGCCTGCATCGATCGCCGCAATCATTGCTTTCTGGGACGGTATGATGCCAAAGAACACATTGGCGGCCATCAAGGTTGCGATCATTGCACCAACATGAAGCATGGCCGCGCGTGGAGAAAACAGTTCGAAAGCGATTGCGCTTGCGACGACAATAAGAACAACCAAACCCAGTGCCTGTCGTAAGACGGTAGCGCCGAGCGCGGTCCGCATAATGAGTTCGTACAGCACAAGCCCTGCAACCAAAAATGCAATGCTCGCCGCGATAGCAACTCCGGGCGAGCTGATCAGGCGGTCAACGCCAACGAGATAGGTGTCGGCGCGCACGTAGTAGAGCAACACCAAGAGCGCGCTTCCCGTAAGCCAGGTGCTGTAGGCTTCCCACTTAAACCAGTGCAGCGTGGTTGGCATCGGATTTGGATGCGAGCCGGGTTGGTACTTTGCGACCTCATAGATGCCGCCGCCGTGAATCGACCATAACTCGCCTGCAAATCCCTTTTGCAACTTCTCGTCGCTGGGTTGCTCAAGACTTAAATCTAACCAGATAAAATAGAAAGACGCCCCAATCCAGGCGATAGCCGTGATCACGTGTGCCCAGCGCACTACCAAGTTTAGCCAGTCCATTAGTTCTGCGGTCATCGTGAGTCTCGGGCTGCCTTGTACTGATTTCTATTGCGAAGTTTGGGGGCGCTGGTATACGGTGTTCCCGGCGACAATAGTTCGCTCTATCGCGTTGTCGCCCGCCAGAAAATAGGCGGCAAACAAACGCTCGGATAGATCATCCGTCCGCTTGAGTCGCTGTTGCAGCAAGGAGTTTTCAGCTGGGTTTAAGACGGTGATGTCGGCATCAAATCCAACAGCGATCTGACCGATCTTGTCAGCCAGTCCTAACGCCAGCGCGTTGCCACGGGTAATGGCGTGCAGCGCGTTGAGAGGGTGCCAGGGTTCGTCATTGAGTTGGCCTACCTTATAGCCATCGCCAAGTGTCGCAAGCTGGGAAAAACTGGTGCCCCCGCCAACGTCGGTAGCGACGCTAAGGCGGACCTTGTGCTCGCGCACGCGGTTGCGTTTTAACAGCCCAGAGCCCAGAAACAAGTTAGAGGTTGGGCAAAAAGCGATGCCTGATCGGGTCTCGGCCAATCGCTGGAGCTCCTCGTCAGACAGGTGAATGCCGTGGGCAAAAATACTGCGATCGCCCAGCAAATTAAAGCGCTCGTACACATCCACGTAGTTCTTTGCGTTTGGAAACAGCTTTAGCGTTTCGGTTATTTCGCCCGGATCTTCGGCAAGATGGGTTTGTAGATAGACGTCTGGATACTGCTGCATCAGCTCACCTGCGCCGCCTAGCTGCTCGTCGGTGCAAGTGATGGCGAATCGAGGCGCGACGGCGTAGGCAAGCCTACCGCGGTTGTGCCAGCGCTCGATGAGTGTGGCGCTTTCCGCAATACCGTCGCCTGCGTCCGTGAGCTCGGCGGGTGCATTTCTATTCATCAGTACCTTGCCGGCCATCATGCGTGCGCCGTGACGCTCGGCTGCCGTGAATAGCGCGTCTGTTGTATGCGCATGCACTGTTGTGAAGGTTAGTGCCGAGGTGGTGCCATGTTTAAACAATGAGCGCATGAAGAGTTCGGCTTGCGCATCGGCAAACGGTTTTTCTGCGTAGGCAATTTCTGCCGGAAACGCATAGCGCTCAAGCCACTCCAAGAGATGACTGCCGTAGCCGCCGATGATGTCCATCTGCGGATAGTGAATGTGAGTATCGATAAAGCCCGGAAGAATGAGGGCGCCGCGCAGATCCTCACAGTCCGCGAGTGAGTCGCCTTTGTCGAGCAAGGTCTGTGCGTCGTCAATTGACTCGATGATGCCGTTCTCGATGCTAATTACGGCGTCGGTTAGATGCTCTACCGCGTCTGGACTTTCATCCCCGGGTTTGTCTGGGTCAAAGAAGGGTTCAGCACTAAAGCTCAGCATCTCGCCACGCAGGCGCGTGCTCTGTGCCGTGGTTCTTGGTTCGGTCGTCACTAGCTGCCCCGGTAGCTCGAGAACCCGAACCGGTTGAGCAGCACCGGGACATGGTAGTGGCGACTGCTGTCGACCTTGAACTCGATACGTATGCGAGGATAGAAACAACTGACAGACTGATTCTTGTACCAGTCGTTCACTTGAAAGCACAGTTCGTAGTCGCCTTCTGGAAGCTTGGGCCAGTCAGCAGCCCTGCCGTCCTCGTTGGTAAGGGCCTGGGCGAGCTGCTCAATTCGGTTACCCTCAGCGTCCAGCCGGCACAGCTCGATGCTCAGGTTCGATGCGGGTGAACCTTCCTCAAGATTTAAGACGTGGGTGCTTAACGTAGCCTGGATAGACATAGTGGCCTGCTTGATATCATGTGGCTTAGGTGCATTTGACCTGGGTAAAAGACTGCTTCAGTCGCAGCTGCATTATCTTTAACTGCTCAGTGCTAGCGTTTCTGAGTTCTTGTTCAGTGCTGTTATCGATGCGTTGATTCAATAGCTCGAGCATCTGCTGAGCACTCTTACCAGTGGCGAACACTATAAAGGTGAATCCGTGACGGCGCTTGTAGGCCAGGTTTTGCTCGGCCAGTGCGGTAATTACTTCGTCACTGGCTGAGAGCACCTGGCCTTGTTCTTTGTTCGCCTGATCTGCGTATTTTGTGCGCAGCAGCTCTATGTCTCCAATGACGGGGTGTGCAGAGAAAGCAGCCATGGCATCTGCTTCGCTTGCCTGTGTCCAGAGGTTTGTAGTGCTATCGATGAGCGCGTCGAGATCGGTGTAAGGCCGTCCATCGCAGACCCTGCTGGCCCAGCCGGGGGCGGCGCACCAGTGGGTGATCAGTTGGGTGGCATCCCTGTCGGCTGCGCTGTTGAATTCTTCGAGCGTGGTGACGAGCTCGCTCATTGTTGGGTGCTTTTCACAAGCGCTGATTTGATCTGCCGCCAGCTCATATCCGATGCGCCTGGGTCTGCTGGTCCAGACCCGCTCGATTGCTGTGCCAGTTTTTCTTGAGCTACACCTGCGAGATTTAGGAGCTCGTTCACAATTGCAATTGCAATCGCCATGGGTTGTTTGTCGCTAGCCGCACCTGCTCCCAAGGGACAGCGAATGCGGTTAATGTCTCGCTCTTCAAATCCCGCTGCGGCCAGACGTTTGCGAAAGCGCTGCCACTTTGTGGCGGATCCAATCATGCCTACGCCTGCAAAGTGATCGAGCCCCTTGTTTAGAGCCGCTTCAAGCAGCGCGTAATCCAGTTGATGATCGTGCGTAAGAATAACGAGCTGGCTGGCTGAGGGCAGATCGCCGATCGCAACGGCCGGATCCATAAATTTGCTGAGCGCGGTGTGTTGCACTTCGCACTCGATGTCTCCCTCGGGTTCGCGGCTAGCGTCATCGAACCACAGCACCTGTGCAGATAGCTCTTCTGCAAGCGCTACGCAGCGCTTGCCTATGTGTCCGGCACCAAATATGGCGACGCGCAAGGTTTGGGCCGCAAAACACTCAAACAATATCGTGACGCTGCCGCCACAGCACTGCAGCGCTGCCGCTGCCAATGGGAAGTGCTCGATGTGCTGGCTGGATTGTTGTGTACGTTGTGCGGTGGACAGAAGCGCCCTGGCCTGCGCGATTACCAGATGCTCGAGTTGCCCGCCGCCCAGAGTATCGTGTTCTCTATTGTTCACGATAACCATTTTGGTTCCGGCATTGCGCGGGGCTGAGCCGGTGGTGGCGAGCACGGTGGCGACAACATAAGACTCGCCGCGTGCGGCATGATGGTTGATGGCCCGATACCAGTGCATTATTTACGTGCCTCCTGCACCGCGTTAAACACCGCCTCGGGTGTAGCGGGTGCTGCCAGATAAGGCAGCCTGTTCCCGGCGGCGGCGCATGCCTGGCGCAGTGCGCACCAGGCCGAAATCGCCAGCATCAGCGGCGGTTCGCCGACGGCCTTTGAGCGGTGAATAGTGGGCTCTCGATTGGGCGCGTTATAAAAGTCGACATTAAGAACGGCTGGGCAGTCGTGAGCGGTTGGAATTTTGTAGGTGGCAGGTCCATCAGAAATCAGCCGACCGTCGGTGTTCCACTTAAGTTCTTCTGTGGTGAGCCATCCCAAACCCTGAATGAACGCCCCCTCGATTTGGCCGAGATCGATCGCGGGGTTTAGAGAGTTACCCACGTCCTGTAGAAGATCGGCGCGCAGCACCCGGTTTTCTCCTGTCTCGGTGTCGATCTCAACTTCGCAGGCTGCTGCGCCGTTGGCGAAGTAGTAGAACGGATGGCCTTTGCCTGTTTCCTTATCAAAGTGAATGTCTGGCGTTTGATAGAAGGCCGTGGTCGATAGCGATACCCTGCCTCGATAGGCGGCATCCACTAAGTCCGCAAACGCTAGTGTTTCGTCACCACAGATTACGTCGCCGTTCGAGAACTGCAGCGGTTCATCGGGCCAGCCGAGCATCGCAACCGCAAATTTCTGCAGCCGCTCGGCGATGATGTTGCAGGCAAGCTGTGCGGCCATCCCATTCATATCAGAACCGGAGGAAGCCGCGGTTGGCGAGGCGTTTGGTACCTTGTCGGTTTGCGTGGCGCTATGCAGCACCCTTGAAGCATCCACTCCAAAGGCGCGCGCGACAATTTGTCGAACTTTGGTATGCAAACCCTGACCCATTTCAGTGCCCGCGTGATTTACATCTATAGTGCCGTCGCGATAGACCTGCAGCAGAGCTCCCGCCTGATTCAGATGCTGGGCCGTAAAGGAGATGCCGAACTGTACCGGCGTTAGTGCAAGCCCACGTTTGTAGCGGGGATTAATATGATTGAACTCGAGCACCGTTTTTTGTCGCGTCTCATAGTCGCTCGAGCGCTCAAGTGACTCAATAAGTTCGGCGAGCACAAACTGTTTTAGCTTTTGTCCGTAGGGCAGTTCGTTAGCCCCTGGGCGCAGCAGATTACGTTTGCGCACCTCCAGCGGATCCATGTGCAGGCGTTCAGCGATGTTATCCAATGCGGCCTCGATGCCGAGCATGCCTTGCGGGCCGCCAAAGCCACGGAATGCCGTGTTCGAGACGGTGTTGGTTTTGCAGCGGTGACCCGTTATGCGGGCGTGAGGAACGTGGTAAGCATTGAACGCGTGAAACATGGCGCGTTCGGTAATGCCGTCAGAGAGGTCTGGCGAATAGCCGCACATCGCGAGCAGCTCTACATCTGCACATTGCAATACGCCTTTATCGTCGAAGCCTACAGCGTATCTCGCGTTAAAGTCGTGGCGCTTGCCCGTGCTGCGCATGTCGTCGAGCCTCGGCAGTCGTACCTTGGCTGGCCGGTTTAAACGCTGAGCGAATAACGCGGCGATGCAAGCGGGCGCTGCGGCCTGGGATTCCTTGCCGCCAAAGGCGCCTCCCATGCGCGGGGACGTAACGCGCACCTGATGCATCGCGAGACCAAGAACGTTGGCGACCAGATGCTGAATCTCGTCGGGGTGCTGGGTGGATGACTGGATCAACATGCCACCCCGATCGTCGGGCCGAGCGCTTGCGGCCTGGCCCTCGAGGTAAAAGTGTTCCTGGCCACGCACGTACTGTTCGCACGTCATCGAATGGGGGGGCTGAATCTTATCCGGGTCGTTGTACATCCAGGTTTTGCTGGGCAGTACAAAGTGGCCCTTGTTCAACGCATCTTTAACATCCAGCACGGGCTCGGTAGCTGAAATGTCCAGCTGCGCACGGGCAACAGCTTGTAACGCCTCACGCAAGGAAGTCGCTGCGACAGCGAAGATCGGTTGGCCCAGATACTCGATGTTGCGTTCGGCAAACAGCGGATCGCCAGCAAAAATTGGACCTATCTCGTTGTCGCCAGGTACGTCGCTTGCTGTAACAACGTCTACGACGCCTGGTGCAGTTTTAACTGCAGCGAGGTCTGGCGGTGTGAACGTACCTGCGGCCACCGGTGAGGTTCCCAGCGCTACGTGCACAAGAGTCTCAGGCATTGGCTGATCGTCGACGTAGTGCGCGGTGCCGGTAACGTGGCCCACTGCAGACTCGTGGGGTTGTGCCTTAAACGTCATGAGCGCGCCGCCGTGCCTGATTGAAGGCTATCGACAAGAGCCTCGCGCAACACTGCTTTGCTCACCTCCCGTCGGTAGTTGTCGCTGGCACGCACATCACTAATCGGCGCGATGTCAGCGCTGAGGGCAGAAACGGCTATGTCTATTAGTTGCTCGCTGAGTTTCTTTCCGAGCAATGCGTTCTCGGCGCTCTTGCAACGCAGCGGTATAGGACCAACGCCGCCATAGGCAATGCGGCATGCGTTAACAACGCCGTTTTGCAGTTGCAAATAGACCGCGCCAAGCGCAGAACTGATGTCGTCTTCGAACCTTTTGCTTATTTTGTGCGCGCGGAGTGCAGAAAGATCGGCGGTGGCCGGGATGTGTACGCTTCTTATCAGTTCGTGTGGCGCGAGCTGGGTGGATTTGTAGCCCAGATAGAATTCATCGAGCGGCACGCTTCGTTGTTCGCCGTCTGCACTCACGAGTGTGACCGATGCGCTCAACGCGATGAGCAGAGGTGGCCAGTCGGCTATAGGGGAGGCGTTGGCAATGTTGCCCCCAAGCGTGCCGCGGTTGCGGATCTGCGGTGAACCAAAGCGTTTCAGCACGTCACTTATCGCAGTGCATGCTGAATTGGGTTGCGAGAAATAGGTTAGAGCTTCTGCGTGGGTTGTTGCTGCGCCGATGGTGAGCGAGCCGTCTGGATCACGGGCAATGCCCTTGAGTTCTTCAACCTCACACAGGTCAATGATGGCGTTGGGGTCTAGATAGTGTTGGCTGACTTCAAGGAATGCATCGGTTGCTCCGGCCAATATCCAGTGGGCCGCGGTTTCTTCCGCATGCAAGCTTCGCTGGGCGCCGTCTATGTTTATGCGGGCTAACACATCTGCAAGCGTTGTGTGTCGGGCGTAGCTTGTGTTCTGTGCGGCCACCGGCTTTGGAATTGCTGAACCCTTTAGGCCGGCGAGCAACGGGCTCTCTATGCTCGCCGTTTTCGCAGACAGCGCAGCGTCAACGATAGGCCTATAGCCGGTACATCGGCACAGGTTACCGCTAACTGAAGTGATGGCTGCTTCCCGATCCTTCGGAGCTTCGCCGTCTTGCAGTTGCGCGGCTACCAGAGACATGACAAACCCAGGTGTGCAGAACCCACATTGAGAACCGTGTTGATCAACCATGGCTTGCTGCACAGGATGCATTTGCCGAGGCGTGCCGACCCCCTCAACGGTGATCACCTGCTTGTCGATTGCCGCACCCACTGGCGTGATGCAGCTGTTTACGTTGATCGGTTGAGTGCCGTCTTTGTTGCGCAGAATAAGGGTACAGGCGCCGCAGTCACCCGATGCGCAGCCTTCTTTGGTGCCTGTGAGACGCGCGGTGCTGCGCACAAAATCCAGCAGACTCTGGTGAGCAGGGGCAGCGCTTGCATCGATCGCGGTGTCGTTGAGCAGAATGGTCGACATTAAATCCGGGTCGCCTGTCCTGATTAAAAAAATCTAAAACTAAGGATGCAAAAACTTGTCCAATCGGTCAAGATTTGAATATGTTTGATCCCACAGTAACGCCGACAGGCACCTACAAGGCCGGCAAGAAACGCGACAATGTGCTGGCGCTGGTGCTGGATGCGGCCCAGCGGGAATTTGCGCTCAAGGGTTATGCCGGCGCGAGTGTGCAGGCTATTGCCGATCGGGCGGGGTTGCCGAAATCGAACGTGCAGTACTACTTCAAGCGCAAGACTAACCTCTATGTGAGCGTGTTGAACGGCATCGTCGAGCTTTGGAACACGAGCCTTTCAGACATTAGTGAAAGCGATGATCCAGCGGTGGCGATCGATCGCTTCATTCGCGAGAAAACCCGGCTGGCCTTCGCGCACCCTGAGGCATCACGCTTGTTTGCGATGGAGATCGTCAGCGGAGCACCCCATCTTGAGGGCTACATAGCCACTGAAATGCGTAGCTGGGTGAGCGAGCGTGCGAGAGTCATCCAAAGCTGGATAGATAACGGGCGCATGCACAGCGTAGATCCGGTGCAGTTTATTTTCCTGGTGTGGTCGTCTACTCAACACTACGCAGACTTTGAAGCCCAAACGCTGTTGCTGCTAAACCGCAAGCGCTATTCACCCGCAATGATTGAGGAGGTAGGTGAGTTTCTGGCAACAACCTTGTTACGTGGCGTGGGCCTGGAACCGCCGAACAAAAAGGCGCTCAACAAGAAGTCGGCGCGTCGAGCGATTTCAAAGAGGGCGGGCGGAGGTTGATGAGCGCTACCTGGATAAAGAACCCGCGGCTCACCTGGGACCCGGTCGATGGCGAGGCCTGTGACGGCGGTGTGGTTATTGAGAACGGCAAGATTGTCGAGCGAGTCGCTAGTGGAGCGGTGCCGAATTCTTCGGTAAGCGATGAGTTTGATGCCCAGGGTCTGGTGCTGGTTCCTGGTTTAATCAATACCCATCATCATTTCTATCAAACCCTCACCCGGGCCCATCGCATTGCGCTCAACAAACCGCTGTTTCCCTGGCTAGAATCGCTCTATCCGGTTTGGTCAGGATTAACCCCTGACATGATTTCGCTATCAACCCGACTAGCGGCTGTGGAGCTAATGCTGTCCGGTTGCAGCACGGCGGTTGATCACCACTATGTGTTTCCGCAAGGATTGGAAGATGCTATTGACGTGCAGGCTGAGGCTATGGCCAAAGTGGGCATGCGTGCGGTCTTGACTCGTGGGTCTATGAGTCTTGGACAATCTGCCGGTGGCTTGCCCCCCGACACCGTGGTTCAGGATAACCAGGTGATTCTTCGCGACAGCGAACGGCTTATTAGTCAATTGCATGATGCGAGTGCTGGCTCTATGTGCCAGATTGTACTCGCGCCTTGTTCACCGTTTTCAGTAACCACCGAGCTCATGCGTGACACGGCGGCGCTTGCAAAGCAGCACGACGTTTTGCTGCATACCCATCTGGCAGAAACCGATGATGAGAACGACTTTTGTCTTGAAACCTATGGCATGCGTCCTGTTGATTACATGGCGAACTGCGACTGGTTGAACGAACGCGCCTGGTTTGCCCACGGCATTCACTTTTCTGAATCCGAGATTACAGCTTTGGGTCAAGCCGGTTGTGGTGTAACGCACTGCCCGAGTTCGAACATGCTGTTGGCCTCTGGTGTTGCGCCCATTGTGGATCTTGAACGCGCTGGCGTTCGGGTAGGGCTGGGATTGGACGGTTCGGCGTCGAATGACGGCTCTAACATGATTCAGGAAGTTCGCCAGGCGTTTCTGATGCAGCGGCTGGCTGGCAAATTGTCTGAAGCGGCATCTGGGAAAGAGGAAGCGCTTGTCACCCACACCGATGCATTACGTTGGGCGACACTAGGCGGTGCGCAGTTGTTACGTCGACCTGAACTAGGGCGCCTAAGTGTAGGAAGTGCAGCCGACCTCGCCTTGTTTTCCTTAGATGAGCCGCGTTTTAGCGGCAGTGAAGACAGGTTAGCGGCGCTGGTGCTCTGTGGAGCGCAGCGCGTGCACTCACTTTTTGTGAACGGAGAGTTGCGCGTGCACAAGGGTGAGCTTACGGGTATTGATCTCGAGCAGTTGCTGGCTGGACACCAAGGCGCGGCTGAAGCGCTTTGGCAAAACTAAGGTTCTTACTCGCCCGCGTCGGCGATGGTGATCGGGCTCACCGCGATATTTAGCCGAGTGGCGCGGCGCAAATCTACCCGCAGCGGGGTGTATTCGTTGTTCCGCAAGGTCCAGGGCAGCGGCAGGGTAGTTTCATCAAGAAACAGGAAGTGATCGCCGGGGCCCACATTTGGAAAACTGTAAGCGCCGCGCGCGTCGGTCACTGTTGGGTACACGCTGTTCAGAAAGATGGTAATGCCAGCCAAACCCTGTTCGTTGGCTTGTCGGATGCCGTCATTGTTTGCGTCGATGTACAAAAAGCCGCGCACGCTGCCTGAACCACCGCTACGATTGCCGCTGGCGATAATGCCTTCTCCCTGAAGGCCCCCCAGACGGTAGCTCAAGCGCATAAGCGCTGTGAATTCTCTAAACGATGTGAAGCTATCGTCGTCGAAAGCGTTGCCTGTGAAGAAGGTGCCGGACAGGTCGTCATCGAACTCTGTTCGGTTGCGGCTGTAGTCGAGCTGCAGCGACAGATCAAACCGGCGACTCAAGCGCTGTTCCCAATTGGCATAACCGGTAAATCCGCGGTTGTCATCGAAATCAGACTTGCCGAGGGTATAGCCGGCGCCTGCGCCGATATAGCTGCCATTCGCAAACTGGCGACTCCAGCGCGCATTAAGTACAGATTCGGTGCCCTTTGAACCTTGCGTATTGAGGAATCGTTGACGGATATCAAATTCGAGAGTGCTGTCGCGCTGCAGATCTTTAGACCAGCCGTAGCTTATCTGTAGCTCGTCTTCGCCGCTACGCGTGCGAATCAAGCCGCTTAACTGACTGCGCGAATTGTTGCGGTGAGTGCGGCCATAGAAACTGCGAAGCGAATGATCTCTTGTCGTAGAGCTACCGTTGCTTGCGAGGTTAAACGTACTTTGTTGAGTGTTTTTGGTGTGGCGAAAACTGTATACGCTTGACCAGGTAGAGCGGCGATTTAATCGGCGCGCATAGCTAAAGTTGAAAAAGCCGGCATCACTGGATCGCACAGCGTTTTGCGAGAGTCCGTCGCGACGCAGTTCAAAGCTTGCGCCGTAGGTGCGCGTGCCACGCTGACCGGAATAGCGATAAAAGCCACCCGCGTTGTCATCGCCGATGCGCGTGTCGATCCACAAAAGGTCCTGGCCAAAATAGTAAAGACCGTAGTCGTGTTTTGTCAGCTCAGACTGGGTTGAACCCCCTAATAAAACGGCGTTGTTGGAGCCGCTTCCTACCACAGAGGCGCTCAGCACCGTATTTGCGGACAGCAGATGATCGTAGGAGGCTCGATAGCCAGTACGATTGTCCAGCTCCGTTTGGTTTTTGGTCTGCCATGCTTCGACACTCACCGCGTGTTTGTCTCTGGCGGTTGCGTAATTTAGCCGCCTGACGTTGCCCTCTGTACGAACAAAGCCAGGCAGCAGGCTGCCGCGGGTTTGCCCGAGTTTGCCTGCCGAGAAAGACAGGCCGGAGTGCTGGAAGCGGAGCCGACTGGACACGCCGAGAATATCCGGTTCGGATGCGCTGAAGCGGTAGTTGATCAGGTTAGGTCGCTCACGAAAAGGCGTGTTGCGCATTTGCCGGTGGGTTCCGAACACGTTATCCATAGATATCGTCTCGGTAATCGGCACGTTGTACTGCTCAAGCGATGCGCGAACAATCCCGTCTTGCTGACGGAGCGCGCGGGTTCCTGCATTGGCGCGCGGATCGGATGATCTGAGTTCGTTCAGGGCGATCAGGTTGAGTCGCAATGAACCAAGGTTTGCCGTGTCTAGTCTGGCGGTATATTGCAGGCCTTCATCAAACCGGTTGCTGCCGCCAACATTATCGGAACGGTACAGGGCCAGCGCCTCGATCGCGTGATCCACTCTCTGCCAGGTGTTTTCGCTACGCTTGAGCACGGCGTAAGCAAAGGCGTCGTCTTCGGGTTGCGAGGGATCGATCAACCGATCCAGATAGCTGCTGCTTGCGCTTTGGGTGGCGTCATCACTTTCAGTTTGTTTCGTTAGCGGTCGAAAACCGTCTTTCAGTGCCGTGATTTTTTGTTTGATTGACGGACTAATGAGTCTTTTTGAAGCCAGAACTTCTTTCTTGTCTAGAGTTGGGGCTAGAGCCGAAATTTCTTCTTTTGTGACGACAGTTTCTGAGCGAGTTTCGTTTTGTTCTTGTTCTTGTTCTTGTTTTTGTTTTTGTTCTTGATGGTCGAAAAACGCGTTAAGCTCAGCAACCGCTTCCTGCGTCTGTTGATTATCGATTTCGATTTTGGCGTTGATCGCGCCCAACGCCGCCTGAGTTTTGGCGTTGTCTGCGGGAACCCGCAAAATCTCTCCAACGTAAATTAGATCCGGATTTTCGACCTGTTCGTTTAACGCCCACAGTCTTGGCCACGCCAGAGCATCGGCATAATAGTCTGCAGCCAGCTTCCACAAACTATCCTTAGGCACGATCAGGTGCTCACTGGTGTGCGGCGCCGGTTCGTTGCCAGAATCTGACCAGGCGGACATAGCACCAAACAACAGCAACACAGTGAATAACCTGAGTATTCGCTGGCGTAGCCGATTTTCTGAGGGTGCGCGAGAGAGCGCTTTTAACTGCTTTGGTGACACCTGTTTTCTCGCATCACCTTGCAGGTTATCTTGTATGACAGTCTCAAAATCGTTGGTTCTCAGTCCGGTCTCTTTGTCCTAAAGAGCACTTCTCTTATGGAAATCTAGCAGCGATTAAGTTTTTGTCTTTTAACCCGCTTATCAGTCTGCGAAATGTAATGCAGAATTTTACATTTTGCGTCGTTTGACCTAGTTCACTGTGCGCAGCGAATTCCTAACTACACTCTGTAAACATCAACAGCTGCCCTGTTGGCGGCTCGTTAAAACGAGAGAGCAGTACCCACCATGAACGTAAATTCAAGAAACCTAACTAGAGCAGGCGTACTTGCCTGTGCAATATCGGCGCTTGGCGCAACGACCAATGTATTTGCTGATGCAGACATTGCGGTCCAGCCCACCGGCACCGCGCTCGAGGCCACCACAAACGTCGATCTTTGTGTTGTTGTTCCTAGAGTTTTAATCTTCGGTGTAGGTGATGTCGCAGATGACGTCGCCAAATTACGCTGGACAATTGACAACGCCGCGGGCGTTGCGGTTGGTAACAACCAGAGCTTTGCAGGCACCCCGGGCACCTTTACACCGCCTGCGCCATTCAGCACAACCGCTATCGCAGAAGTGGTCAGTGGTGGCCCCGATGTCAACCTAACCGATAATATTGCTGAGCTGCCCGTATTCCTGTTCAGCAACAGCGGCGCAGACGTTGAAATTACGACGACGGTTTCTGGCGGCACCACCGGTGGTGGCACCGTTGACGCACTAGATCACTCGACGCTTGCGTCAACCAGTATCCCCATTACCTCGTTCACTGCAGGCGATGGCGGTGTAATCAACCAGCCGGCACTTGCAAACGCTCAGGTAGCAACTACCGCGCACACCGCGGGCATTGT
>CAZFIA010000004.1:69329-81984 GCA_964519335.1 uncultured Pseudomonadales bacterium
AGCCGGCACTTGCAAACGCTCAGGTAGCAACTACCGCGCACACCGCGGGCATTGTGAACCTGGCTGATATCTGGACCTACGAGTACACGCCGGCGACTATTCCAACGTCGGGTACCTACGAGGCTCGAGTAACTTACGTGGCTGCAACGCCCTAAATTACTCATGCGACTTACTGCGTTTGCTCGTGTTCTGCTGACTGCGGCCCTGATTGTTTCAGGGTCTGCAGTTTCAGCTGACAAAGGTTTCTCGGGTGGCGTTTCGCCATCGCGCTTTGAGCTCGTCTCGAAAGCGGGAGATCTCGTACGCCGATCCATAAAAATCTACAACCTGGGTGCCAGGCCTTCGCAGTTTAAGGTGCGTACCGTAGATTGGGATTACAGTGCCGACGGTCAAATCAGTTTTTCCGATGAGCTGGCAGACAATAGCTGCCGCGAATGGGTGGCATTGGAACGCCACAAGATAAGCGTAGTTCCCGATCCGCAACGACCGCGGAATTTTCGCTTTGAGATCCAAATCCCCGAAAACGCTCCGGCCCGGGAATGCCGATTTGCGTTGATGATGGAAGGCCAAAGCGATGCGCATACCGCTCAATTTGCAGACGGCCAGGTTAGCCTGCCCGTTGCCGGGCGCATTGCGGTCATTGTGTATTTGGGTATAGGTGGAGTTAACCCAGAGATTTCTATTGGTCGCTTAAGTGTGCGGCAAGTGAACAGCCGCCTCTTACCTGTTCTGCAGGTAAAGAATGAAGGGCAGGCCCACGGGCGCCTCGATGCTGATTTGATTGCTAAAACAGAAGATGGCAAGCGCTTGCCGCTAACCATTGCGACATCGCCGATACTGCCAGGACAAACCCGGTATCTAGCACTGAGCCCGGTGGCCGGGACTGAACTAAGCTATCCGCTAACGGTTAAAGGAAAAATCTACAGCGATGCGAAATCAACTGACATTGACGAGACTCTGCACTCCGTTGAAGACGAATTTCTCGCGAGTCACTAGCTGCACGTTCGCGGCTCTACTTATTCTTGCGATCGCGCAGAGTGCAACAGCGGAAATACTGAACAGTAACACGGCGTTTATCCGGATTCGTCTGGGGGACAACGTGCGAGGCTCAACCAACACCGTAATTTATAACGCCGGCATTCCTGCTGATTTGGGCGGTTTGTCCGGTGTGACGGCTCAACCCGATGCCATAAGTACCAATGTTATCTCTGGTGGCAGCGGTGTTTTTGAGGTTCGGATAGTTACCGATCTAAACGCGCGCAACGGTGTAGTTCCCGTCGAAGGTCGATTTAGCTATGATTCCAGCGTTCCGATGAGCTGTACCACCGCCGCTACTTGCGGTACAACCAGTATTAACTTTGACCGTATTAGGTGGAACGTTCGTGATAATGACACGCACACGGCAGTCACTCAGTTCGACGGCACCGCGAGTCAAACAACACAAATCCAGCTGGATACCAACGGTGCAACTAATCAGCAAGGCACCCGGCACAGAAACTACTTCCAATACATCTTTGATAATCAGGAATTTCTACCTGCAGGTACCTACGAAGGCACTATCACTATAATCGGCGAAGGCCGATTTTAGCATGCGGTGGTTGCGCCTCAATAAGACGCTGTTGTGGGTGTCGTGCTTGCTCGTTGTTGCGCCTTTTTTTGCCTCGCATGCGGGTCAAGACAGCGACAACAACACTAATGGCGGACTCAACGTTGATGTCGACTTGAATCATCGCGTTGTGATTCCACAGATTATTTATTTTCGATTGGGTGCAGAAGCCCCGGGAGATATCGATAAAGTCACCTTCAACGTCTCGCCTGGCGGTGTAGGGGACGGTAACAACCAAACCTACAGCGGCAGTAGCTCGATTCCTATTGGCGACGGCACACCCGTGAGCGCTGGTGCCGCTGGCACGCTGCCTATTTTGATCGGGTCGAATGTGGGTACGGTAAATTTATCTTATGACCTGTCTGATCCCCTGGGTTTGCAGAGTGCTTCAGGTAACCACATACCCTTCGACGAAATAACCGTGGTCAGTGCGGATCCCTCTGAAATACCGGCGCCACCCCTGGCTAATGCGGGCAGCGGTGGCGCGATCAGCGTCCCCATAACGGGTAATTTCTTTAATGGGCGGGTGGTTCGGCGCAGAACCACCTGGACCTACACCTACGATAACAATCAGATTGTCGAGGCGGGTGTATACACGGGGACGGTGCGCTACACCGTATCGGCACCCTAGGGGCACCCCAGACCGTACGCGTCGAATCCCGTTTCCTTAGCTGCTAGCCTGTTAGCTGATCAACAGCAACTTAAGGTTCGGCATGCAGCGTCTTCAATCCAAAATAGCATTAATCACGGGAGGTGCTTCCGGCCTTGGTGCCGGCGTCGCCCAGCGTTTTGTCGAAGAAGGCGCAACCACCGTCATCTCCGACCTTAATCCCCAGGGTGAGGCCGTAGCCAAAAAACTCGGCGCTAGTTTTCTTAAGCAGGACGTACGTTCTGAAGAGAACTGGCAGCAGGTCATAGCGACGGTAGTGGCTGAGCACGGTCAACTGGATGTGCTGGTAAACAACGCTGGAATATTCGCAAGTTATCCTGTTGATGAGACGCCGCTTGAAGATTGGCAGCGCGTTCTCGATGTGAATCTCACAGGTGTCTTTCTAGGTTGCAAGCACGGTGTGCGACAGATGAAGAACAACGCCGCCAAGACTGCGGGTTCGATTATCAATCTTTCGTCTGTGGTGGGGTTGCGCGGTCAGCTGGGTGGTTCGGCTTACAGCGCAAGTAAAGGGGGCGTTCGACTGCTCACCAAGTCGGTGGCGTTGGAAAACGCAAAACTCGGCATTCGCTGTAACTCAATTCATCCTGGCATTATTGAAACGCCTATTCTCGATCCGCTATTTGCAGCTTCTGATGATGAAGCTGCAATGCGCAAAGGCATCGAGGCTTCGTTGCCCATCGGCTACATGGGGGAGCCCGCGCATGACATCGGTAATCTTGCGGTATTTCTGGCCAGTGACGAGAGCCGCTACATTACCGGTGCTGAACTTGTGTCTGATGGCGGCATGACTATTGGGTTGCCCTAGGCCGTAAAGTTCAGGCGCTGGCGCTGCTTTGATGACCGGGGAGCTGGCTTTGGATTCGTGTCAGTTCGGCGCGGTTTAGCCGGTACCCGAACAGGCAGATGACACCGGGGATGGCCAGCAGAGAGGTTACTGGGCCAGAGACAATGGCGAGTTGCAGCACGGTGTCGAAAGGGACATCAGCGGCGGTGCGGACGGCTTCTCCGGTTGGCCAGCCAATCCAATTCAGTGTCTGGCCGGCAAGCAACGATCCGAGGGCTGCCGAGCATTTGTTTGCGAATGCCGACGCACCAAAAAACACGCCTTCCTGTCGACGTCCAGTGTCTAGCTCGTTTTCGTCGGCAATATCAGCCATGGCTGTCCCGATGCCAACGATAAGCACGGCAATCGCAGCGCCCGCGAGCGCAATGGTGAAGCTGAGAAAGCCCGCCAACGCCCAGCTGCCCTGAGTGGGAGTTAGGCCCAACAGATAAAAACCGACGGGAACGGCATGGATTAGCATCCAACTAATCGCGCCGGCAATCATGGCGTTGCGTTTGTCGAGCCGCACGTAGATAGGCTTCGCAAAAAGGTACCCGAACATGCTGCCTATTGGGAGCATAAGAAACACGACCAATATCTGATATTGGTTGAGCTTCCAGAAGAACGTGTACAGATAGAGACCAGTGGCGCCTGCGATTCCGAATGCCACGATGATCAGAATAAAACCGAACATCATCCAGCGAAACGAAGGATTCTTCATTGCCTGCAACGTTTCTGAGATAACTTCGGTGAATCGAACTGTCGTTTCGGTTTGTCGTGCGGCGGGCATGTAGGGAATACGACTGCGCGTACCAAAGGCGGAGATGAGGATGCTCGCTACACTGATGATCGCAAGCGTTAGTGCGAAGGGTGGATAGGCCGCGGCGTTAAGTTGGCCATTGGGATGTTCGGGGGTTGGCGCAAAGAAATAGGCAAACCCGAGGCCCAAAACGATGATGACACCTATAGCGCCAAAGCAATGTCGGATGGCAACCAGTAAGGTGCGCTCATCGTAGTCGGTGGATAGTTCGGCACCCAGTGCCATGTGGGGTACGGTGTAAAGTGTCATGGAGGCGCGAGTAAATATTGTCGTTACCAGCATCCAGACAAACAGGCCAGACTGGCCGGCGGTTTCTGTGCTTACCCAGGGTGCAAACAGCAGCCAAAAACTCACACCCAGCGGAATAGCAGAGGCATAGAGAAAAGGGTGCCGTCGACCGCGGGGACTCTGCCAGCGGTCGGATATGCTGCCGGCGATCGGATCTGTAACCGCATCAAAAACCAATGCAAGCGCAATGGCGACACCGGCCAGGTCCCCGGACAGCCCGAGCACCTGATTGTAGTAGAACAACAGAAAGGTAGAGAACGCGCTCGCTTTGATGCCTTCAGCAATCTGTCCGATGCCAAAGGTTAGCTTGACGCCAGCACTTAGCGGCGGGATGTCGACCTGTGAATCAGTTGCCATTCAGAGTGTCTGGGCAGAGCGTCTGGCGCTATCGATTCTACAGCTAGTCCGGTAACCCCAGCACGCGCTTGGCGACGATGTTTGCCTGCACTTCGCTGCTACCGCCATAAATAGTAGTAGTCCGCAGGTGCAAAAACTCTTCGGTCGCCTTGAGCTCTTCCTTGGTGAAGGTGTCTTCCTCAGGTGCACCCAGGCCGCGGAAGCCCATAAGCTCGCGTTTTAAGTCGGCGTTGTCACGCTGTAGCGTCGCGCCAACCAGTTTGAATATGCTGGTAGCGGCACCTGGCGTGCCCGAGCGATTTTCTTCGTTGACGCGTGCAGCAGTCATCTGAAACGCGGCGCGGGTCATGTTCATAGACAAAATGCGTTGGCGCACATCTTTGTCGGCGATCTGGCCTGTTGCTGTTTCGCCAATGTATTGCTTTGCAACCTTAACCAGAACCTTGCCGGGGTCACTGCTCTTCGCGCCGCCGGTGAGTCCGCCAATGCCGGAGCGTTCGAACTGCAGTAGCCGCTTGCCTATTGTCCAGCCTTTGTTGAGTTCGCCAACCAGATCCTCTTTGGACGCCGTTGCGTTGTCGAAAAAGGTTTCGCAAAACGGTGACGAGCCAGAAATGAGTCGAATAGGCTTGGTAGTGACGCCTTCCTGATCCATGGGCAGCAGCATGAAGCTGATGCCGTTGTGCTTCGGGGCATCTTGATCGGTACGCACCAGAATAAACATCCAGTCGGCGGTAGCGGCACCTGAGGTCCAGATTTTTTGACCGTTAATCAGGTAGTGATCGCCGTTGTCTTCGGCTTTGGTTTTCAGAGCCGCAAGGTCCGAACCTGCATTGGGTTCAGAATATCCCTGGCACCACTGAACCTCACCGCGCGCGATCTTCGGCAGATGACGCTGCTTTTGTTCGTCTGTGCCGTACTCAAGAAGGGTAGGGCCAATCATGGCAGTGCCCATGCCCATAAGCGGAGATCGAGCTTTGATGTTGCCCATTTCCTCAAACAGCACCTTGGCTTCGGCCGAGGATAATCCAGCGCCGCCGTATTCTTTGGGCCAGGTGGGGGCCGTAAAGCCGCGCTCGGCCATGCGTTCTAACCACAGCCCTGTGTCGGGATCGAGTTTGATCTTTGAGGAGCCGTTCGGAATTTGTCCGGGTCCGCGTGCGCCCTCGGGGCAATTGTCGGCAAGCCAGGTGGCAATTTCGGATCGAAATTCGGCGAGTTCGGCCATCAGATACTCCTTAAGTTAGATCAGACTCTATGTTTTTGCGGGTTTTGGTGCAATCCGCCTGTAGGACTGCTCCCCCTGGCGGCTCTTCTAGAGCAGAACGAACTTGGCGCCAAACACCGCGGCGATCAGATAGATCGCTGGAGGGCACTCGTTGTAGCGGCCACTCAGGAGCTTCACGGCTGCGTAGGTGATAAACCCAAGCCCGATGCCATCGGCGATCGAGAAGCTAAGCGGCATAGCCAGCGCGGTAATCACCGCCGGAGATGCTTCTGTTGCGTCATCCCAATCGAGGTCTGCGAGGCTTCGTGCCATGACGCTTGCGACGAACAAAAGCGCTGCTGAACTGGCGTAGGCCGGCACGCTCTGAGCCAGAGGGGCGAGTAATAAGCAGCACATGAAGGCGATGGCGACCACCACCGCGGTCAACCCGGTTCGTCCGCCGGCTTCGACGCCGGCCGCACTTTCAATGAAGCTGGTGGTCGATGAGGTACCTACTACCGAGCCAACAAGTGTGGCACCAGAATCAGCAAACAGCGCCGCGCGTAATCTCGGCAGCTTACCGTCTGGGCGAAGGAGATCACCACGCGTAGCAACGCCCACCAGCGTACCTGCCGTATCAAACACGTCTACCAGCAATAGAGAGAGTATTACCGTCACCATCGACAAACTTAGAGCTGAAGCGATATCGAGTTGCATGAAGACCGGGGCTACAGAAGGCGGACTGCTAACGACGCCTTTGAACTCGGCAGCGCCTGCAAGCCATCCCGCAGCGGCTACCAGCAACATCCCGATAATCACGGCGCCGCGCACCTTGCGCGCAGTGAGCGCAACGATCAGCACAAAACCTACAACTGCTGCCGCGGGTCCAAAACTCGTTAGATCGCCGAAGCCCACCAGAGTAGCGGGGTTGTCTACCACCAGCCCCGCGTTTTGCATGGCAATCAAGGCCAGGAACAAACCTATGCCGGCGGCCATACCGAGTTTCAGATTGCGTGGGATCGAGTTAATTAGCCATTCTCGTACAGGCAGAATGGTGAGAATCAGAAACAGCACGCCCGAGATAAACACCGCACCCAATGCTGTCTGCCAGGCAAAACCACTGGTAATCACAATAGCGTAGGTAAAAAACGCGTTCTGGCCCATGCCTGGCGCAAGCCCGATGGGATAGTTGGCAGCCAAACCCATAAGCAGGGAGCCAACGGCTGCGGCAATGCAGGTGGCGACAAACACAGCGCCAAAGTCCATGCCTGTTTCGGACAGGATCGCGGGATTGACTACGGTGATGTAGGCCATCGCAAGGAAGGTGGTTGCGCCTGCGATCAGTTCTTGACGCACGCTGGTGCCATTCTTTTGCAGCTGAAAATAACTATCGAGCCAGTTGTGCAAGATGCGCTCCGAAGCGATTGGATGGAGACCAAGCATGCACGGTTTTGGGCAAGGAGGCAGCTGTCTTAACTGAGTTTAAACGGGCTCGATCTGCACCTGACGGCAGCTAGAAAATGGTGCACCATCGCAGGATGAAACCGCCTTCGCCAAAATCAGACAGAGCAACAGACCAACTGCTAGAACGCTGCACCTTGTTGGCTGGCTTTAGCTCGATGAGCGATGCCATATGCCGGGTCTATTTGAGCCCCGAACATCAGGCCGCAAACGCTCAGGTGCTGCAATGGATGGCCGAAGCGGGCATGACGACCCAAATTGACGCGGTGGGTAATGTTCGGGGTCGTTATGCGGCTTCGGTTGATGATGCACCTGTGCTCATTATTGGTTCACATCTGGATACCGTGCCTGATGCGGGTGCCTACGATGGCATACTTGGTGTGCTGCTTGGCATCACCGCCGTTGCAGAACTCAATGCCTCAGGAACCCGGTTGCCGTTTGCTATCGAAGTGATTGGTTTTGGCGAGGAAGAAGGCGTGCGTTTTGGCACCACCTTAATGACCAGCCGCGCACTGGCCGGTACCTGGCAGAACGACTGGTGGGATCTAACAGATGAGAACGGTGTTTCTGTGCGTGAAGCGTTCGAACAGTTTCAGCTCGATCCCTCAGCACTTGCAGACGCAATGCTACCTGGTGACCAGGTGCTGGCTTATGTCGAGGTGCACATTGAACAGGGTCCCGTGCTTGAGGCCGCCGGTTTGCCTCTGGGTGTTGTGACCGCTATTGCCGGTGCTAAGCGCATGCAGGTTTGCATCCGCGGAGTCGCTGGGCATGCGGGCACTACGCCCATGGATCTGCGCCGCGATGCGCTCGTTGCCGCTGCTCGCGCAATAGCGTTAGCCGAAGATGTCGCGCGTCGTTTTGAGGTGGTGGCTACTGTCGGTCAAATCCGCTGCCAACCGGGTGGGGTGAATGTCATTCCCGGTGTGGCTGAGTTTTCTCTTGATATTCGCAGTGGCGATGATGCCAAACGGGATGCCGCACTTGCAGAATTTGTCAGCACACTCGAGAAGGATTGTGCCGGGCGCTCACTTGAGCTTGACATACAACAAACGCACGCAGCAGATGCCGCGCCTTGTGCGCCGTACCTGCAAAACGTACTTGCTCAGGCGCTCGATGCCTGTGATGTCGAGGTTAAAGAACTCGCAAGCGGCGCTGGTCACGATGCCATGGCTATGGCTGATTTGTGCGACGTTGCCATGTTGTTCGTCCGAAGCCCGGCGGGCATCAGCCACAATCCCGCTGAGTCAGTGATTCCTGCCGATGTCGCGTTGGCTCACCAGGTGCTGGTTGAATTTCTGCAGCAACTGGCACGCAGTCAATAAGTTTTGAACCAGCAACAGTATTTCGCAAATAATTAGAACGGAAGAAAGTCATGACCAACACAGATCAGTTGCCACACACCGGTGTTAGTCGCACAGCCATTCGGCGCAATCACGCGGTGTTTACTCCGGAGTCTCATGTGCCCGTGCTGTTTCCGGGGTGGGATAACGCTGAGGTCATTGTTGTCGTATCAAAAGAGATGGGGGCCAAGTTTGAGCAGTACATTGTGAACTGCATGGCCGGCGCCGTACTGCGAGAGCTAAGGGCAACTCATGAGCTCTTTGTGCTGGTTCAATCCGGTTCCGTTACGCTAACGGTCGGGAGTGAGCGCCACTCGCTTGCTACCGATAGCTACGCCTACATTCCCCCGGGCGGGGGATGGCAAATAGACTCGGCTGCGCCTGCAACCCTGCTTGTATTCACCAAGCCCTATGTAGAACTTGAAGGCGCGTTGGCAGGGCAGGCGCCGCCCGAGCTGTTTACCAGAGCGTTAGCTGACGTACCGGCAGAACCGTTCTTGGGTGACGAAGGAGCATTACTGCAGGTGCTGCTGCCTGACTCACTCAGCTACGACTGGGGCATTAACCTGTTCGATTTTGTGCCTGGCGGTACTTTGCCTAACGTCGAGTCCCACTTCATGGAGCACGGCTTGTTTTTGCTAGAAGGCCAGGGTGTTTATCGCCTGGGGGAACACTGGTATCCGGTAAGTGCGGGCGACTGCATCTGGATGGGGCCTTATGTGCCGCAATGGTACGTGGCGGCAGGTAAAACCCACTCGCGCTATCTCTACTATAAAGAGATGAACCGTCCGCCGGTTAGCTAGTCTTTTTCGCAGCGCGCGAGATGAGGCACCAAGAAGGGTTTGTGCTCAGCGATCTCTGAACTCGTAAGGCCCGTGAGCTCATAAGGCAGCACCAGCCAGTCACTGGTTTCATACAGATAGAAGTCGGGGTGATCTCGTTCTTCGATTGAGTCTTGTGGCGGGTTGCGTACCCACACTGATGCTATGCGTATTTCTTTAGGCGTGTTGCGCTTTAGCCGCACCTTAAGCGAGTCGATAACAGCAGAGGTGTGTCTGCCGCTGGAATAAACGTCATCGACGATCAGCAGCTGGTCTTCGGCTTGGAGATTGTCCAGCAGATACTGCTTGCCGTGCACTCGGATGGCGGATTTGTTGAGGTAGCTTCGCTCGTACTCCTCGCGCCCGGTGTAAGAGGTGCGCAGCGCAATATGATCGGTTGCAACGCCTAAGGTCGCCAGACACTCCTGCACCACAATGCCCACGGCGCTGCCGCCGCGCCATAGACCGACGATAAACGAGGGCCGAAAATCGCTGTCGAAGATCTGGCAGCCCAGACGAAAGCCATCGAGAATGTGTTCGTGTTCGGAGACAAAGTGCTTTTCCATGGCTTGATGGTAGCTTGATTGAGGGGGGCTTGGCATCATGCCCGCACGCAAAGTAAGAGCAGATACTCAAAGTAGAAGCAGATGTCAGAAAAACTCTACCTTAACGCTCAGGAGCTGCTTGACGATTCGTTTCGACTCGCGGCCGACATATACGAAAGCGGCTTCCGACCCTCGTTTATCATCGCCGTGTGGCGGGGTGGGGCGCCCATTGGCCTGGCCGTGCAAGAGTTCTTGAGTCATCTGGGTGTAGAAAGCGATCACATCGCCATTCGCACCAGCTCCTACTACCCGGGTATAGATCGGCGGGCGCGCAAGGTAGCCGTGCACGGGCTGAATTATCTAGTCAAAAACCTCAGGTTTGAAGACGAGCTGCTTATTGTCGACGACGTGTTTGATACCGGCCACACCATTGCGGCTATTCTTGATGAACTGCGCAGTAAGCTGCGACGCAACATGCCGGAAGACACTCGCATTGCTGTACCGTACTACAAGCCCACCCGCAACGAGACTGATCTCACGCCTCACTATTGCATTCACGAAACGGCGCGGTGGCTAAAGTACCCGCAGTCTTTAGAGGGGTTAACCCGGGCTGAAATTGCCGAACATCGCCCAGAAATCTACAGCATCATCAAAGATCGGCTGCCGGAAAGCCTCGACTAACAGGAGTTTTAATGACCAAACCCATTTCGGAATTTGTAGCAAAACTACCCAAAGCAGAACTTCACGTACATCTGGAAGGCACACTGGAGCCTGAGTTCTTGTTTGAGTGCGCTCGACGCAACGGCGTTGAACTTTCTTACGAGTCCCCCGCTGAGGTGGTTGCGGCCTATGATTTTCATGACTTGCCGTCGTTCCTGGCCATCTACTACGCGGCGATGGACGTACTTCGAACCGAGCAAGACTTCTATGACCTGGCGATTGCCTATTTCAGGAAAGCGGCTGAACAGAACGTGATTTACGCAGAACCCTTCTTTGATCCGCAGGCGCACACCAGTCGCGGGGTGAGTTTTGAAACGGTGATCACCGGTATTCATCGGGCACAGGTTGATGCCGCTGCAGAACTAGGGCTTCAGTCAAATCTCATCATGTGTTTCTTGCGTGACATGAGCGCCGAGTCAGCGGCCGAACATCTGGAAATGGCTAAACCCTATCTTAGTTGGCTCGTGGGTGTTGGCCTCGACAGTGACGAGAAAGACAATCCACCCAGCAAGTTTGCGGCCACCTTTGCCCGTGCCCGCGAGCTTGGTTTAAAACTCACCATGCACTGCGATGTAAATCAGAAAGACATAGTAGGGCATATGTGGGAGTGCCTCGATCTCATAGAGGTCGATCGCATAGATCATGGGGTGAATGCGCTGGATGATCCGAAGCTGATTGCGGCGATTCGAGAACGGGGTGTGGGATTAACGATTTGTCCCATATCCAACCGCTTTGTGGTGCAGACACTAACCGGCGATGAAATTCGCAGATTGTTGGCCGAAGGCATTTCAGCGACCGTGAACTCAGATGACCCCGCCTATTTTCGCGGCTATATGAACGAAAATCTCGAAGCGCTTGCCACAGATGCTGGCTTTGATGTGCAGGAGCTTGCGCAGCTCACGCGCAATGCGTTTGCGATTAGCTGGGCTGATCCGACGCTTAAAGCGACACTTTCTGGACAGCTTGAGGCCTATCTCCAGTCCCAGTAGCTGCTTTCAAGCCACTTCTGGTTAACAAGTTCAATATTAACAGTGACTTAGGAGTCTAATAGTGAGCTTATGGTAAGCTTGTGTCCGATGTGGTGCGGCAGTACAATCCGCCCGCTTTCGTCCTTTGGGTCGGAATCGTTCTGCTGTGGGCAAATCCGATCCTGGAGAGGAGGGGGGTTTAGGCCTTTGAATCGATGCCGTCGCTACTAGTAACCAAAAAGCAACCAAATAGCAGCTCAAAAGGCGGCTGATGGACGAGTTTCGATAATTTACGGAGATTGCTTATTAAAAAAGGTGCAAAGCGCGCTGACCGCTCGGTTCTAAATGAAGATATCCGGGTGCCCAATGTTCGCTTGATTGGTGCAGATGGTTCCCAGGTGGGAATTGTTGCGCGAGATGACGCTCTAGCGGAAGCTAAAAAGGCTTCACTGGATTTGGTTCTTATATCGCCGGATGCCGAACCGCCCGTGTGCAAAATCATGGACTACGGCAAGCACGTCTTCGAACAGAAGAAGGTGAAGGCGGCGCAAAAGAAGAAGCAAAAGCAGACGCAAGTTAAAGAGATGAAGTTTCGCCCGGGCACTGAAGAAGGCGACTATGCAGTAAAGCTTCGCAACCTTGTGCGATTTCTGGAAGAGGGTGACAAGGCGAAAGTCTCGTTACGCTTTCGCGGCAGAGAGGTAGTGCATCCCGAGATTGGGATGAACCTGATGCAGCGAATAGAGGATGATCTGGCCGACTACGGCACAGTAGAATCCCCGCCAAAGTTTGAAGGACGCCAGGTCATTATGGTTCTGGCGCCTAAAAGGAAGAAGTAACCTCGTAAAACGGTTGCTCTCCACATAAAGAAGCTCATAGAAGCTTCCCCTATTTTCCGCGCTCTTCGTAGTCGAAGACGAAAGGGTCTTAGGGCATAAAACGATCGGACCTGTAGCTGTGCATGTAAATGCGCGAGTTATTTGAGTCTTAAATTGAACATGTTACTGGAGCATCATAATGCCC
>CAZFIA010000005.1:0-78107 GCA_964519335.1 uncultured Pseudomonadales bacterium
CAATGTTACCCGCAGCACGCATCGCAGAAGCCGCGCACCTGTACGCCGGTAACACCGACTTGCGCGACTGGCGAGTGTCGCCGCTGTTTGGCAACTATGAAGGTTTGCCGCCCATTTATATTCACGTCGGTAAGGAAGAAATTTTGCGCGATGACGCCCGCCGCGTTGCTACTTGCGCGCGAGAAGCTGGCGTACAAGTGTCGATCAAAGAATGGCCGGAAGCACCCCACGTTTTTCCCATCTTCGCCGACTTTATTCCCGAAGGTCGAGCCGCTATCGAGGAGATTAGGCAATGGATTAACGAGCGGCTACCCGATCGAGAGGCCTTCTCTCCAAAAGAAGAGCAGGAAGGGATCTAAGAAACAGTCCTAAAGAATTTTGGCCTAGGCGGCAAACTTGTCGTCGAGATAGCGCATGATATCCATCGATTCATACATCCAGCGCACATCACCGCTATTACTGGTAATTTTCAGACAAGGCACTGTAGGGCGCCCTCCACCAGCGACCAGCTCGGCGTTCGCATCGGCATCACGTAGCGTGTCGCGCCGCGGCAGATCGATACCTTTGGCATCAAGAAATCGATTGACCATGCCGCAGAAGGGGCAGGTGCTTTGTTCAAACAGCTCGTAGGATTCGTTCATTGGGGGAGTATGCCGCAGACTTGTGCCAAATTCCCGCAATTCGACCCCTAATCAGACACACAACACTGGGGTGGGCTGAGCTTTTTGACGAATATCGGTACCATGGAGCGCGACATCAGAGCGCTTCTCGATGCGCTGATCAATCGTTTTGCAGACCCGTCTGCAGTCTTTCTAAAGGGTATCTAATGGCCAAAAAATCTGCAGCCAAAAGCTCCGCAGCGGACAAGAAAGTGCGCCGCGTGCGCAACGGCATCGTAATCGGTTTGGCGCTACTTGTGGGTCTGGTCGTCGGCTATGGCGTGCTTTATAGCACCGGCGCAACAGATAGCCTGAGCGGAGACGGCTATAGCGAAGGTAGCCACTACGAGCTCATCGATGGGGTAGAACCCCGACGCAAGGGCAGCACGGTTGTTGTCACCGAGTACTTTTCTTACGGCTGCATTCACTGCAAGAACTTCGATCCGCTTGTTAAGGCATTTGAACCAACGCTACCGGAAGGTGCTCGGTTAGAACAGGTGCCTGTGACTTTTAGCCAGAGCTGGGCACTGCTCGCTCGTTCTTATCTTGCGCTGGCTGAACTTGACGGCCTAACAACCAATCACGAGCGCCTGTTTAAAGCGATCCACGATTCAAAACGGCAGTTCCGGTCAGTGGACGATATCGCAACCTTTGTGAATGGAAACGATGGCGTAACTACCTCAAAGTTCATAGAGGCATTCAACTCGAGCGCTGTACGCAGACGCTTAAGCAAGATCGATGCAAGCAGTCGTACGGTAGGAATTTCCGCTGTGCCTACTCTGATCGTCGATGATCGTTACCGCATAAACACGGCAGACGTTGGTCGCAAACAATCGCTCGAGGTCGCCCGCTTTTTGGTGGATAAAATTCTCTCAGAAGAAGCGGCTTCTACAACGGCACCCGCCGCCGGTGGCTAACCATCCAACGTGAGCGACTACGACGTACTACTGCAAACGCTGGCGTTAACTGCAGGCACGGCCTGGGCGAGCGGCATCAACCTGTACGCAACCATTACCGCGTTGGGACTTGCAGGGACGACCGGCTACATCGATTTACCGCCAGGACTCGCGGTAGTGCAAGACCCACTGGTTATTCTGGCCGCAGGCTCAATGTACTGCGTTGAGTTTCTGGCAGATAAAATTCCTGGCGTTGATACCGCCTGGGACGCGATTCACACGTTCATTCGTATTCCGGCAGGTGCTCTCATGGCCGCCGGTGCTGTGGGCGAAGTCACACCTGCGCTTACCGTTGCCGCCGCGCTAGCGGGAGGTGGCTTAACGGCTGCAACCCACGCAACTAAAGCGGGCAGCAGAGCCCTCATAAACACCTCACCCGAACCGTTTACAAACATCGCAGCTTCGGTAACCGAAGACGTTGCCGTGTTTGGCGGACTTTGGCTCGCGTTCAAACAGCCGCTTGGGTTCGCCATAGCTTTTGTTTTGTTTGTGCTGATTCTTATCTGGGCACTGCCCAAACTCTGGCGGGGTACTCGCATCCTCTATCAAAAGCTGGGGCGCTGGCTAGGCATGTTGCCAGGTTCCTGAGTGGCTCCTGTCAAAAAAAACCGCCGCAACGCCGAGAAACCAAGCCTATGGTGGCGACTGTTTAAGGTGGGTTGCGTTTTTTCACTCTTAGCTGGAGTGATTCTGGCAGGCTATCTGTTTAATCTTGATCGCACCATAACCAAAACGTTCGAAGGTCGTCGCTGGTCAATTCCGGCCCAGGTATACGCCCAACCGCTGGAGTTATTTACCGGCATCGAACTAAGTCAGGCAGAACTGCGCCGCGAGCTGGATCGCCTGGGCTATCAGCAGCGCAGCGCACTCGACGTCCCCGGTACCTACAATCTGAAAGGGAACCGGCTAAATGCGCACCTACGCGGCTTCGAATTTATGGATGGCTACCGCGATAGCATGCAGCTCAGCGCAAGCTTTGCGGGTAACAGCTTAAGCGCACTAACAACCAACGGTAAGCCGCAGGTAATAGTGCAGCTAGAGCCCGCAAACATTGGTAGCTTCTTTCCGAGTCACGGCGAAGACCGAGTCATTCTGTCGCCTCAACAAGTACCCGAACTTCTGCGCAATGGGCTCAAACTAGTTGAAGACAAGAAATTTGATAGCCACCACGGCTTTGACCTGCGCGGCATTCTCCGCGCCTTGCTGGTTAATCTGCGCGCCGGCGAAACCCAGCAAGGAGGCAGCACGCTCACTCAACAGCTGGTTAAAAGCTACTTCCTAGATAACCGCCGAACCTACACCCGCAAACTACGCGAACTCGCGATGGCCATCATCCTCGACGCCCGCTTCGAAAAAAGCGACCTGCTAAATGCCTACATCAACGAAATCTATCTCGCACAAGACGGCCAACGCGCGATCCACGGCTTCGGCCTGGGCAGCCAGTTCTACTTCAACAAACCCCTGGCAGAATTGGACACCCACGAAATAGCTCTGCTACTCACCGTCATTCGCGGCCCCTCGTTCTATAACCCCTGGCGCAAGCCAGATCGCGTTCGCGAACGCCGCGATCGCATCATCACCACGCTCCAAGAAGGCCAACTGATAAGTGAAGAACAAGCGAGCAGCGCAAAGCGCCAAGGGCTCACACTCGCGGGTACGTCGCGCCCACGCGGCGCCTACTACCCTGCCTTCATGGACCTTGTACGTAGCCAACTAAAAAGCAGCTATCCCGCCAAATCACTGGCAACCGAAGGTCTGCGCATCTTCACCACACTGAAGCCCCACGTGCAGGAACGCCTCCAAGACAGCGCAACCCAAACTCTAGCCCAGCTGCAAGTGACCCAACCCCCAAAAACACAACAAGACCCAGATCAGGACGACACCCTGCAAGTCGCCGCTCTGGTAACCCAATCTCAAACCGGCGACGTACTCGCCCTGCTGGGCGGCCGCACCCGCGGCGGATTCAACCGCGCGCTCAAAGCCTCCCGTCCTATAGGTTCACTGGTAAAACCCGCGGTGTATTTAACCGCTCTAGAACAACCCGACTTCCACCTCGCCAGCCCAATTCAGGACAGCCAGGTAACGCTGCCCCAGCCGAACGGCGAAATCTGGACACCCAGCAATTTCGACGATGAGGAACACGGCCAGGTGCCTCTGGTTAGAGCGCTCGCCGATTCACTAAATCTCGCCACCGTGCAACTAGGCCTACAAATCGGTGTGGAAAAGATCACGTCGCGGCTGACGGATCTCATCAACGAATTCAACACAAACGCCTACCCTTCAGTGCTCCTTGGCGCGGTGAGCATGAACGTGTTGCAGGTTGGCGAGTTGTACGGCAACTTTGCTAGCGGCGGCTTTCATACAACACCAACCGCCGTCATCGCCGTACTCGACGAAGCAAACGTTCCCATCAGCCGCTATCCACTAGAAACCAGTCAGAGCATCGACTCCGAGGCCAACGAGCAGTTGGTTGAAGCAATGAAAATCGCTATGTCGCGGGGAACAGGAAAACGATCGTCTCTTGCTCAGCAAGGAGTAGCAGGTAAAACCGGCACCTCTAATGATTTTCGAGACAGCTGGTTCGCGGGTTTTGACGCAGCAACACTGGCCGTGGTGTGGGTGGGACACGACAACAACACACCGACAGGGCTCACTGGCTCTTCAGGAGCAATGCGCGTTTGGGATGGCTTTATGAGCAGCTCTCGCATCGCCCCTCTGCCAGCAAGAGCCTTACCCCAACCCAATACTGCAGTCGCAGGCCTCGAGAGTCGACTACTTGAATACAGCACCGGTTTTGAAACCACCCGGTCGTGCAGCCCAGACATCGATCGCGTGAACATACCACTACCCCCAAACGCGCAGATTGTTCACAAGCCAAACTGCGCAACCACGAAGCGTTTTGGTGATCGACTGCGCCGCTGGTTCAGTCCAAACTAACGGCTATTCATTCGCGCACCGAATAAAGCAAGGTCAATGCAAAATCTAATCGTCCTGGTCACCCTGCTTGCCGTGACTCTGCTCTCTGGGTGCAGCAGTGTTAGCTCGCCAACCAATCAACGCACACTTCCGCCGATTGAAGAAAGTTCGACCGTGCCTGGCACCTCGTCGACTCCCTCAGAATCCCCCAACAACCAAGAATTAGCCGATGAGGCGAAACCGAATGCAGCCAGCAATAGTGCCGCCCTGCTGCTGCTCGCTCAAAGCGAATCCCTACGCACTGAGGGCAAAGACGAACAAGCCATCGCCATGGTGGAACGAGCCATTCGCCTCGAACCCCGTAACGGCGATTTATGGGTTCAGCTAGGACGCTTGAACTACGAGACCAATGAATACGCTCGCGCGGAGCAATACGCCCGTCGTGGTATCTCACTCACCCAGGCAGGCAGCGAGACCTCGAAACGCGGTTGGTTACTTCTGGCTGATGTTAGCGAAGCCCGGGGAGACATCGAAGGCGCTAACCAAATTCGTTCTCGTTGGCTGAATGCACGAGGCTAGCTTCGAGCAGTTTTCCGCTCACAGTGGCTGCCCGCATGCTCGTTGATGAATCGACTAAAGCCAAGTGAATAGCTCGTCCGCGTAAGAAAGAGCTAACTTCGGCCCGAGTCAGTACAATAGGCCAAGAAACAACACTACTGATCACATCCTAATGTGAGCGGAGCTGCCCGTCATGCAATTGCGCGACTGCCACAATACCGAGGACTTTCGCCGACTGGCAAAACAACGCCTGCCCGGCCCGCTGTTTCATTATATAGATGGCGCAGCAGACGACGAAGTCACCTACAAACGCAATACACGAGCTTTTGAAGATTGCGACATTGTGCCAAGAGTGCTTGCCGGTGTTGAAGACATCGACATGTCGACGACCATAATGGGGAAGAAGCTGGACCTGCCAATGTTCTTCTCCCCTACCGCTCTGCAGAGACTATTTCACTACGACGGCGAACGTGCCGTTGGCCGGGCCGCCGAAAAACACAATACATTCTTTGGACTCAGCTCTTTAGGCACGGTAAGCATCGAAGAAATTGCCAGCAGCATAAATGCGCCAACGATGTTCCAGTTGTACTACCACAAAGACAAAGGGCTCACTCAGAACATGATTGAGCGCTGCAAAGAGGCTAAGTTCGACGCGCTTACCTTAACTGTCGATACTATCGTGGGCGGTAATAGGGAACGCGATTTAAGAACCGGTTTTACCTCACCCCCCAAACTAAATATTCAGAGCGCTATAAGCTTCGCCACTCATCCCTACTGGACACTCAACTACCTGTTCCGCGAGAAATTCTCGCTCCCGCAGCTCGACACTCATGTCAGCGAAGGCACCTCGGTGACTACGTCTGTTTCCAACTACTTCAGCACAATGCTCGACCAGTCGATGGATTGGGATGCCGCAAAATGGGTAGCCCAGACATGGGGTGGACACTTTTGCCTCAAAGGCATCATGAGCGTCGAAGATGCGAGACGTGCCGTGGACGTTGGTGCAACTGCAATCATGGTTTCGAATCACGGCGGCCGTCAGCTTGATGGGTCGCGATCACCCTTTGACCAACTCGCTGAGATCGTTGACGCCGTGGGCTCCGAGATCGACGTGATATGTGATGGCGGCATTCGCCGGGGCACGCACATTCTGAAGGCACTGTCTGTAGGCGCAAAAGCCTGTTCCGGAGGCCGTTGGTATCTGTATTCGCTAGCTGCTGCAGGACAGCCGGGTGTTGAACGCGCCATCTCGTTGATGCGCGACGAGTTAACGAGAGACATGAAACTAACCGGTGCGCGAACGCTCGCCGATCTTAGCCGCAGCAATTTGCGTTTTCGTTAAACTGAGGATTCGCGCACCAGAACGCGCATGATTTGCCGCCAGGCTACCGCCATCAGACTCTCTGCTTCGCCGTCGGTTAGCACCACGCCACGAGTTTCCCATACGGGTACTGACACACCCTCCTCAAGTTCCACAACCACGCTATACCAGGCGCCGAGGGGTTCAAGATCACTCGAGGTCTCAGACACTGCAATGCTCCCTTCAAAGCGTGAGGTTAGCGCGGGTATGGCGATACGTTCAGCATAAGCATCAGCGATGTCCAAAATTTTGCCGTCTACCGTATCGAGCTCAAAGGACTCCGGCACGAACGTAGAATTGGCGCCTTCCGCAATCCGAAGAACTTCTTCAGACGAGACATAGCCTCTCACACGAACACCTTTACTAGACACGAGATTCGCCAGCTGCAACTGATCATTGATCCAACGACCAGGATGCAACGCCTTCGCTAGATCCACCACAATCCCGTCTCTGGGAGCCACAACCTGCAAAGCCTGACGTTGTGCAAGTAGGCCCGCAAGCGTTGCCTCTTCGCGCGTGCGCTCGCGCTGCAACACCATAGTCTGGTCTAGGTCTTGGGTATCTACCGCAGTTCGGTCGAGCCGGGCCTGAATAAGCTGCAGGCGCCGTTTGGATTGCAGTACAGAGTTGTCGAGCTCAGGGGATTCGATAGAAAACAATACCTCTCCCGCATTTACTGCCTGACCCTCGCGAACACTAACACCACTTATCACGCCTGGGCCCTGGGCATGCAGTGCTAACTGATCACTAACCTCGAGAACTGCAGGAATTCTCACGGTCCACTGCAGGGGCGCGAGCAGCACCAACAAGGCACAGATACACCCCATGGCCAGCCAACGCGCGCGCGGGCGCGATGCAATGTGCTCGCGTCGAGACCACCACTGTTTGAGTTCTGAAAATATGGGCATGACGATAAACCAGATTATTTCAACGATAAAAAGAACGACGCCCAGCGCCTTAAAGAAAAAGGTGTACACCAAAAGCGCAATCGCCAAGAATAGAAAGAAGCGGTAGATCCAGCACGCCCAGGCAAAGACTGCCAAAGCCTGTCGACGCACTTTGGTGGTCTCTTCTGGTACGGGTTCCCCAAGATCAAACAACAGTTCCCGCAGTGCCCAGCGACCAAACGCAAATGAACGCGCCTGTAAATTCTGCACGCCAATTGCATCAGACAAAAAATGATAGCCGTCAAACCGAATTAGTGGATTGAGATTTACCAAAAGGCTCAACACCCAGCTTGTGGTCGCAGCAAAGAAGGCGGCACTTCTAAAAGGTCCGTCTGGAAGAAAGGCCCATGCAAGTGTCGCAAGCACCGCAATAGTTAACTCAACGCCAACCCCCGCCCCGCTTACAATCAATCGCTCACGCCGAGAACGCAGTTTCCAGCTGTCTGTGGTGTCGGTGTACAAAACCGGAAACATCACCAGAAAGGCAACCCCCATGGTTGCCACCCGGCCGCCAAAGCGCGTTAACGCGTAGGCGTGCCCCAGCTCATGGAACGACTTAACTATCGCAAGCGACAGCAGATACAGAGCAAGCCCCTTCAGACTAAAAAAGTGCAGGAAGGTGTGTACAAACTCGTCCCACTGACGCATCACCAGATAAAGTGACGTCAACAGCACAACACCCAAAAAGGCCCACCAGGAACGGGTAAAGAATAGATCCGTCGCAGAACCTGTTCGCTTCAAAAACACATGTGGATGAAATATGGGTACCCGAAAAAACAGATAGTTGTGGATCAGCCACTTGGATTTCGATTGTTTAGCGACTGTAGCCTGAGCGGCATAGTTACGGGCGTCTCCGTCGGGCGGGGATAGAGCCAGTGAATTGAGGTACAAAAAGCGCACAACCTCCTCGATGTCATCGGACGAGACGTCGATCGCATCGCTCGCTGCCTCTCTTACCTGCGCAACAGATCCGGCATCCCAGTTCTTTAATAAAGCAACAGTCACAGCATCGATCTGAAAATACCGGTGTCTTGGTGGATCGTAGATCAGCCAGCTTTTTTCGCCATTGAACTGAGGCGCACCAGGCAGCAGCTGCAGGTCTTCGCGTAGCGCTGGTAACTGAGCATTGTCATCGAGTTTGTCCGCCACCTCGACTGCAGAGGCTTTGCTCAAGCCGGTACCGGGCTCATCGCTTACCATCCCGTGAACTGCCGCAAACTCGCGAGCGGTTTGCGCAGGAGCACGTAGAGCAATGGTGCTTTATCGCCATAGATTTGTGCCGTCCCCTGAACACCGATGCGCGGCAGATCTCCATCGGTATCTACGATCTCGCCCGACAGTCTGTAGGCAAGAATATCGCGCTTGTCCCGAACCGCCTGATAGCTTGCTTCGGTCAGGGTCGCCTCAACAGGACGCAACGGATCTGAATCCAAAAACACCTTGATGCGAGCCCCATCCTTCAACACCAGACTTTCACGAACGGGTAAATCGATCGAAAAGCGCACCTTGTCAGGGTTGGCAATCTGTAGGATCGATTCTCCAGCGCTGACCGGCTTACCAATCCAGTCGCGCTTATCGGTGTAAACGGCCAGGCCTTCGCCCTCTGATAACAACCGGGTTTTATCGAGCAACTCGCGCGCATAAGCTTTCTCAGTAGTCGCCAACTCCAGTTCCGCTCTGGCTACGGCTATCTCTCGCTTAGCTCTCGGATCAGCAATTGCGCGCTGAGACTCTCTTTGAAATCGTGCACTCGCCACCGATTCCGTCTCATCGGCAATGTCATAACCACTGCGCCATTCAACATCCTCAAACGCAATTAGCTCGTCGCCCAAAGCAACGGGCGCTCCCTGATCCACAAGAATTTCTTTAACGACTCCATCGAACGGCGCGGCAACAACCAGCGGGTCGAGCGGCACTACTTCAGCAGGAGCAAGCGCGGTTATGGATACCGGAAACAGGGCAAGCAGAGCGATCAATACCGCACCTAACCAGAGCGTTTTGCGGGCCATGCGATGCTTTCTCGCGAGTTTTCCACGGCCCTTAATAGACTGCCACGAATGAACATAGAGCTTGCAAAAACGCTCGGCTACCAATTGTTCATCTGCATGCCAAGGAGATTCGCGCACCACCAGAAAACCGCCGATAGTCGCCTCTTCTTCTACCAGCGGTGTCCAGAAGAATTCTACGAACGGATAGTTTTGCGTCTCTTCATCAGTATCATCACAGTACGCTGGCAAGCTAAAGCAACGTTGCTTATCTAATCCAATATCAGCGGCCATCCTGTTTACAACCTTCTCAAGCCAGCGCACAAAGGGTGCATCTCGGTCGACACTCGGCAAGCTGGTTGCAGAGACAAGCCGAGGTCGGGTCTGCCGTACCTTAGAGTGCAGCAAGAATGCTTGCCGATAGTTTAGAAAGCGTCGCGTTTCATTACACCAATGAGCAAACAGCTCGGCTTCGGTGTTCAGGGCTCTAAGATCGGCCTCAAACGCCAAAAGCTTGCTAGCCATCTGGTCTTGTGCCGCCCGTAGATCATGCTGTTGTCGGCCAATAGAGTCAGAAGTTTCTTGTGCGGTGCCTGCATCCGCTCTAGTGCGGATACCTTGAATAGCGGCCATGACTGCCCCTTAGCGACGAAGACTAACTACTGGGCGCATGCTCGACCTGCTCGAATCTAGCGGTACCACTCATACCAGGTAGTACCGTCGCAGGCGTGTTCGCGAAGGATGCGATGATGGGAACAGTCCGACTCACCGCATCAACTTCGGCGCCGATATTAGTAACTCGAGCCTCGTGGTGTTTTCCGGTTTCGTCAATCTCAAATCGGAATGCGACACCAGGTCTCATCCAGTTCAGCCAGGCCGAAGGAACAATCAAACGCAGCTCCAGCTCTTTAGTACCAACTATCTTCATCAATGGAGTATCTGGCGCCGGCATTTCATGGGCATTTACGGCCAGCTCTGCCACACGACCCGCATAAGGGGCAATAATTTTGCACTGGCGAATCAAAGCCTCGGCGCCGCGCGCGCGTGCGGCGGCTTCATCCATCTCCGCTTTCGCAAGATCAACTTCAAGACCGCCGAGTGCATCAAAACTATTCATTTCAACGTTGCTTTCATAACGCGACTTGGCTGCAGTGAATGCTGCACGAGCCGCATCCGCAGCGGCTCTTTGGGCCATGCAGTCAAAAGAAACCAGCACATCACCCTTTGAGAAGCTCTCTCCGGTTCTAACCGGCAACGCACTGATGTTCGACTTGATATCTACGGTGATCAAAGCCTCGTGCTGAGCCTTAACAACCCCTCGAATACCTCTAGCGTCAGAAGTTTCAGCGTACGCTGCGATATCGATACAACACAGCACAGCGCCAAGCACACTCATTCGAGCCCATCTGGCGACACCGTAGAATCTGAGTAGCTTAGACATGCGCCTAGTCAGAATTTTCAAAGTGGCCAACAGGTCCAAGCGGCGCGACGAACGAGATTCCATCCCCACGATTCTCCCAATGTTGTTGCAATTTAGCAGCCAGCTCCGCAACAGGTTCCTGTCCGGACACGTCGCCACCGTAGGGGTCGAAGCCCATCGACGAATGTATGTTGGCGAATGCATTCTGAAGATCGGCCACCGCGAGATCGTACTTCGCTTCAGACAATATCTGATTCATTCGCTCGCGAATCATCGTCTGCTTGCTAACGCGCTTCGTTGCATAGCCCGCGCTAATCTGGTGAAGAATTTGGCCCTGCACACTAAATATATTTTGCATCGTATCGAGCTGCCGTCGAGCGAGCTCAAATCGGGTACGGCTGACGTGGACTTGGGTAATAACAGCCATGGTGAGCGCGTTAGCTTTTGCATCAAGCAACTCTTGCTGTGCGGCAACGCTTCTTCGTTTGGCTGGATAACTAAAAGCCTGCACCAGATTCCAGCTCGCTCGAGCGCCCCAACCCGTCCACTGGTCATTGAACAGAAATTCATTACTGTCGTAATTAAAGCCGCCAAACAGACGCAGACTAGGCAGCAATTCCAGCAGCGCCGTAGTGGCTGACTTCTCGTTTATGCGCTGGCGATACAGGTTCTCGCGAACTTCAGGGCGGTTCATTAAGGCTAACGAGATCATCTCTTCAGGCGCCATAGCAAAACTAAGCTCGGCGCTTGAACGTTCGGGCATCGCTAGCTCATAGGGCTTGCCTGGATCTAGATTCATAAGCGCCGCGAGCTGATGTTTGGCTACACTCATTTCGCGTTGCAAATCTTGGATTTCTTCTTTTACAGATAGAAGTTCACGTTGATAGGTAAGCGCTGACAAAGGTGCTGCCTTACGACGATCGAATACCGCTTGCGACTGACGCAACGCATCTTCGATGTCTCCTTCAAGAGCCTGTAATTGAGTGAGCAACCGCTCGGCGCTTACAGCCCGCCAGTAAGCGGTGCGAACATCTTCGACAATACGCCCCACTACTTTGCGCCTGCGCTCCGCGGCAATCAGGACCTCGTCAGCTTTTTGTTTGGCTCGAACATAAGACAGGCCGAAATCGAGCACATCCCAGGACAGCAGCAAATCTGCCCCAAAAGTGTCGCGCTCAGAAGACGTCGATGACACAAGCGACTGCGAACCAACCGAACGCGGCCCTAACAACGCGGATGAGCTTGCGCCACTGAAATTGTTTCGGCCATTATAGTTGGCGCCCGCAACCAGATTGGGCAACATATCAAAACGAGCAAGCTTTAGGTCGCGGACCCGCAAGAGCTGCTCCATACGCTCAACTTCTTCGTCGAGGTTATACTTAATGGACCGCGCCATTGCCTCGTAGAGACCAATTGGGCTGCTAACCGGATCCTGCTCTTGCAGGTAACCGTTCAGCTGGTTCATGCCTTGCGATTCCAGCGTGTCGGATGAAAATGGCTGAGGAGAAACCGCACAACCAGCAACGAAAAGAACAAACAGGCCAAGAATGAACTTCTCCCATAGCGTCTTATCGCTATCTAAACTACCGGCCAGATACCTGGTTCCGCTCTTCGGTTTTAGCCGGCAATTGTTTGTTCGAGCACGGGTGTTCACAGTTTGTTTCCCAAAGTAGTTGTCGATATGCCGGATTAACGCGCATAGCCTGCAACTCAACCCTAGTAGAGATCGAAGTCGCAACAAGCGAAAAGCGTTAATCAGGTTCAGTTAATGAGCTCGAGTTTTTCGCCGATACTCGCCGCTTTACGCAACAAGAATGTAGCCGGGGAACTTAGGGTTCAGAGTGATCAGCGTCTCGCAACGTTACAATGTTGTAACCTGGGTATGAAACACCCTATGCAGCAAGAAACTGCCAAAGACTTGGCGGGCTTAGCGTTTTATTGGCTTGTATCGCAACTCAAAGAAACCAATGCTGCTCGATGAAACTCGGAAGAAGTTCTTTGCAGTCGACACTGTCAATTCTTCGCCAGCAGGTTTTATTCAACGATTTGAAACAGTTCACACTCTCAATCTGGGCGAAACTGAATCACTTGCCGCTCATCCGCCTGTTGCTCCCGCGCGATTTCTTCACGAAGGAGTTGCACCTGCGCTACGTTCGACAACGGGTCAAATCCCGCGATCTCATAGATCAGCAACGAAAGTGATTGCGGCATGACTGGAGCTCTGGCATCGGCCTTGCCAAGTCCCGAGTCTTTGCTGTGAGCAACTTCTTCATGATTAAAAAACGAATTAAGCGCCGAGCCAGCGACGACGAGATCAACAAGCTCCAATTTGGAACTCGAACGCGTATAGCTTTTTAGTCGAGTCGGAATATCAATAATCTCTTTCGGTAGATTCCAACGCTTGAGTATCGCTGCACTTAAAACAATCTGAACCGTCTCCACAATATCTTGCAATGCGAAGGTGTCGGTAAAATTCTCATACTCTGCCTTAGCCAGGATGGGATACGCACCAATGTTGTGAACCAACCCCGCAAGCCTTGCGCGCTCGGAAGATAGCTCGGTGTAATTTCGTGCCAGCACTGCCGCAGCGGCTGCAACATAAGTCGAATCAGCAACAGCCATCCGGTAACGACGTTCGATCATCTCGTTGGTGGGCTGAAACACCAGTTGATTGGAAAGTCCTGCGGCAAGCTCTGAGGCATATCGCAGGCCAAGCTGTTTGATCGCCAGGCTAATAGATCCCACGGGGCGGCTTACACTGTGATGAGCCGAGTTGGCGATATGCAGCAACTTACAAGCAAGCCCTGGATCTTGCGCTACTACCTGCGAAAACTCGCGCAGATTTACGGCTTCTCTTGCAGTGATCGCCTCAATGCGCGCGTTAGATTCTGGGAGCGTCGGCAACTCAAGATTCTGGTCTTGTACGTCTGAAAGCAACCGGGAATGTATACCGGGCGTAGCTTCGGCGAGATTTTGATCGGGCATTGGGCTATTCCACTATTGTTTGATGAACACGACGCGACGATTTTCTGCGCGACCGTTCGCGTGAGCGTTGGCGGCCATCGGTCGAGACTCGCTATGAGCATCGCTTGTCAATCGAGCAGAATCGACCCCGCGATCCGTCAGGTAGTTAACCACCGCCCCCGCTCGTCGCGCTGAGAGCGCCTGGTTGAAGGAAACACTGCCCTGGCTGTCTGTATGACCCACAACCAGCAACTTTAAGCTTGGGAAGTTGGCAAGCGTGGACGCTATGCGGTCAAGCTTTGCACTTTCGCTCGCATCGAGCGCCGCAGAGTTGGAGGCAAAATAGACCACCGGAAACTCCACGTTAGTCGAGTCGTCGCAGCAGGTGGCGCTATTGGAGGCTCTTCGAGCGTTGTCCGCAGCTACAGTTTCAGGCACGGATAGAAATGCAAAAAACAGGACAGTGTAAGAAAAAATGATTAGTTTTCGGGCAAACATCGTCAAAACGCTCAGTGGTGTCACTACTAGGTATAGCAAGGGCTGAGCGGAATGCCATTTATAAGCTGAATCACCGAGGAGCCAACCCCACAACGACCGCGCGCGGCTCTGTGACCCACCCGACATCAATGGCAAAATGAGCATCGGACACAAATTTGCCGCCCTATGGGGCAAATAGCGGGACAGCCATGCAACAGAGAGCTGGACACCCACGCATCCCCTCAAACGGACGACAAAGAGCTGGACACCCATGAAACACCTCATACTGACAGAACACTTTGCAAGTAGTGCCGACGAAGTTTGGTCCGTAATCGGCGTGCTTGATCGCGTTGATTGGGTGCCTGGCATAGATACCGCCGAGATGAGAGGCGATGAGCGCCACATGACCATGGAGGGCCAATCGTCGCTGGTCGAGAAAATTCACAGACACGACAACGAAACGCGAGAGATCGAGTACGGCGTTGTTCAGTCGGGCGTTGGGATTACACATCACCGCGCTCATATCCGGTTGCAAGCCACTGAGACCGGCTGCACGCTACACTGGACTCTCGAAATTGAACCAGATGCCTTCAAAGATGTCGTTGGAGGCATGATGCAAGCGAGTGCAGACGGCATCCGGCAGGTACTCGGAGAGCCGGCGCCGAAGAACGCAGCCAGTATTGACCATTCATGAACTTCGGCAGCGACAACGCAACTGGCGCATCAGATTCTGTTCTAGCTGCTATTCAAGAAGCGAATCAAGGCACCACGGCCGGTTACGGCGCGGACCAATGGACCGACCGGGCGCACAACCGGCTGGAAGAGGTGTTTGAAAGTGAATTGGACGCCTACTTCGTAGCCACGGGAACTGCTGCAAACACTTTGGCACTGGCGAGCATGGTACAACCCTGGGAGAGCATTCTATGCCACGCCGAGTCCCATGTTGCTAACGATGAATCAACCGCGCCAGAGTTTATGACCGGCGGGGCTCGACTGGTGCCGCTCTCGGCAGGCCACGGCAAACTTGAAACCGCGGATTTAGAGCACTATTTCGCAACGGCTGGAACTCTTGTTCCGCACAATTCAAAAGTAGCCGCCTTGTCTCTGACCCAGAGCAGTGAGTTAGGAATGGTCTACACGCCGGATGAAATTGCCGGACTGACTCAAGTGGCTCAAAATAATGGGGCACGTGTGCACATGGACGGCGCCCGTTTCGCCAACGCTGTTGCAGCGATCGGTTGCTCACCCGCAGAGCTAAGCTGGCAGGCTGGTGTCGACGTCTTGTGTCTAGGCGCAACCAAGTGCGGGGCGCTGGCTGCAGAAGCGGTGATCTTCTTTAACAAGAAGCTCGCCGATGGTTTCATACACCGTCGAAAGCGCAGCGGGCACTTACTAAGTAAAGGGCGGCTCTTCGGTGCCCAGTTTGAAGGCTGGCTAAAAGACAACCATTGGCTAGAACTGGCGAGTCACGCCAACGCGATGGCGGGCACATTGGCCTTTCAACTGCAACAGATGCAAGGGGTTCGAATGGCATGGCCTGCTCAAGCAAACGAGATATTTGCGATAATCCCCGACGACCTACATAACCGCTTGAGCGCGTCAGGCGCCGTGTACTACGAATGGCCTGCAACTGCACTGGCCGATCATGATCGACTTGAGCCCGGAGAAGTCTTGATTCGTTTGGTAACCTCTTTTGAAACACACCCTGAAGAGATTGCGCAATTCGTAGACACTGCAAGCCGCAAGTAAAGCCTTAGCTCTACGTGTAGGTGGCGGCCAAACCGTTAACCGTTGCAAAGAACTCATCACGAACTTCTTCGATTACATCTTTTACTGGCCGAACAGAATCGATGCGTCCTGCCACCTGCCCGGTTAACGCGATACTCGAATTCATGTCGCCGCCGAAATAGAGGTCCTGGGCATTGCCAAAATCACCCATCACATTTCGCTCGGTTGCTTTTTCGAGCTCTGTAGACTTATCGGTTCGAAGCGCGCGCAACGCGGGAGAATGAAACCGGTTTAGAAAGACAGTATCGGTTTCTTCTGCATCGACAATGGCATTTTTCCAGTTGTCATGAACCGGAGATTCGGCAGCAGATACCATGCGCGTGCCCATCTGCACAGCCTCTGCACCCAAAGCAAACGCGGCGGCCATCGACTTACCGTCCACAAATCCACCTGCAGCAATAATGGGTACATCGACCTTAGAACGAACTAATGGCAAAAGCACCATAGTGCTAACGTCTCTCGGATTCTTAAACCCGCCACCTTCACCGCCCTCAACAACCAATCCATCTACGCCCGCTTCCACTGCCTTAAGTGCAGCCGCTAAACTTGGCACAACGTGAAAGACGGTGAGACCAGCTTCTTTTAGAGTCCTCGTGTACCGTTCAGGGTTGCCAGCGGATGTCGTTACAAAGCGAACACCTTGATCAATGACAAATTCGACAATCGTCGGATCGCGAACAAATGCCTGGGCTATGTTTACACCGAACGGCTTATCGGTGAGCGTGCGCATTTTCTTGATCTCTTCGCGGATGACGTCCAGTTCACCCGACGAGGTTTCAATGATTCCCAGACCTCCTGCATTGGACACCGCTGATGCGAGCTGAGAGCGAGCGATCCAGCCCATTGGCGCTTGCACGAGCGGAATGTCTACGCCGAGCAGTTCTGTCAGCCGATTATTGAATTTACCTGAAGAGGTCATTGGAGATTCCTTGAGTTACTTCTATTTGCTTCGGCAGTCATCGCGTACGGCGGACTTAGCCCGCGGAAGATTGCCGCAGATCAGGTAGCTGATAGCCTTTTGCGTCGAGATCTGCACGAACAACTTTCTTATCCATCTTGCCCGTAGTGGTAAGTGGAATGGTGTCGATGTAGAGCACTTCGTCGGGCAGCTGCCATTTAGCGAAGGCGGTGGCGCAATGATCGAGCACTTGTTGTTCGCTCACCTCAGCACCTTCTTCAAGAACAATGAGTGCTACCGGCCGTTCATCCCATTTCGGATGCGGCTGCGCGACGACGCATGCCGCGGCGATGCCTTTGATTGCAACAATGTGGTTTTCGAGATCCACTGAAGAGATCCACTCACCGCCGCTTTTAACCAGGTCTTTGGAGCGATCGCTAATAATGAGGTATTCGTCAGAATCAATCTTTCCGACGTCGCCAGTGATGAGCCAGCCATCGTGAAATTTCTCAGGTTGCGGATCGTTGTAGTACTCGCTGCAAATCCACGGACCTCGTATCAATATTTCTCCGACGCTCTCGCCATCATGAGGCACGCGATTGAACTCCTCGTCAAATATGTCGAGCTCAAGGCCCGGCATGAGTTGACCGGCTTTGGCAACGTTTTCGAATTGATCATCTTCACTAAGCTCAAGATGTTGTCGCGTCATTACGCGGCGTGAAAGAGTGGCGAGGGGGCTGGTTTCGGTCATGCCCCAACCCTGAATCATCTCTACGCCGAGTGTGTCCCAATACCATCGGATCAGGGAAGGTGGTGGTGAGGATCCGCCGCAAGTGAGTCGCTGCAGCTTGGACAGATCAAGACTCGACGGATCTGCTTCATAAAGAGATTTCACACCTTGCCAGATGGTGGGGACACCAGCAGACAGCGTGACGCCTTCATCGGCCATTAAGCGAGCGAGTCGCACTGGATCCATGAAGCGATGGGGTAAAACTTGCTTTGCCCCAAGCATAGTTGCGCTCCAGGGAATGCCCCAGCCCATGGCATGAAACATAGGCACAATACCGCATATAGAGTCGGCGCCTGAAAGCCCCATCGAATCAGTCATGCACTGCGTCATGGTATGTAGGTACTGCGAGCGATGCTCGTACTCAACGCCTTTTGGATTACCCGTAGTTCCACTGGTGTAGCACAAACCCAGTGGCGAATTCTCGTCGATCTGAGGCCAACCGAAATCAGTCGGCTTGCCGGTAATAAAATCTTCGTAATCTTGAGCACCGGGCAGGTCGCTGGACCAACCCTCGAAGCCCTCTTCAGTCGCAACGACAACCTTTGCGACACTAGGCATGCGCCCTTTCAATTTCTCGAGCAGAGGCAAGACATCGGCATCAACGATGATCAGCTTGTCTTGCGCATGATCGATAATGTACTCAAGGTCATTATCGGACAGCCTGACATTCAGCGTGTGCAAGACCGCGCCCATACATGCGATCGCGTGGTAAGCCTCGAGATGCCGAGAGCCGTTCCACATGAACGTCCCCACACGATCGCCAACTTCTATTCCCGACTCTTTGAGTGCATGAGCCAGCTGATGGGCTCGATTACGGGTCTGTAGATAGGTTTGGCGTCGAACGCCTTTCTCTGTCGCCGTCACGATCTCTTCGTTCGGCGCAACCTTCGCTCCCCGATCCAGCAAATTCGACATGAGCAGAGGTGTTCGCTGCATTGCCATAGTCATTCCCCCTTTTATTCTATAGCCGCCGATCATAGCAAAAGGCGCACAGGCGGGCGGGGGAAATGGCGGGCAGCAGAAAATTCAGGACAGCCAAGCATTTCGACCTGAACGGAATATTCGAGACCGGAAAATCGAGGACAGCCAAATATTGCGCTTCGAAACGGGCGATTCCGCTGGAGCAGAAACCTGGATGTCCCAAATTCTCTGAAACACTCGCCATTTATTGGAGAGCAGAATCGCAGATAGATCAGATGCTCTCTGCGCCTAAGTTCTGCCAACTCGATGAGCAATAGGCGCACTAGCCATTGTGTCGCCTACTATCGCGATATCAAAGTCTTTGACTGCAACGCCCCCTTTTAGTGACAGAGCACTCTAAGCGAAGCAACTCGAGTCTGTCCTTCACAGCTGCCCCACTAGGGACAATTTGAAAATCACGTCTGCAGCTGCCGCACCACTCAGATCTTCAATCAGCGCCAACTCGACCCTAGCCTTGGGAGTAAGATCCACCTGGAAACCCAGCGTCCCCTGCAAGACCGTCTCCCCCAAGTGCGATAACTCGGCATCGAAAAGGGCACCATGTGCATCAAGCTGCGCAAGCAGCCCAAGTCGATTCCGCCGCCCCAATCGCTTTCGTAGGCCAAGGTGGCCATAAGGAACTAAAGCCTCGCGCCGGTCACGTAACAGATCGCCTTTACCTATGAACGTTACACCAGCACCTAGCGAAAGTTGGACACCCAAGATAGACAGTAACGCTTCGTCTACGTAATCGAACCCCAGAGCAACATCAACAGCGCCGGAGCCACTAAGACTGCGCGCCCGGCCCGTCGGTAGCTTGAGATGCAACCGAGAGACCAGCGAACGGTTTGGCGCCTCATAAATTCCATACCCGAGCCACCCTCGGACATCACCGAGATTAGACGATTTACCATCCACATCGATTTCAAGAGCTCCATCCGCAAGAACCAAGTAATCGGTTGCTCCTCGTTCAGTCGAGGGTCGATCGCCGTCAGGCAGGCCGAACAAGTCATGGAACTCATCAATCAAGCCATCAAATCTGCCGCCCGAATGAACCACCCATGGGATTTCCAGCCCACCTTCCCAGCGATTAAGAAATCCTCGCTTAACAGTGTAGGAAAACGTCGAAGTTTCTCCATCCAGAAATACGAACTCAGAGGCACTAACCCCCCCCGTAAAGCTATTTGCAGCGTCAACATTGAATCTCAGACGCCAACCTTCAGCCCGCGCACCACGCATCGCTGGTAGACCAAAAATTTGCGCAAGCGGGGAGGTGTTACGCAATTCAAGAGTTTCTCCCGCAGCCTCCGCCTGAGGGGCAAAAGAAACAAGGATAGAGGCTAAACAGCCGATCGTTAGAACATTCGATCGCTTGACCCGACGGAGCCTAGTTAGTTCGAATATCGAAAGTTTGGGACAGCCAAACATTGGGAACAATTGCCATTGCATAGTCCCAGCACTCCTAGCGTAAAAATAAACAGGACAGCCAACTAAAAGCGGCCACGTGTGAGTCTACTACTGGAAGAGTACTCGGGACTAACCCGTGGACGCGTTAACCGAAACAGATCCCTAGCTCACGCGCCCCACATAGGCCTGCTAGTCGCCGAAGCAGCGTCTGATGTCAGCGCCGAGAGCAGAGAGCCTCTCCTCCAAACGCTCATAGCCCCGGTCTATCTGCACCACGTTGTGAATGGTGGTTTCTCCTTTTGCAGCCAAAGCTGCAATAACCATCGCCATACCAGCACGTATATCAGGAGAATTCAGCGAAATTCCGTGCAGCTGCCGAGGTCCAGCAACAACTACGCGATGAGGATCGCACTGCACTATTCCTGCACCCATTGCGATGAGCCGATCTACAAACACCAACCGCCGGTCAAAAAGGCGTTGGCTGATCAAAACCGATCCTTGGCATTGCGTGGCCAGAACGATGGCAATACTTATGAGATCTGGGGGAAAGCCTGGCCAAGGTAAATCAGCAATTTTAGGCGTCGCACCATCAAATTCTGAATCTATTCTCAATTCCTGGCTGTCCGCTATTACTATGTCATCTCCATCGACATCCCAGGTAACCCCGAGTCGCCCAAAAGCTGCCTGAGTGATCCTCTGATTTTCCGGTTGTGCCCCAACTATACGTAAAGAGGATCGCGTGGCCGCCGCAAGAGCGATGAACGAACCAACTTCCATATAATCAGGCGCTACTGTGAATTCCGCACGGGAGAGAGCCGAGACACCAACTATCGACAACGTGTGAGTTCCAACCCCAGTTATGCGTGCGCCCATGGCTATAAGGCAGCGACACAAATCCTGAACATGCGGCTCAGTGGCAGCTTGAGATATTCGCGTTGTGCCAGTAGCCAATACGGCGCATAGAACAGCTTGTTCGGTGCCCGTAACGCTCATCTCATCCAGGAACAGATCCGTCGCCCGAAAGCCCTGGCTGGAAAGAACGTGGGTACCGCCCTCAACATCGATTACTGCTCCAAAGGCTTTAAGCGCTAGAAGGTGGGTGTCCAAATTTCGGCGGCCAATTCGATCGCCGCCAGGTTGAGTAAGGCGTGTTCGGCCAAAGCGCGCGAGCATCGGAGCCGCCAGAAGAACTGAAGTTCTGATCTGCGCACTGAGTTCAGGGTCAGGGATTTGGTTCTTTAGACCGGAGGCATCAATCACGCACCTGTGATCTGCAAAATGTACCTCGGCACCAAGACCTCGAATCAGTCGAAGCTTGGTGCGAACATCGCCAATATCTGGAACGTTGTGCAACACAAGGGGCTCATCAGACAGCAGGGCCGCAGCAATGAGCGGCAGCGCCGCATTCTTGTTGCCCCGGGGGGTAATCTTACCGCTAAGCGGCTTTCCGCCGCGAATCTTGAAGTAACTCATTCGGCAAGCGTATGCCGAATGGCCAAGTCCTATGTGTCGATTCTGTGCAACGGTTGAGGCAAAAAGGTGCAGCTTCCTCGGCGAGTAATACGCGATATCTGCATCAGAAGATCAGTAACTAAGGGCGCACGGTGTAGCGAGGAAGAGGGTCAGGACTCGGCGGTGGATTCAGCGGAGCATCTGCAATCAGCTCAGCAAATATTTTGGCGTACCCCTGAACCTCCGAAGCCAGCTTCGTACGCTGTGTTTCTTTTAGACTAGCCAGTAACTGGAGCGTCAGCTCTTGATAAATCACTTCGTTGACTTCAATCATTTCCGCGAATTCAGGTGTGTAATGCTGATCGAAATTCAGCAGGAGGTCCTCAACGAGCGCAACATCAGGAGGTTCCAACTGAAGTGCTTTCAACAGTTTGCTCTGCCACTCAAGCCGATAATCCAAAATTACTTGCGCGTCGGGGAGCATTTCCAGATGCTTCTCGAGAATCAACGCCTGCTGTTCGTCTGATAATCGACCAACAAATCTTCGCAGAAACCTAGCGTAGTCTTTCGCCTCTGCTTTTGCGTAATCGTCTGGGTCGCGTTTCGCCTCTCGCTGGTATTCGCGGTTCGATTTCACAAGCGCTTTATCAAAGGATCTCAATTGCTTAGGGGAAAGGGAAAGCAAGACATCCACCCCAATCGGGGCAGCCCTGGAGGTTAACGCAAGGCCCCACAGCTCAACCTCCTCGACAGTTTCTTCCAACCGGTCAGCATCCAGTGTTTGAGACTCAATAGCATTCGAGACTCTAAGCAACTCATCTCGATAAACAGCGAGCTGGGTAGTTCGATGCCAGTACATGAGTTCAGCGCTGCTCGCATTAAAATAGGCGCGCTGTGCTTTATCCATATCAATGTAATCGCTCACCCACCACCGCGCCAATCGGTCGGCGTTGTTATAGAAGAGCTTTACTCCACAACCCTGACTAATTAGGCAGATGACAATGAGATAGACGCATCGCACATGTGCGGAAGAACAACTCAATGTGAGCTACTAGTCTGAGCCTTACTTTGGCCGGCGAAAAAATTCACCAACCAATGCCCCATAACAGACTGGTCAATAGAATGAGAGAGCGAATCTAACCCCGATTCAAAAACCTCTTCACCCAGAAGGTCCTTTCGGAAAGTCATGAGTGATCGCGCGTATTCCCTTCGAAACTCTGGATGTCCTTGAATCGTCAAAGTGTGATTACCTACCGTAAAGCCTGCGTTTGGGCAAAAAGTGTTGGTAGCGTACAAGGTGGCGTCGGGAGGCAGCTCGAGCACCTGATCCTTGTGACTTGATAGCAGACTCAATCGCTCCGTGGGAGGCGTCATCCAATAGTCATCTTCAATAATGTCACAACTGTGTACACCTACAGCCCAACCTTCTTCCGCAGCGCCCACCCTACCTCCAAAAAAGTGGGCAACAAGTTGATGACCAAAACAAATTGCGGCCAATTTTATCTCTTGTTCTCTTAGTTGGCCGACAAAGTCCACCAGAGGGGGAATCCATGGAAGGTCATCGTAAACACTGTCTCTCGAGCCAGTGATTAAGTAGCCGTCGCACTGCGCCGGGTCAGGAACGTTGCCGCTTTGAACATCGTAGACACTGATTTGTAAAGAAGGATCAGCGCTGAGCAGTAGATGCTCAAACATATCGGGATAGTCTCCATGTTCCGCGATGAACTCATCTCGTACTGAGTCGACTTTTAGTATTCCTAAATGCATGGAAACATCCGACAGTTATATTCGGGAATGGACAATCAGGAGATCGCCTCAGTTCCCACGCATTCTGCCCAGCGAAGGAATCGAGCGCAAAGAAGAGATCAGATGGCTCTGCTGGCTTATCCCAAGCGATCTGCTATCTCAGGATCGATTTCTGGACAGCCAGGTTTTGCACGATCTCGCTAGAAATATTGGACAGCCGACGAATCCCGGGCCCAGCGGGCCAAAAACCACTCCACGAACCGCAATCTGTGGATAACTCTGAGGATAAGCACAGCCCTTCCGGCAATAGCACTGGAAACACAAAACCGATGCAGGTACCACAATTAGTTCAAAGATTAGATTATTTTGTTTTTTATCAGCTAGTTAGCGGAATTCTAACATACGTTTACTCACCTCCAAACAGCCCTCTAACAGGTCTGTGAGCCTTCTCGTACGCTTGTGCATAACGCATTTAGAACGCACCTCACCCCCCAAAATTGGCGTCAAAACTGTTCGAGCTTCTGGAGCTCCCGTAGTTTAGGCGGCTAGAGCCCAATAGCGTTGATTGACTGTCCAGCAACCAAAATCGCCAAAGCCAAGGAAACGCCAAGCAAGGTACGCCAGAGCGCGACCGAAATCCGAGGCGATGGCGGGCTGTCCGAAGATTCTAAGTCGACATTCGTTTCTTCCGACTGGTTCATAGCGGTCTCTTCAACCATCGGAAGTAAGTCCCCAGCCGACCGGGCTTTCACTTGTGGTTCGGCAAAGGTGATGTGCAGTTCTTCGATTATTTCACGTCGCGCACGACGGTATTCTTGTCGCGAGATTCCCCCGGCTCCATGCGTCCTCGCAAGCTCACGCAGATGGCGAGCCGCGGGTTCCAGTTCTAAAAAGCTCACAAGCCTGACACCTCAACAACGGACTGGCGTGTGTGCCGGACCTCATCGGCAACACCACCATCGAATTCAGTTTCTGATAGTCGAACAAAAATCAACCTGACCGGACCTTTTGAAGAATCAATACTAACGGATCCAGCCCTGGTGCCAGTAGTCGCATTAGCCAGGGAGATTCTTCCAACAGCTCAGCCTGTAAATTAGCGATACTTGATAACCTGTGCTCTTGCTCAAAAACCATCGCCTGCGACGAGAAAGGCCAAGCCGCGTTCTTTGTAAGCCCTTTAAGGTGCTCCCAGAATAATTCCAGAAATACCCGGAGGTGGCTCAATTCTATGGCGATGATTGGGACATCTCCTTCCTGATCGAAATCGACTATTTTCAGAATTTCGTTGTGCGATAGAGGCTGGCTGTCCAATTCTTCTACCCCACGCAGCTCATTGGCGTAGCAACCGCCCCAATACCACCACTACCAAGCTCTTCTCGCTTCACCAGCCAGGATTCAGGTATCACAGGAGAAAGAGCGGCAACCCGCGAGCGCAATTGGGCGGCAGAGAGGATCCGCAGTTGCGATCGGTCATTAGCCTCGGCCGCGGCCCAGTCTATTCCCGCACGATCAATGGAAAACATGTTCAAAACCACGCAGCGCCAGAAAGGAAATGTTGTCTCGAGCGGGCCGAGAAAGTGCAAGCTCAATAAGCTCGGACGCGGCAACCTCAAGGTCAGGTTGAGTGAGTATTTTACCTATTTCGCAATCAGCCACTTCACGATACAAGCCATCTGTGCAAAGAAGTAAAGTGTCTGTCGACTCCAGGTCAAACACCGCAATGTCCAGTTCAAGGGGGCGCCGTCCGCCAACAGACCGAGTTATGATGTTTGTATTAGCAGCAAGAGCTTCATCCTCAGTTATCGCCCCAGAATCGAGTAGATCAGCTATCGGGTTATGGTCGCGGGTGACCACCTTCAGGCAACCACGACGCAATCGATACAAACGACTATCACCGGCCCAGAGGACCACACCTGTCGTACCTTCGATAGTTAGGCTCACCACCGTAGACCCAATAACGGCGGAAGGCCCTATCTCCTTTGCCTGTTTACGCAGCGATTGATGCGTGATTACCAACCGATCTTCAATCCAGTCCACTCGATCAGCGAGCGTATGACCCGTCTTTAGATCCGAAGGTTCGGGTACCAAGGCTTCGGCGACCGAACGACTGGCTACCTCACCCGCCGAATGGCCACCCATCCCATCTGCGACCACCCAAATAGATTCTCTGGTGCAGGCCATCACAGCGTCCTCATTGACCCGCCGACGGTTTCCCGGATGGGTCCGACTCGCTGAAAGCCAGGGCCGCTCATGCATGACTAAACCTGAGCGTGTTTTCGGAGGAAGCATGTAGGCCAGGCAGGACCAGATCAGGGCAGATAGGTAAACCTCTGCAGAAACTCGCATTAGGCTGGCCCGCACATCGAAACATGCGACCACACCAATACAAAGCTAGTTCAGGACATCCAAGATATGGCTTCTTAGTGAAGTGTTCAGATGTTAGGGAGTCCATCAGCACTCCTTGTCCAATAGAAGTTTTTAGAGCAAATCGAACGCACCGCGCAATCCCGTGGCGCATGAGTATCTACTGAGAGCATAGGTGAGCGTCGCCGCGAGAAATGCGACCCCGTTCACAGTGGCTACCAGATAAGGACATCCATCGAACGCTGACTGCAAATTCCATCGAGTTGATTAACGTTTATGGGCGAACCAAAGCTGGACATCCAGACTTCGCTCCTTGATTCGTAACAGAACACAACCTTAACGCTATGGACAATCTCTTAAGGTCATTCGAAGCAACGTCCTATGAAAAGCGAAATCTCACTGACGCATTATTCGTCCATGACTTACCCTCGAGCCCACCTCGTAGATCAAAAAAATGGCGGTTACTACCACTGCATTTCTCGTTGTGTTCGTCAATCCTGGCTTTGCGGGACCGATCATCAGAACGGGAAATCTTACGAGCACCGACGCGGCTGGATCGCCAGTCGAATTCAGCTTCTAACCAACCTATTCGCCGTCGACGTGTACGCCTACGCGATAATGAGCAACCACTACCACATAGTGGTTAGGCTTGACCCAAAAAGAACTAATAAATGGACAGACAAAGACATTGTTGATCGTTGGTTAGCAAGATCGGGTACAAAGAAATCAAAGAGATATCTCCGCGAACAAAGTAAACGTCTTCTCGAACAGCCCAATAAAATCAATCAAATCAGAAGTCGACTAGGCAGTCTCTCCTGGTTCATGCGCTTCATCAATGAACCCATCGCTCGCAGTGCTAACGCCGAGGATGAATGCGCTGGACGGTTTTGGGAAGGCCGTTTCAAATCTGTAGCGCTGCTCGACCGGACGGCTTTGTTGGCTTGCATGGTTTACGTGGACCTAAACCCTGCAAGAACTAGTTCCAGAGCCAAGATTCCCTCCCTCCACACCAGTGCGCATCAGCGTGCTCGAAATAGTAAGAAGAAGCTGGCCAATTTTGAAGATATAGACACAACTCTTAGGGAGTACGTCGATTTACTTCGTTGGACTCGAATACAAAACCAGAAAGCGGAAGATCAAACAGCGACGAGTAAACCAAACCTACTAGATAGCATCAACCAAGATTCACAAAATTGGTTGCAATGGGTTAGCTCTTTTTCCTATTGGTATCGGGCGTACGGTTTGAGAAGAGCTCTCGATAACTACACTCTAAAACTCGGACAGTGTTGGCTACAAACACCCGAGTTGAGGAAAATGGATTTGGGTAACAGGCCTGGGTTTGGTCGCGCGACCGCTAGTGCATAAAGTTGAACATTCGCCTTCGGAAGGTAGTTGCCAGCGCATTTCCCTGAGGCAATAAGTCAAAAATTCTCAACATCGTAAGCCGACCAATGTCGTCTCTAAATTTTCGATCTGCGCAGAGAATTTCGAGTGCAGACTCTAGCGCCTCCTCGATCTTGTTCTCAGCCGCGTAGCAAACTGCCAGGGAATACTGGGTCTCTAAATCCCCTGTTTTTTCAGAAAGCTGTTCCTTCAGAGCGTCCAGATCACCGAGATCGGATGCTTCCTCAACAAATAAAAGCCGCGCCCGAGGACGAGCAACGTCGGGAACATCGTCACCTATCCCAGCCAATACTGACTTTGCCTCATTGGTATTTCCCAGAAGGATCAACACATCAGCTAACTCAACCCGAAACGCAGCGTTTCCGGGTTCTTCTTCGATGGCGCTCTTTAAGATAGCCAGCGCAGCATCAAAATCCTTAGTCTCGAGCAAATCAGCAAGTTGCTCCTTCAACACCTCGGCACTAGAAAGCGTAAGCCGATCGCACAGCGCAATTAGGGCTTCTTCGGGCTGCGGGCCGTCTATCTGCTCCAACAACTGACCATCTTTGACTACTCGAATACTTGGCAGCGTCTGAACCTGAAGGTGCTGAGCGAGAGACTGATCTGATGCGACGTCAACGAGAGCAAGCAGGACTTTTCCCGACCGCGCGTTTACCTGGGTGTCCAAAAAATCACGGGCAGCTACCGTTTCCGGCATCTGCTCGGCCCAAAACAATACGATGACGGGAAGCTCGTTCGAACGCTCGATGACATCGGATTGGAAGTTCTGTGGATCGGCCGGAAAGACTGAAGGAATCGCGTTCACTGGATGCTCAATGCCGGGTGTAAACGCCTACTCTAGCAAAAAGGGGGTGCAGAAAGAGTAAAGCCAGACGCAGGCTTTTACACCCACGTCTGGCTTTAGTTTTTGGCCCCTTCCCTGCGGCTCGAGAAGAACAATAGTCGGTTCAACGCGATCCCACATACCCCATCTGGTGTATATCTCTCGAATGAGTGAACAATTCGTACGGTGATAAGGTCTTCCAGGAGACAAAACGGCGGGGATAAGTGGCGGTTTGAGAACAACCAGGCAAGGCCCCTAACGATCGTTCTGAAAATCTGGACATCCAACATCTAACTTGGAATTGCCTGGATGTCCAATATTCCACCTCTTGGGAATTCCTTGGGGCCAGTATTTGCTCTTTGCTTAGCTGTCCCGAATTGCCCTCTTTGCTTGGCTGTCCCGAATTGCCTGGCTGTCCCGAATTGAACCTGCCAAATCGATCCAAACCAAGGCGAACCTATAAGACCAAGTCGCCCGACGGCACCGTCTGCCAGCTCACTCCAGAACTTTGGCTGGCATATTCGATCGAAGCTACGCGGCCTCGAAAACTCGAGAAAGATTGCTCGATGATCTCAAGGTCGTTGTTCGCCTCACTAATGTGCCCGATGACCACCCGCAAGCCGCTGTGACCAATTGCTTCCAACAACTCAACAGCCTGCTGGTTATTGAGATGCCCGTGGAGACCACCCACTCGTCGCTGCAAATAAGGCGGATATCGACCAGACCTGAGCATCTCAAGATCGTGATTACTCTCCATCAGCAGGAGATCACAGTCTTGGTAACTTGCTATCACGTGCGGCGTCACGTGGCCCAGGTCAGAGAGAACCCCTACCTTCACGCCATCATGTACAAACACGAATTGCGTTGGTTCACGAGCATCATGCGGCACTGCGACGGGCACCACCTGAACGTTGCCTACGGCGAAGGATTCATGAGAGTCAAAACTGTTGGCAGCAAATGGAAAATCCATTGCCTTCAATGTTCCGTGGGAAGCGTAGACGGGAATGTTGAACTTGTGAGACAGGGTTTGAACACCCCGCATATGATCGGAGTGTTCATGAGTAACAAGCAGCGCCGTGATATCACCAGGAGCGAGGTCGAGTCGTGCAAGCCTTGTGGCCACCTGCCTCGCGCTAAAGCCGCAATCCACTAAAAATAGCTGGTCACCTAGCTGTACGAGAGTTGCATTGCCCTTGCTCCCGCTGCCGAGAGAGGCCAGGCGCATCAAATCGCGTATTCGCGAATAAGATTCAGTACTTCTCGTGCGCGCAGTGGCTCAATGGCCGCGGCATCTTCACCCACAGCTCTTACCTGATAGCCTCCGGCAGTAGAAGGTTTCACCAGTATCTGCATTGCCAGCAAGGCACCCTGGCGTTTACGGCCCAGGAATCCGCGTTTTTCCGGTTCGCCGCTCAGCAACGATTCTGGAAGATCGACGTAAAAAACACCCTCCGACCGATCAAGGTCGGTCACTGCTACATCCGCGCTATCCAGCGCCTGAGTAACCGATGCCCAGGCCCGGTCAAAGTCGAGATTGAGCCGCAATATGGGCTGTCCATCCTTGGCAGTCGCCAATTCTGCTTTGCTCGCTCCCACCAGATTCTGCCCAGCCCGCGAGACACTCTGAGAACTTACTTCTGATGCAAGGTAGCCACCCAGCTCTCGTAACAAGCCTTCTTCGACAGCCAGAACTGCAGACTCTGAGGACAACAATTTGTCATCGGCCAGTTCAGCTCCAGACCCCAGTACATCATTTTGATGCCGAACATGAATCTCAGTCGTGTCCTCGCGCATACCTTGCTCAACACTGAAGTTCACTCGATCGCGACCACCCTCAGAGGAGCTGTCTTTTTTCCCCTGCGCAATCGCAAGACGCACAACATCCCGATTGTCCTCTCCATCCACTTCCACCCAATCGGTGACAATGCGGCCCGTGAGCGCCGTCTCGGTGTCTGAACTAACGCCGTTTTCCGCAAGAAACTGCTTTAACTTCGGCCAAACCACAGAAGGCGGTTCCGCCAACACCAACCACCGACGATCACCCAATTTTTGAATCTTTGCGCCCTTGGTTTCTCCGGTGGCAATTATTGGCGCTGGCCGCGGCGCTGTCTCGGGGTAAGTCGTACCACTCGTATTTGCAATTTGCGGGATCGCGAACGGTTCAGTTACTCGCCCCGCTGAAAGATCGCCAGGCACCTCAAGGCCATCTCGCAACGGCACGTCGAGATAGTCATCAGACCGATTAACAATTAGCCCTTTGTCGTCGTCTAGCCAACGCGAACAACCGCCGAGCAAAGTAAGCACGACAAGAGTCCCACAAAAATAAGCTGCAGCTCGCATAGTCATGTAACTCACAATGCTCCTTGTTCTTTAAGTGCGTCTTTCACAACCGACTGGTTGGCCTGTGAAAGTGGCAATAGGGGCAAGCGAATACCGCTCGATATCTTACCCATTTGATTCAGTGCCCATTTAACGGGCTGTGGACTAGACTCCACAAACATCGCGGCGTGCACCGGCTGCAACCGTGCATCCAGTTCAGCAGCTTTTGCAAGGTTGTTATCAAGGATCGTGCGACAAAACGCAGACATCTGAGACGGAATGACGTTGGCACTTACGGAGATCGCACCAACCGCGCCAAGCTGCGCCATCCGCAGGGTTTGGGCATCTTCGCCAGACAATACTATAAAGCTCTCATCTACCAGCGCTCGAATCTCAGCCACCCGTTCCGGATCGCCACAGGCTTCCTTAATACCCACCACAGATTCAATGTTTGCAATCTCCGCCACGGTTGGCGCCAACATATCGCACGCTGTACGAGGCGGAACGTTATAGAGCACTAGTGGAATCTTGCTAACAGAAGCGATCGCCTCGTAGTGCGCAATCAATCCGGGCTGAGTGGGTCGGTTGTAGTAGGGCGTCACCAGTAGAGCGGCATCAGCACCTAGCTGTTCTGCTGCCTGAGTTTGATGGATGGCCTCAGATGTAGAGTTAGCTCCGGTGCCCGCAATTACAGGTACTCGCCCTGCAACTTTCTTAACCGTGGCCTCAATCACCTGCAGATGTTCATCGACATCCAGCGTTGCTGATTCGCCAGTGGTACCCATGGGGACAATACCGTTCGTTCCACTGGCTATATGCCAGTCGATGAGCTCGTCAAGTTCCTGCCAATGCACCCGGCCATCCGGCGCCATGGGCGTGACCAACGCCACGATACTGCCGCTCAACATGTCTGCTGTCCTGTGGATCGCTTATGAAAATCGCCCGGTATGGTAAAGCGCCCGGGCACGCCCCACAAACTCAATCGTCGGACGCCGGATGAACAGCGGACTGAGCGCTGGGACCGGCGGGTTCCGCGGTTCGGAAACTACCGGTCTGAAACTCACCGCCGTCGTCTCTGATCACCAAATCGCTGGGCCATGCGTCGTAAACCGCTTTCACCAGCGTGGCAAGCGGAATCGCAAAAAATACACCCCAAATGCCCCACAGGCCGCCAAATGCGAGGACAGCAACAATAATGGTTATGGGATGCAGATTTACCGCACCTGAAAACAGCAACGGCACAAGCACATTGCCATCGAGCGCCTGAATCACACCATAAACCAGCATTAGCCAGCCGAACTCGCCTGTCCAACCCCATTGGCTGTAGGCAACCAGTGCGACAGGAATGGTGACCACGGCAGCACCCACATAAGGGACAAGCACTGAAATACCAACTAGCAAACCTAAGAGGGCGGCGTAGTTAAGCCCCATAAACTCAAACGCGATATAACTGGCCGAGCCAACAATGAAGATCTCTATAAACTTACCGCGAACATAGTTTGCAAGCTGCCTGTTCATCTCACTACCTACGTTCTCGAGCAGCGGACGCTCCCGAGGCAACAAAGATCCGAACCAGGAAATGAGTACGTCTCGGTCTTTCAGAAAGAAGAACACCGAGATAGGCACGAGCACCACGTAAATCAACAACCCAATCACTGAGGGTACTTGCGAAACCAGCGTTTCGACCATCGTCCGGCTGAGGTTCCCAACCTCTCCTATGGCGAGGTCTACAAATTCCTGCACTTGAGATTGCGTCAGCAAATCTCCAAAACTCTCGGGAAGATTAATAGAGACGTCTTGCAACCTAAGCAACAGCGCTGGAATCGCATCTGCTAGTGCCTTCAACTGTCGCCACACCAGCGGCAATACGATCAAGATAAAGCCAACCAGCAAACCCGTGAAAACCAGAAAAGTCACTATTACCGACATAAGTCTGGGCATGCCTGCCTGCTCTAAACGACGGACGAGACCTTCAAGTACAAATGCGAGCACCAGGCCCGTCAGCACCGGTGCGAGATAAGAACCCAGGCTGATAACAATCGCGAGGCCGGAGCACAGGAACACAATCAGGAAGATAGCTTCCTCGTTCGCGAAATAGCGGTTCATCCAACCGCCGATGACATCCATGAACTTCATGCGGCGAACTTCTCAGCAAACGTCATCGTTCTCTCTCTTCTGTCCGGCACTAATCAGCACGTTTGCGTAACAAATACACATAGGTGTCGTTTTGCGATTGCGCGTCCAACAACTCATTGCCACTTTGCTCGCTGAACACCTCAAAGTCGCGCACTGAGCCGGGGTCTGTCGCCTTAACCCTGAGCAATTCACCTGCAGACAGGCGGTTTAGCGCCTGTTTGGCCTTGAGCAGCGGCATAGGGCAATTCAGGCCCTGTACATCCAGCTCAGCATCTACTTCGGTGGTGCTCGCGCAATAACTGGTCATGGGAGCAAGTATCGCACAGCTAAGACAACCGGCGCTCTACCGCCGATAGCCCCACAATCCAAAATTCTTGGGGAACTTTGCGCTTTCTGCGGGTTCCTTTCATTATGCTAATCAAGATGAGACAGCGACCCCCAACAGGAGCTTCCGCCAGCCTGCCGGCCGATTCCTCCTCACCTAACCTCAAGGAGCCTAACCCACGGGCCCCTGAATGCTCAGTATCCCGTCGCTGGGCGCAGCGCTGGCTGACAGCCGGCGCTCTGTGCACGGTGTTATCTAGCGCTCCGATCAGCGCGGCGCCTCCAAGTGATTTACCGTTGTTGGGAGATAGCTCTTCAGCTCTGGTGTCGCTTGAGACAGAAGCCCGTATTGGGGCCGACTTCTTAAAGCAAATTCGCGCCTCGTTGCCCCTTTCCTCAGACCCGTTGCTCAAGTATTACACCGACGTTCAGCTGCGGCGTCTTACTCAATACTCCGAGCTGCGTGATGGCATCCTCAGCGTGGTGCTCATCAATGACGATCAAATCAATGCGTTTGCGGCACCCGGAGGGGTCGTTGGTATCAACATGGGTTTGTACCTCCACGCTCAGGACGTTCACGAATATTCGTCGGTAGTGGCTCATGAGTTGGCTCACTTAAGCCAGCGACATTTCGCCAGAGGGCTGGAACAACAACGGAACATGACGATCCCAACGCTCGCGTCTCTGGTTGCTGCCATCGCGCTTGGCGCGCTGGCTGGGGGAGAAGCGGGGCTCGCCGCACTTAGCACCAGTCAAGCTGCCTCAATAAATAGCCAGCTACGCTACAGCCGAGCAAGGGAGCAAGAAGCAGACCGTGTCGGCTTAAACACGCTTGTGAATAGCGGCATGGACCCCAACGGAATGGCCCGCATGTTTGATCGCATGCGCCGCGCCTTCCGTTTTACAAAACGCCCACCAGAATTTTTGCTTACCCACCCAGTTACCGAATCGCGAATTAGCGATGCGCGCAACCAGATCGCACGCAAGCCTCTCGAAGAGAGCTACAACGACTCAGCCGAGTACCAAATGATGCGATCGAGGGTGATTTTGCATTTCGCAAATTCCCCCGAAGACGCTCTGCGTTTATTCGAAAAGAAACTGCGCGAAGAGCCCGATAACGAGGGCGCACGGTACGGCATGGCGATCGCGCTGTCTGCCAGCGATAAACACGACCAGGCGCTGAAAGCACTGCGACCATTGCAAGAGAATCAGCCCAATAGACTGTTGGTCACAGCGACTCATGCAGAACTGTTAATGAATGCAGACGTAACTGATGAAGCACTTAATCTGCTCGCGCGGCAACTGGTGCTTAATCCAGAAAACGTTGCTCTATCGATGTTGTACGCCCGAGGGCTTGAACAGACCGAGCGTTTTGAGGAAGCCGAATTTCTCCTGGAACGTTTGAGCCGCGTGCATGGCGATGATTCGCAAGTTTGGTACCAACTTGCCGAAGTGGCAGGTAAAGCCGGCAGCATTATTGCTGTGCACCGAGCACGAGCGGAATTCTTTGCTCTGCATGGCGCCTACGCCCGTGCAGTCAATCACCTGGAATACGCACGCGGCTTGGTCGATCCAAAGAATTTTCAGTTAATGGCCCGTCTTGAAGCGCGGCTGACGGATATTCGCGAGATTCAGCGCAAGAGAGGCAGCTAGCTGAGGTCAGGTTTAAGGCCGCGGGAAATCGAGCATACGCCGCAGTGGAATCATTGCTTGCTTACCGATTTCAGGATCAACAAGAATCTCCCGACCGGTGCCGTCGAGCAGACAGTCACGCAGCGCCTCTAGCTCATTCATCGCCATCCAGGGGCAATGCGCGCAGCTTCGACAGGTTGCACCATCCCCGGCCGTTGGCGCCTCTATGAAGCGTTTGCCAGGGTTCATTTTGCGCAGGTAGTGAAAAATCCCGCGGTCGGTCGCGACGATAAATGTGTCCTGGGGAAGCTCACCCGCCGCCTTAATAATCTGGCTGGTGGATCCAACGCAATCCGCGAGATCAACCACTGCCGCCGGTGACTCTGGATGCACTAGCACCCCAGCGTCCGGGTAGACCGCTTTCAGGTCAAAGAGGGCTTTCGACTTAAACTCCTCGTGAACAATACAAGCGCCGTTCCAAAGCAACATATCAGCGCCGGTTTCTTGTTGGATGTACCCACCCAAATGTTTGTCTGGCGCCCAGAGTACTTTTTCGCCCTTCGCGTGCAAGGATTCAACTATAGGCAGAGCCACGCTGCTGGTAACCACCCAGTCTGAAAGAGCCTTAACCTTAGCGGAGGTGTTGGCATACACCACTACCGTTCGGTCACTATGCTCCTTGCAAAAAATCTCAAACTCTTCTGGCGGGCAACCAATATCAAGACTGCACTCGGCTTCGAGCGTCGGCATGTAAACGGTTTTTTCCGGCGACAGAATCTTCGCGGTCTCTCCCATGAATTTGACGCCCGCAACAATCAGTATCTCTGCCCCGTGGTCGCGACCAAAACGCGCCATCTCGAGCGAATCAGAAACGCAGCCGCCTGTTTCGTCTGCGAGATCCTGCACGTCTTGATCAACGTAATAGTGCGCAACAAGCGCAGCCTTACGTTGCTTCAAAAGTGATTTGATTTCGCTTTTGAGTTCGTTCTTGTGAGACTCATCTAGAACCGCAGGTTCGTACAGAGGAATCTGTTCATCGCTAAGGGTGAAGTCTGGGAGGTCTACATCTGAATTTTCCATGCGCTGAGTTTAGCATCCATGCCCCGAAAAACGAGCAAATAGAAAGACGAGCAAATAACAGGCGTTAACGGCAGCGGGAACGCTGGTAAGCTGCGCGACACAGACGAGGATCGCAATCATTACATCTGATGCTCCACCCAAGGGCGGGAAAAGCCTGCCTGTTAAGCCGAGGCTTGCATTGCTCTCAAACGGTGTATCGCCGCACAACGACAATCATGCTCGGATTATTGAATCACTGACGCAAGATGGCTGGGAGGTCTGCGTATTTGGGCACAACGAATTATGCATGCTCGAATCTGGCGTGTGTGCGGGCGCAACACCGCTCGAGACGTTTGATCTGGTTTGGATGCTAGGGCTGGGCGAGCAACAAAATTTCTTCGATCGCTGTCAGATTTTGAACAATCTCCCCGCTCAAAAACTCGTGAATAGCCCTGTAGGTATGCTGTTTCTACACGCAAAACTTGCATTGCTGCCGCATGCTCCCATCACATTCAGCGGCAACCAGCCCAATGAGTTGCTCGCAGCAACCCAGAGGAATCCGGAAATAGAGCGATGGGTAGTAAAACCCACCGCAGGGAGCTACGGGCGCGGAGTCACACTCGCCAACAATCAAGACGCCCTTACGGAAGCACTCCAAGCGGCAACTAACGCCGGTCGCTACTGCGTGGTTCAGGCGTATGTAGATGAAATAACGGCAGGAGAAACTCGATGTCTGCTGGTTAACGGGCAAATCATCGGCAGCTATCTACGGATACCAAACAAGGACTTCCTGGCAAATTTGAGCCAGGGCGGCCGAGCTCAGCGAACAGAGTTGGACAGCCAGCAAAAACGCCAAATTTGTGAAATAGGCAATATTCTTTCTTTAAGCGGCGTGAGATTTGCAGCAATCGATATGGCTTTTCCCTGGCTCATAGAGGTCAATATCGCAAATCCAGGCGGTCTAGCAACGTTGGCGGCCCTTGAAGCCGTTGACGACCCCAGGGTTGGCGAGAAAATGGCTCAGGCTCTACGTACTATGTTGGATTAAGGCTATTTACTCTGCGCAGCCGACGCTCGCAGCTTGTCTAGAGCATCCTGCCGTTCATCGATACGCGAAACATGATCGAAAATCATTGCGCGCCGCCGCGGATGGCTACCCGCCTTAATCACCTCAAGTTGTCCTTTCAGGCGCACGATTTCCTGCTCGCAGAGCGCGACAGCAGAATCCAGACCTGACGCAGGGATTCGATCGTCTGAGTTAGTAGCCATGTATTGAGTTTACCGGACATCCAACAACTGTGAGAATTCGGGACAGTCAGGATTTACCCACCATCAGAAAATTCAAGTTGAAGTGCCCGGGAATCCCCAAAACAGCCGCTCGTTCCTAAATCTTGGATGTCCTGATCTCCTCTAAATCTTGGATGTCCTGATCTTCGCTGGATGTCCCGATCTGCGTCCCGATCTCTGCTATCCCCGCTAAGAGTTTTCCAACAGCCCTCTGCTAACATGCCACGCCGAACACAAAGGCGAATTGCTCACAGAAAATGTCTCCTTTGGCGGCTCGCTAACGTCCCAGGAGAGGTCCAGTATCGATGTTGATCAACGAGTACAAACGAAGACCAAAAGCGCTGGGTAAGTCATGCCGGGGCCGCTAACCGGATTCAAAGTGCTCGATCTGTCGGCGGTGGTGTCGGGTCCACTAACGGCTGCGTTGTTGGCGGATCAAGGCGCCAGCGTAACTAAGGTCGAGCGCCTGACCGGAGATATACAGCGTCATGTTGGTAGCCAACGAGGCGGCTTTTCGGGTTTCTTTCACGTGCTCAATCGGGGTAAGCGTTCGATCGCACTCGACCTTGGTAAACCGGAAGGCAAGGAGATCGTGCATCGCCTTGCAAAGACCGCCGATGTCGTAATCCAGAATTTTCGGCCCGGTGTTGTTGATCGACTGGGCATAGGCTACGCCGACTTGTCCGCCGAAAACGCCGGACTCGTCTATCTGTCGATCAGCGGTTTTGGGCAGACCGGTCCACGGGCAGGCCAAAGAGCCTATGATCCGATCATCCAGAGTTTCTCAGGCATTGTTGAAGTGCAGGGACGTATCCATCTGGAACACCCCGAAACCCCAGAGCAGGTGAACATGCTGCTACTGGACAAGTTGACGGCATACACCGGCAGTCAGGCAATCACGGCAGCCCTGCTGGCACGCAGCAAGTCAGGTGAGGGTCAACACATCAAGCTGTCAATGCTAGATACCGCAATCGCCTTCAGCTGGGCGGATGTGGCAGCCGATTTGATCCTGCAGCCCGATGGGGCAGAGCCCATCGAGCACCGCCCACCGATTGGCGCCTCAGGCCATCTCACTGAATACGCTGATGGCTGGGGGGCGACAATGACCCTCTCAGACGCCGAATTTCAAGGGATGTGCGCCGCCTACAACCTGCCTGAGCTGGCGAATGATCCGGACTTTGCGACGATCAGCGCCCGGATGAGCAATCGTACGACATATCGGGAAATATTGAATACTGTGGTAGCTGAAGCGGCAAAAAAGCTAACGCTAAGCGAGGCAGAGGATCGTCTCACCAGGCACGAAGTGCCCTTCGCCCGGGCGGCCAAACTGGCGGAACTCGCTACCGAGCCGCAGATTCAACACAACGCGCTGTTTCGAGAGTTAGATCACCCCATCGCTGGCAAGCTGCGAGAGGCGCGGCCAGCGGCGCTGTTCGAAAGAACCCCGAATCAACCCGCTGAACCCGCGCCTGATATCGGCGAACACACGAGGGTGATCCTTAAAGAACTGGGAATGGAGGATCGCTGCGACGCCCTCGCCCAATCTGGCGTGATCCGGCAAAACTAGATCGTATACCCGCTGATGCAGACACCGGATTGGTTTTCGGGCCGCTAGGGTCGACCAACGTCCGATCGGACAATGCGACGGCGTTGCGGCGCCCCACCAGAGGGGGGTCGGGCACCGGGATGCCGAAGGCCGTTACCCGGATGCCGCAGACCATTAGAAGGATGATCGGGTCCTGGCTCATAAACAAACCGAGCCGAGTTCCGCCGGCGACCGTTTGCAAAAAAGCGATTAGAAAAGAACGGCGAAAAGCCAAATTGCCGTGATGGATAATAAACACTGTCAGCAGCACGCAGCGCCGCCAATTCTTGTTGCTCAAATCGAGCCTGGGCTTCACGCGCTAACTCACGCTCGCGGATACGATTAGATTCACGATCTGATCGATCCGATGAGAGCAGCTGCGCAACCTCAAGGATATCTCGCTGCCGATCTCGTACAACAGACACATCAGCTTCACTCAGAGCATCTGGTACATCAACGTTAACCAACTCGCCGTCGCCATTGTCGTTAAACTCGACAACACCGTCCTTCCCCACCGATCGAAATACCTGGGTTAGCGAATTGCTTTCCGTGGAAGAACTAGATGTTAGGATCTTTGCCTCCTCAGTCTCAGCAGCATTAGCACTATAGCCACCAGCTACAAGCAACCAGGCACAAACCAGACCAGGTGCCCAGGCAGCTACAAATGCTGGCTTACTTTTGTGAGGAAAGCCCTGATGAAACAGATCCCAGAGTGAGGAGTTAAAGTCCACAACAAGTACTCATAAGTCTTTGCAGTGTTTGTTATAACTCTTTTGCTGCGACTTAACTCGCGTGGAGACTTCATTGTCCGATAAGTAGCGGCGCTCACCGTCAGGGGTTTTTTCATAAAAAACTCCACCGGACGAGAGTTCCTCAATCTCTGCAGCTACAACTTTGCACCTCTCTCGCTGCTTTAACGATAGTTCAGGTGCTCTAGCCTTAGCCATCGCCTCCAAACGACGAGTCTCTTCAAATCGCCGCAAAATCGCTTCTGTAGCCGCATGCTGACGTTGTGCCGCTCCGACATCAGGCGCCTGCGGATTACTATTACGCCATCGCCGTCTATTCTCACTTTCTAACTCTTCAAAGCGCGAACGCGTTTCTGGATCAAGCGTTTCAAGCAGTGCTTCCGAGAACATGGGCTCGTATGACTCTGCATTCAAGTTGTTTGCGCAAAGTAATAAGAACATCGCAACACTCAGGCGAGCCATATGCGCAAGCATTGATTGACCTACGCGTCGACGCGCTAAAACAGAAGACCGCGTTGGTTGACTAGCCTGCATCACTCAATCCGATAGTTCCCTGCCGATATATTAATGACTGAGAATCAGGAAAACGTGACCCAACTCCCCTTGCTCAACAATCCCAAATAGTTTGCGCGAAACCAGCAACCTAACTAACTAGTAATCCAGTCGAAAACTAGCGCCATCGCGAACCAACCGACCCGCTGTAGGTGTCGCAAAGTGCGTACCTAAAACCAGAACCGGTTTGTCAGCGTAGCGCTTCATAAAATCGTTGCGGGTCCGAGCAGAGAGCTCTGGGTCAACATCCGCAGTGCTCGACCAGTCTGCATGTGCTATTTGGCAGGGGTGATGAATCATGTCGCCAGTTATTATCGCCTCTTCCCCGCGAGAGCGAATATGGATACTTACGTGGCCGGGCGTGTGTCCGGGTGTGCTCTCAAGCTGCACCTCGGGACACACCTGATGATCTGAGTCGACAAAATCTGCGAGACCCGCGTCAATAACAGGTTGCACAGAGTCTTCGATTACGGGCCCATATTCTTGAGGCTCGACGCACCAATGCGACCACTCTGTTGAGCTGTAAAGGTAGCGTGCTGATGTGAACGTCGGAACAAAATTCCCATTTACCAATCGCGTATTCCAACCCACATGATCGACGTGCATATGTGTGCACAATACCGTGTCGAAGCACTCTGGAGGAAAACCATCAGCAATCAGCCGCTCCAAAAAATCGGACTGCATGTGATTCCATTTAGGATAGCTACGCACCTTGTCGTTACCGATACACGTATCGACAAGCAAAGTTCGGTCAGGTGTCTCGACGACAAAGCTGTGCATGCTCAGCACTAGCCGCTTACGCTCATCCAAAAAGGGGTCGAGCCAATCATGAGCCGAGAGAGCTTCCGGGGTCGCCTGTGGCAGCAGGTGTGGTCCCAGTGAGGCAGTGGTTAGTTCGACATAGCGTCGTATTCGTACATCACCAATCTGCCACGAGAGTACATCTAGATCAGGCATTGCGAATGGTAAGACCGCCGTCAACCGGCAAGGCTACTCCAGTGATGAACGATGATGCCGGCAACACCAACGAGAGAGTGCCGTGCGCAACTTCTTCTGGATCTGCGTAACGTCGCAGCGCCACTCGCCGCTTCGCAAATATGGTTTTGTGATCGTCTCTTATTTCCGCCGTCATTCCCGTGTTAATCGGGCCGGGACAAATGCAGTTAACGGTAATGTTATCTCGCCCGAGTTCCACAGCGAGTGACCGGGTTAGGCCAATGACACCAGTTTTTGCCGCGGTGTAAGGGCTACCGCCAGCGGTAGCGCCCAGGCCTTCGGTGGACGCGATGTTAACAATGCGCGGGTGACTGGCTTTCCGAAGATGCGGCAAGGCAGCGCGAATGGTCCGCGTGTGAGCGGTAAGTAGCACACTGAGGGATAACGCCCACCGGTCTTCAAAATCATCAGAATCTATAGGCGCAGGAAGCGATATGCCGGCGTTGTTTACCAGAATATCAATCCCGCCAAAATCAGCCGCGATCTGGGCGATCGTGCTCTGGATCGCAGCGCCATCAGCAAGATCAAGCGGGTAGGCTCGGGCATCGGTCCCAGCAGCGGCGATGAGTGCTTGCTCCTCAGCCAGCGGCTGTTCATTAATATCAATAAGAGCAACCCGAGCACCTGCGTCTGCAAACACTCGAGCAGTGGCCTGACCCATGCCACTTGCAGCTCCGGTAATGATGGCAACCTTGCCCTCAATCGATCGACTGAATTTCGATAGCGCCATATGTCTCTCCCCTATTTGTAGACCACGGACGAACCGCAAAAGGTACCCGTCTAGAGCGCTCGAGACAAAGGGAGAAAGAGATGGTGGGACGTCTGGGGTTCGAACCCAGGACCAACGGGTTAAAAGCCCGGTGCTCTACCAACTGAGCTAACGTCCCTATGCAACTGCGGGTTATCTGCCGAATGGCCCCGCGCAGCGAGCGGCACAGTTTAGCGGCGGGAAAGCTAAACGCAACCGCAAAAGCGGGTATCTGAACACTGTTAAATCTGACCCAAGTCAGCCTTTACAACGATGCATGACTGCCCGGAAATCATGGCTGTCCAATAAATCATGGCTGTCCAAGATTCACGCGTACGGCGTCGGGTCAGGCACGCCGGCCTGCTCAAAGCCGGCGGCGCGCAGGCGGCAACTGTCACAGCGGCCGCATGCACGACCGTCGGGGGTGGGTTGGTAGCACGACAGGGTCAAGCTGTAGTCGACATCATGTTGAACCCCAAGTTGTATGATCTGCGCCTTGGTTAGATTAAGCAGCGGCGCACGAATGTTCAGCTTCTGACCTTCGACCGCTGCCTTGGTAGAAAGGTTGGCCATGGCCTCGAAGGCCGCGATGAATTCTCCGCGACAGTCCGGGTAACCCGAGTAGTCGACTGCGTTGACGCCAATGAAGATGTCACTCGCACCCAGTACTTCAGCCCAGGCGAGCGCCAGCGACAGAAAAACAGTGTTGCGAGCCGGGACGTAGGTGACCGGGATACCCTCAGTGGGCTCTTCGGGCACGTCGATCGACAGGTCCGTCAGCGCCGAACCACCAAACTGCGAGAGATCGAGCGTCACCGTACGGTGCTCGATTGCACCGGCGGCGGCAGCCACCCGGAGTGCAGCAGCAAGCTCAGCTTCCTGTCGCTGACCATAGTCAAACGACAACGCGTAGGTTGCATAACCTTCCGCGATCGCAGTGCTAAGCACGGTAGAGGAATCGAGCCCGCCAGATAACAACACTACCGCACGAGGGCGGTCTGGATGCGTGTCAGTCACCGCCCCGCCTCATCATTCCACAACAGTTTGTGCAGCTGGATTTGAAAGCGAACGGGCAATCTATCCTGCACTATCCAATCCGCGAGCAATCGTGGTTCAAGCTCTGGGGCGCTGGGTGAGAGGAGAACCGCGGCCTGGCCCTGAAACAATTCATATTGCTCGCATTTCAATCGGGTCCACTCGTAGTCACTACGATCGCAAATCACAAACTTGATCTCATCGTGCTCGCCAAGGCTTGCAAGGTTAGCGTAGAGGTTTCGGCCTACCTCACCCGATCCTGGCGTCTTCAAATCAACCACCCGAGCTACTCTTGGATCAACTGTTGTGACATCAAGCGCGCCACTGGTCTCAAGCGAGACCTGCAAGCCTTCGTCACAGAGTTTTTGCATGAGCTCAAAAACACCGGCCTGAGCAAGGGGCTCTCCACCAGTGACGGTGACATGCGCAACACCATACTCAAGCACCTGGGCGACAAGCCCATCAATTTCATGAAGTTCCCCGCCGGAAAACGCGTACGCCGTATCGCAATATTGGCAGCGCAGCGGACAGCCTGTGAGGCGCACGAACACCGTAGGCAAACCACCACGCGACGTCTCTCCTTGCAGAGAGACAAACACTTCGGTAATTCGCAGGGTGCCGGCCACCGGAGTTAAGCGGCTAGCGGAGTTCAGCAGCGTAAGTGCGAGCCAGTCCCGCAGCAGGCGTATCGGGATAACGCACCACAACATCATCGAGATAGGATAGCGCTTCGGTGGTGCCGCCGAGCCGATGATTCACCACGCCCAGCTTATAGAGCGACAGCGGGACTTTCTGATGCGCCGGAAACTGGGCAACAACCAAATTGAATGAGCCCCGCGCATCTTCCAGACGATCAGACATCAGATACAGCTCCCCAAGCCAGTAGCGTGATTCGGGAGCATAGCTGCCGTCGGGGAACTCATTGATCACGCCCAAATAAGCCGCTATCGATTGCTCAAATTGCTGGTCTTTCATCAGCTCGAACGCACGAGCGTAAGCCTCTTGTTCTGTGGATACTCCCACAGGTTCAGGACTGAGGATCGGCTCCGGTTCTGCGACAGACGCCGAAGCCGGCGCAACCACGGTTGGCGATCGGTCGGTTTCATTCGCTAAGGCCGTCTCTTCTGGCACAACCGGAGCCACTGCAAGCGAGTCATCCAACTCTCCCGTCTGCACTATCGGCACTTGCGGCCTTGGTGGAGGCACAGCCGGAAGCAACACGGTGGGTTGCTGGCCCTGGGCTTCTTTCAACGGGGCAGGATCAGGGACAGGAGAAGGGACAGAGGACGAGGTCTGCAAGGCCGGTTCTTGCCCAGCCAAACTCTCACCCGGGCTCGCCGATGCCGGATCTTGCCCGGCAAGCCGACGATCAATATCAAGGTACTGAGACCGCTGCAGATTCTGCAGACGCTTTATCTCATACGCCTGCTCTTCTACAACCCCGCGCAACTCCAACAACTCAGCTTGCAGCTGCTGCAACTCGAAAAACAACTGCGCGTTCTGACCCGGTTGCAGTTGCTGTGGTTGCACACTGCTACCAGTGGCAAGCGAGCCGTCTTGTATCGGCTCGCTTTCGTAACCCGGATATCCACTGGAACCAGATTGGGGCGTAAGCCCTTCGGGCAGCACCGGTTGTGGCGTACTGATCCCGTTTATTAACTCGCCTATCGCCGCGGACCCTTCCGCAGCAACCGAGCTGCCCGGAGCCTGAGCACCACTGGTACTCATATCTTCAACCGGCACCGCGGCCTGCGCCCGTGGTGCCGGTAGGAAAGTTATGAAGGAGACAGCGATAACGGGCATTAACGCAAACCGGGTCATCCTAAACCCAGCGGTAACTGTTGTAGAACGAGCCAAACGCAACACGTTAGACCTAGCGGTAAGCCACAATCGCGCGTCGATTACGCGACCATGATGATTCATTGTGGCCCGGATCTTCAGGCCGTTCCTCGCCATAGCTCACCGTCTGTATTTGCGAAGGTGTAGCCCCGGCAGACAGTAAAAAGCGACGCACGGTATCTGAGCGACGCTCACCCAGCGCCAGGTTGTATTCGCGTGTGCCGCGCTCATCGCAGTGGCCCTGGATCAATATGGACCGGGACGGATTTTCCGCAAGCACCCTGGCGTGCATCTCAAGAATGGCCAGATCGTTCTGCGACAGATTTGACTGGTCGTAAGCGAAATAAAATGTGCGCGCAAGCAGCTGGTTGGTACCCGGAATATATGGGTTTCCGCTGCTATCGAAGGTGCCAAATGATTGCTGCGGAGCCGGTGCAGGCGGGGGCTCATCGCCTGTTACCTTATCGTCATTACCGGGTGGCAACGCTAACGGAGGACTGCTGTTACAACCCGCGAGCAAAAGTCCTACGAGGGTGAAGGTCGCGGTAGCACGAAGCCAGTTTGTATTCATTCTGAATGTCTCCTGAGACGTTTTATCAGCACTGTTTTGTAAGCTCAACGCGAGGCGGATTAACCAATATTGTTCGTACTCGCGCCGGAAAAATTGCGAAAAAAAGAAATGCCTGAGCGTCAGCCAACTGAGTATTGGCAGACTCTAAACAACACATCCTGTCACCAAAAGTGTCCTCAATTGTCCCAAGGAATTGTCCGAAGGCTCAATTGCTCAAAGGAGAGGTGGTGACAACCGATCGCAAATAGGGCGACCAGGCGGGTTCACGAACATCTCCATCTGAGGATGGTAAGCGGTACTTCACGCGACCATCGACAGACACAACGGCGAGTATACCTCGGCCATCGATTTGTGTGGCATATATCACCATCGCTCCGTTGGGTGCGACCGACGGAGATTCATCCAGATCGGTTTGGGTGAGAATGCGGAAATCGTCACCCGCAAGGCTCTGCCAGGCAATGTGGAACACGCCTGACTGACGATGCACAAATACGAGATGCTTGCCGTCCGGCATATGCTGAACGCGTGCATTGTAGTCACCCTCATTGGTCAACCGCGCATCGAACTTGCCGCTGCGCGCATCAAGCTGGTAAATCTGCGGCTTGCCGCCCCGATCCGAGGTAAAGGCGATCATTTTGCCATCGGGCGAATAGCTGGGTTCTGTGTCTATCGCCCGATTTTGGGTCATGCGCCGAAGACCCCGGGTCTCAAGATTCATGATGTAGATCTCCGGGTTGCCGTCCTTTGACAGCACCATCGCGAGTTCTCTTCCATCCGGGGAATAGCGCGGCGCGCTGTTGATACCGGGAAACTCTGCGATTTTCTCGCGGCTGTTTGCCACCAGATCGTGCAGATAGATCGCTGACCGACCCGTATCAAAAGAGACATAGGCGACCTCGCGGCCATTGGGCGCCCAGCTTGCCGAAAGGATCGGCTCATTAGACTCGTGCAGCGTCTGCACCCGCTCGCCGTCAGAGTCAGAGATCTCCAACTTGAAGGTGGCGCCTCCAGTGCCGAGCCGACTAGCAAGCACATACATTAAGCGCGTGGAGAACGCTCCAGGGATACCGGTGGCCTGCTCGAAAACAATGTCGGCCGCCTTGTGCGCCATATCGCGCCACTGACTGCTCGACCCCGCAATTGACTGTGCGGCCAACAATCTTTCGGCCACTACATCAAAGACGTACAAATTAAGCACCTGACCACCCGCGGTACCAGGCACCACGTTGCCTATCACCAAAAACTCCTGGCCCTGAATTTTCCAGTCGCGAAACAGCACCTCCGAGGGTTGGGTAGGCAGCGACAACATGCTCGAGGCTTCGAGCACTTCAAACTGGCCGGAGCGCTGCAGATCAAATTCAACAATGCCCTCTATGGGGGCTTGAGCGCGCACCTGGGGGTCAATGCGAAACGGCACCACAGCCACTTTAGTCTGCTTGTCGTAACCGGCATCAATAATCACGGTATCGAGTGTTTCGGCGCCAAATAGCGCAGACGGTGCGGCCAATAACACAATCGTACAAAGCCCAATCCACAATCGCCGTGCTCGACGTTGCAGCTGCGTATTCAATTCAATCGGTCTAATCAACGGAGTAAATCCTCGGGATTAAATAACAGGTTAAAACGCCGAAAGCGGCGTTCAAAAATAGCTGAATCATCAGGCACATCAAAACGTCTGGAGCGCCTGATGGCTGACTCAGCCGAACGGTCAAAGGCTGCATCTCCACTAGAGGTGACAAGCGACACCGCCGAGACAGAACCGTCAGGGACCAGCTCTACTCGCAGCGTAACCTTCATGCCATTGCGTGCGGAAGCAGGCCGTGACCAATTAGCAACAATTTTACTGCGAATACCCTGAAAAAAGGTCTGCGCAAGGGCTGCTTCTGCACCCTCAGCCTCTTCTGCTGCGGTTTTTTCTTTACTAGCTACTGAGCTGGTAGACAAGGCTTCTAGCCGAGCCTGCCGCTCTGCCTTGGCACGCTCCGCTGCCTCCTCGATGCGGGCAGCACGATCGCGTTCGGCCTGGGCACGCACGCGTTCGACTTCTTCACGCGCCAGTTTTTCTTCCTCATCACGCTTCTGCTCTTCCGCACGTTTTTTGTCGCGTTCAATCGCAAGCTGTTTGCGCTTGGTTTCTTCACGTTGCCGACGCTGATCTTCAAGCAACCGGGGATCTACCTTGTCGGGAGCTGCAATCGGCTCCGGTTGCGAACTTGGCGGTGGAGCCTGCGCGCGCGCTTTGGACTGGGTGGGTTCGAGCACTAACAAAGAGGCATTAATCACCTTCGGCTTTATAATTCTCTCTTCACTAGCTTGCGTGCTCACGCCTTGCCAGAGAAACAACACAAGCGCTGCATGAATCGCAAAGGCAAGTAGTACGGGAAGCGAGTAGTGGCGTAGGGCGTAAAGCATCGACAGCGATCAGCTACCGCTAGAAGGCGAGCTCGCAGGATCAGTAATAAGGCCAACGCTTTCCGCCCCAGCCCCCTGCAGCACAGTCATGATCTTAACCACGCGACCATAATCAAGGCTGTGATCTGCACGAACGTACACCGGAATATCAGGTCGCGCGCTTATGACTTTGGTTGCCTGATCCGCCAACGAAAATTCAGTAACACGGGTACCTTCGTCATCATCGTCAGACAAGCCAAGATTCACAAAGATCGCGCCGTCCGCCTGAATTGATACAACAAGAGGATCATCCTGTTGTTCGGCGATGGGCTCTGACGGGGCATTAGGAAGGTCCACCAGCACGCCCTGCGTTAACAGGGGCGCTGTTGCCATAAAGATCACCAGCAGCACCAGCATAACGTCGATGTAAGGCACCACGTTTATCTCAGCCATTGGCTTGCGCCTGCCCGCCATTATCTAACCTGCCGTTTGGTAAGGCCGCCGGCGCGATTCGCTGTGCCCGCGTGGGCGGCGCGCGCGAGGATGCCGGTGAGTTCATCCGAAAAGGTTTCAAGACGCTTGGTTAGCACTTCTACGCGCGCGGCAAAGCGGTTGTAGCCAATCACCGCTGGAATAGCGGCAAACAGTCCCATCGCGGTTGCGACCAACGCCTCAGATATTCCGGGTGCGACTGTCGCAAGCGTGGCCTGACTCATGTTGGCAAGGCTGCGAAACGAATTCATGATTCCCCAAACCGTGCCAAACAAACCGATATAGGGGCTAGTCGAACCAACCGTCGCAAGAAAAGGAATGTGCCGCTCCATCTTTTCTTCTTCGCGATTTAGCGCCACACGCATCGCGCGCTGACTGCCCTGCAGTATCGCATCGGGGTCAGCATTCGACTGATCAGACAGCCGGCTAAACTCCTTAAAGCCCGCAACAAAGACGTGCTCATAGCCCTGTAACTCACCTGAAGAGTCATTTACTTCGGTATACAGCTGGCGCAAATCGACGCCCGACCAGAATTCGTCTTCAAACGCATCCATGGATCGCTGTTGTGCATTGAGTGCAAACCAGCGTTGAAAAATCATGACCCAGGAGATGACGGAAGCGATCAGTAGCACCGCCATCACAATCTGCACCAGCAGGCTGGCTCCGGAAATCAGTTCAAATATGGAGAGATCTTCAGCCACTCGGTATCGCCCCCACTAGGCAGTTAATTCGGAACGAAGGTTACCCGCACGGCGCCTGAGCGCCAGTCTTCAACGGGGTAATTTAGACGCTCGTTTGAACAAGAGTGGGTTAAGAATCACCGCTGGTCTCTTGGACCAACAAAGATTTTGGAGGTTTCAAGCCAAAATGAGCATATGACTTGCCTGTTGCGACACGACCCCGGGGGGTTCGCATCAGAAAGCCCTGTTGAATCAGGAAAGGCTCAATCACATCTTCAATAGTGTCGCGCTCCTCGCCTACAGCTGCTGCCAGCGAGTCGAGTCCAACCGGGCCACCATCAAACTTCTCCATAATGGCGAGCAAAACCCGCCGATCCATGCCGTCGAAACCCTCAGCATCCACACTCAGCATGTTGAGCGCCTGGTCAGCAATCTGCTCGCTGATCTGGCCATCGCCTTTAACCTCAGCGTAGTCGCGCACTCGCCGCAGCAATCGGTTGGCTATTCTCGGTGTGCCGCGTGAGCGACGCGCAATCTCTCGTGCCCCCGCCGCGTCCAGGTTCAGTTCAAGCTTGCCCGCCGAGCGGGTGATGATGAGCGCAAGGTCGGCTTGAGAGTAAAAGTCGAGTCGCGCTTGAATGCCAAAACGGTCGCGCAACGGTGACGTCAGCAATCCCGTTCGAGTGGTGGCACCTACCAATGTAAAACGGGGTAGCTCGAGCTTCAGCGAACGTGCCGCAGGTCCTTCTCCAATCACAATATCGAGTTGATAGTCTTCCATGGCCGGGTAGAGAATTTCTTCAACCACAGGATTTAGCCGGTGGATCTCATCCACAAACAAGACATCACCCGCCTCGAGGTTTGTGAGCAAGGCAGCAAGATCACCCTGACGTTCAAGCACGGGACCCGAAGTCACTTTAAGGTTAGAACTCATTTCATTTGCAATAATGTGCGCAAGCGTGGTTTTACCGAGCCCAGGAGGACCCGAGATCAGCGTGTGATCGAGTGCCTCGCCGCGTTTCCGCGCCGCTTGAATAAATATACCCATCTGCTCGCGCACGCTTACCTGACCTACATACTCGTCAAGTGTCGATGGACGCAACGCGTAATCGAAGCGCGCATCCTCAGACGCAGAGGCAGGCGCAATCAGACGATCGGGTTCAATACTCACTGTGATCTCACACTCAAGGTTAGACCTGCCCTTCAGACTTTTGCCCAAGGAACTGCAGCGCAGCGCGGAGCATCGCCTGGGTGTTATCTGTTATGTCAGGATCCTGCGCTACCTGTTGCACTACTTGCGATGCGTACTGCGGTTTATAGCCCAGCGCCACCAACGCCTCCTCTACCTCATCAATAACCGCCCGCTGGGCTCGTTGCGGCGATGGCGCCGCAGATTCAAGCGGTTCATCAGGCAATAGATCTTGTCGATTGCGCAGCTCAACCAGTAACCGCTCGGCTGTTTTTTTACCTACTCCCGGCACTTTAGTGAGGGCCCGATAGTCGTCATCAGAAACACAGCGGGCGAGATCGCTCGCGCTGTAGGTGCGGAGTATGGCCAACCCCATCTTGGGGCCAACGCCATTAATTCGAATGAGGTTACGAAACAGGTCGCGCTCGGTTTGCTGGATGAAGCCGTACAGCAGTTGCGCGTCTTCGCGCACCACCAGGTGCGTGTGCAAAACCAGGTTCTCAGCTTGAACCCCGCCAGCCGTGGGCACACTAAGAGGCATCTGGGCGCCATCAGGTACCTCTATTTCATAGCCCACGCCGCCAACATCAAGTAGCACGGTGTTTTCGGTCACTTTTAGCAATTGGCCGGTCAGGCGTCCGATCATGGGGGTCAGTAATCTCGCTCTTTAGCAGACAGGGGCAGTTGCCGCAGTATTGACGTGGCAGATGGCGATCGCAAGCGCATCAGCGGCGTCTTCGGCCGGGGTGCCTGCCAGCTTAAGCAACACTCGTACCATATGTTGCACCTGGGCTTTGTCTGCACCGCCTGTCCCCGTTACTGCCAATTTAACTTCGCGCGCAGCGTATTCTGAAACTCCTAACGACGACGCCACAACAGCCGCAATCGCTACCCCCCTGGCCTGGCCGAGCTTAAGCGCTGACGATGGGTTCTTGGCTAAAAAGACCCGCTCGATCGCCACCTCATCGGGTTGAAACTCAGCGACAATTTCGCGTAACCCTTCATAAATAATGCCGAGGCGATCGGGCATTTCGCCAATGCCGCTTTTTATGCAACCGCTACTGATGTACGAGAGTTTTTCGCGGGCCCCTAATGTCGCCGCAGAAGGAATCTCGATAATCCCGTAGCCCGTGATTCGCGAGCCAGGATCAATGCCAAGAACGCGGGTCAAGACGCCTCAAGCGCACTTTCCGGGAATTCTCCGTTGCTGTATACGTTTTGCACGTCGTCCAGCTCTTCTAGCGCTTCGATTAGCCGCAGTACTTTTAGTGCATCGTCCTCGCTGCACTCAACAGTGGTGTCGGGCAGCATGGTTACCTCGGCGTTGTCGGGTGCAAGCTCAGCCGCGCGCAGTGCATCTACAACCTTGCCAAAAGATTCGAAGGTGGTGAGCACGGTAGCAGCGCCGTCTTCTTCCATTTCAAGATCTTCGGCACCCGCTTCGAGTGCGGCTTCCATTAATTGCTCTTCATCGGCACCTGGTGCATAGCTGAGCACACCGCGACGCTTAAACAGGTAAGCCACCGAACCATCGGTGCCCAGGTTGCCGTTGTACTTAGTGAACGCGTGTCGAACCTCGGCTACCGTCCGATTTTTGTTGTCGGTCATCGCCTCGACTAAAATGGCTACGCCAGCAGTGCCATAACCCTCATACACCAGCTCGTCGGGATCTGTGCCTTCCCCACCACCAGCGCCGCGGGTAATTGCGCGATCAATAGTGTCGCGTGGCATGTTCGCCGACAGGCCGGTATCCACTGCAGCCCGCAGACGGGGGTTGTCGTTAGGATCGCCGCCGCCCAGTCGGGCTGCAACGGTAATTTCGCGAATCAGCTTGGTCCACAACTTGCCTCGCTGTGCATCCACCTTCGCCTTTTTGTGTTTGATATTCGCCCATTTTGAATGGCCCGCCATATCTCTACTCTCCTAACTCGCCGCTTTGGGGCGCAAGCGCAAGTGTAGCTCGCCCAACTGAGTCTCGCTAACCTCACTGGGCGCTTCGGTTAACAGGCAACTCGCGGTTTGGGTTTTCGGAAAAGCGATCACGTCGCGAATCGCATCGGTGCCGGCCATCAACATGGTCAAGCGGTCCAGGCCAATTGCGATACCCCCATGCGGAGGACAGCCGAACTTAAGCGCGTCGAGCAAAAAGCCAAACTTAACCTGGGCCTGGTTACCCAGCCCGAGGGCTTCGAACACAGCATCCTGCATGGGTTGCTCGTGGATACGCGCAGAACCGCCGCCGACCTCGTGACCATTCAAGACCACATCGTAGGCGTCCGCCCGAGAAGCCAACGGATCAGCTTTAAGTTCATCCACACTGCAGGTCGGTCTGGTAAATGGATGATGAACGGAAGTTAGTTCGCCGCCTCGAGCCTTCTCGAACATTGGCCAATCAATAACCCAAAGCGGCGCAAAACCCTCAGTAATAAGGTTAAGGTCCACGCCTAATTGGTTACGCAGCGCGCCGATCGCGTCATTAACAACGTTGGTTTTGTCGGCACCAAAGAACACAAGGTCACCCGTTTCGGCACCCGCCCGTTCGAGAACCGCCAATGCAACCTCATCCGGCAAGAATTTCAGTATGGGTGACTGCAGACCTTCAACGCCCTTCGCCAGATCATTCACCTTTATATAGGCTAAGCCCTTAGCGCCGTAGCGACCCACAAAATCGGTATAACCATCGATTACTTTGCGCGTAAGCGCCGCGCCACCCGGTGCCCGCAGCGCTACTACGCGGCTCTGGGGATCGTTGGCCGGCCCGTTAAACACCTTGAACTCTACTTCGCTCATAAGATCTGCGATATCGACAAACTGCATGGGGTTGCGCAAGTCGGGCTTGTCGCTGCCGTACAGACGCATGGCCTCACTGTAGGTCATTACCGGAAAGGAGCCCAAATCGACATCAAGCAGTTTCTTGAATAGCCCGCCGAGCAGCGCCTCCGTCATGTTCATGATGTCGAGCGACGTGATAAAGCTCGCCTCTATATCAATCTGCGTAAACTCGGGCTGCCGATCTGCACGCAGATCTTCGTCGCGATAACAGCGTGCGATTTGATAGTACTTGTCGAGCCCCGACATCATCAGCAGCTGCTTAAACACCTGGGGCGATTGCGGCAGTGCGAAGAACTGCCCAGGTTGAGTCCGGCTCGGTACCAAATAATCCCGGGCGCCTTCTGGTGTCGCTGCAGTAAGCGTCGGAGTTTCAACATCAAGGTAGCCATCTTCCTCGAGGAAATTTCGAACATAGCTGGTAATTCGCGAGCGCAGGCGCAGGCGCTCTTGCATCTCCGGGCGTCGTAAATCCATGTAGCGGAACTTGAGGCGGACGTCTTCACCGGCTTCAGAATGCTCGTCGAGCTGAAACGGCGGGGTTGCCGCCACGTTGAGAATCTCAAGCTCTGCCCCCAACACCTCGATCTCGCCGGTGACCATATCTGGATTAACTTTGCCTTCCATGCGCGGACGAACCTTGCCCACCATCTTGAGCACAAACTCGTTGCGCACCCGGTCCGCGGTGGCGAAGCTGTCTTGAACATCGGGGTCATAGACCACCTGAACCAGGCCCGTTCGGTCTCGAACGTCCAGAAATATGACGCCGCCGTGGTCTCGCCGACGGTGCACCCAGCCACACAGCTCAACCGTCTCGCCAACGTCAGCCGTAGATATCTCGCCACAATAGTGACTTCGCATGTTGATAATTCCTTGAGTTAAACCGGAAGATTCTCGCGAACCTTGCGCACGCAGTTTAGACGTTCTGCGCTATATCTGCGCTATATCTGCCCTATAAAGGGCGATGCTGAAGATGATAGGCGATGCCGCAAGGCGTGATCAGACAGGCCAGCAGGACGCCACTTCGATCAACTAGAGGTTTTGCTGGTCTTCTTGCCGCCGCTCTTGGCGCCATTCTTACCCGAGCTGGACTTGCCGCTCTTGCCGGATTTGTCATTCTTGCTGGTTTTGTCGCTATTGGCAGATGACGCAGAATCCGAGCCCCCAGAGGACGACTTCTCGGAGGAATCTGAAGACGAATCAGTTGCGCCATCCGACCCCTCAGTCTTTGCCAAATTCTTCTTATTGCCCGATTTAAAATCAGTTTCGTACCAGCCGCCGCCCTTTAAACGGAACCCTGCAGCCGAGATCAGTTTGGTGAGGGATTTCTTGCCGCACTCGGGACACTTCTTGAGGGGCTTTTCGCTGATCTTCTGTAATGCGTCGAACTGGTGATCACACTTTTCGCACTGGTATTCGTAGATGGGCATATGGTTATTGGTGTTCTGTTACTAGTTGTCACTTGGTTAGCAGCCACATTCTTTTAGAAAAAGAGCCTTTTCAGTTGCGCAGCCACAATCGATTAGGCCAATTATGGCGGTTTTTTATTTATTTTTGGCGTCTTTTCTAACCTATGCAGAGTAAATTAAGAACCCGACCAACAATCCCCGTTGAAACACAAAATTCCACATAAAGCCTGCTTTTTTATTACTGAAACAGCGCCGAACAAACCAGAAAAAACAACCACTATTGGGGGAAGTCGATAATATCCAGCGATTTCGCTGGTTTTTCTCAATTACGCGCTTGCGATATAGGCAAACAGTAGGCTATAAAGCGCTCCATCGGTGAGCGCTGAACAAGCGTTAGCTGAAAAAACTTGGACTTAACCTGGTCTGACACACGTCAGACGCTCTCTCCAAACTGAGGACATTATTAATGGCACGCAAACCGGCCAAGAAAAAAGCCGCAAAGCGCAAGGCACCCGCCAAGCGCCGAGCACCGGCAAAGAAATCTCGAGCTAAAGCGAAGAAGAAGACAGCCAGAAAAGCGGCTACTCCGGCTCGCAAACTAACGTCGATCACGAAAAAGATGACAAAAACGCAGATTTACTCTGAACTCGCGGACAGCACAGAATTGACCCAGAAGCAGGTGGCTTCAGTATTCGACGAGCTTGAAGTACTCATCGAACGCCATATCAAGAAGCGCGCGGTTGGAGAATTCACCCTACCCGGTCTCTTAAAGATCAAGTCAGTGAAGCGTCCTGCTACCAAGAAGCGTCTCGGTCGCAACCCGGCTACCGGCGAAGAGATCTGGATCGGGCCCAAGCCTGCTTCAATCCGCGCTCGAGTTACCGCACTGAAGAAGCTTAAGGAAATGGTGGGCTAACCGCCGCGAGCCTTCCTTAACTCCCCACAATTGGCGGAGATAGAGCCTAAATTCGCAAGAATTCCCGGTTCTGTAGCAACAAAAGGGCTGCTGAGACTCGTCTCACAGCCCTTTTTTCTGTTTCGCAGCCTGCTAAGCCCTTAAACTTGCGCCCAAAGCTCGCAGCAAAGGCGGGCCAACCCCACCAACTAATGGAACCTACCCGCCATGCGCGCGAGTCAACTCCTGATCCCCACCATGAAGGAAGACCCAGCTGATGCTGACGTGGCTAGCCACCGTCTGATGCTGCGCGCCGGCCTCATTCGCCAGGTTGCCTCGGGTGTTTATACCTGGCTGCCGCTGGGGGTGAAGGTGTTACACGCAATCCAGTCCATTGTCCGAGAAGAGCTTGAAGTATCAGGTGCACAAGAAGTATTGATGCCGGTCGTGCAGCCTGCCGCTTTGTGGCGGGAGAGCGGTCGTTGGGATGTCATGGGCCCAGAAATGGCGCGCCTGAAAGACCGGCACGACAATGATTTTTGTCTGTCACCTACCCAGGAAGAAGTGGTAACTGACCTGGTGCGACGGGAGGTCCATAGCTACAAAGAACTGCCGCGCAATCTATACCAGATACAGACGAAGTTTCGCGACGAGATTCGACCGCGCTTCGGAGTGATGCGTGCGCGCGAGTTCACGATGAAAGATGGCTACTCGTTTCACATAGATCAAGACAGCTTTGACGCCACCTACAACGAAATGCATGCCTGCTACAGCCGCATCCTCAACCGTCTGGGTCTTAAATTTCGCGCGGTAGATGCAGACACGGGCAATATCGGCGGCGATAACTCGCATGAGTTTCAGGTCCTGGCAGACTCCGGTGAAGACTTAATCGCCTATTCCACCGAATCCGATTACGCCGCCAACCTGGAGAAGGCAATCACGGTGTTTCCAACCGCGCGCCCCACGCCTGGCACCGATGCCCTTGAGAAAGTTTCGACCCCTGAAGTAAGAACTATCGACGGCGTGGCCAAACTTCTAGACGTTCCGGCCACGCAGTGCGTCAAAACGCTCTTTGTTGATGGCGAAATCGAGCTCGACGAACAGGCGCCTGACGCCGAGCCGCCGCTGGTAGCACTGGTTCTGCGCGGCGATCATGAACTAAACGAACTCAAGGCCGAGAAAATGCAAGGTGTGGCAAGCCCATTGCGCATGGCCGATCCAGCAAAAATTAAGGCGGCGGTGGGCGCAGACGTCGGATCGCTGGGGCCAGTAAACCTGCCGTTCAAGTTCTACGTAGATCATAGCGCCGCCCAGCTCAGCGACTTTGTGTGTGGGGCTAACATCGACGAATATCACTACATTGGCGTTAACTGGGAACGGGACGCCGCCCTTGAGGATGATCAGATTGTCGATTTGCGCAACGTACAGGAAGGCGAGCCTTCACCAGACGGCAAGGGCACACTCGCTTTCACGCGCGGCATCGAAGTTGGCCACATTTTTCAACTAGGCACCAAGTATTCTGATGCCCTGGGTGCCACGGTGCTGAACAAGGAAGGCCGCCAGCAGGTGCTTATCATGGGCTGCTACGGCCTGGGAATCACCCGGCTGGTTGCGGGCATCATCGAACAGTGCCATGACGACAACGGCATTTGCTGGCCTGAAGCGGTGGCGCCCGCCCATGTTCACATCCTTGCGCTCAACTACGATAAGTCTGACGCGGTGCGCGAGGCATCAGATGCGCTATACGCACAGTGCCGGGAAGCGGGCTTTCAAGTGCTGCTCGATGACCGCAAGGAACGCCCCGGGGTAAAATTTGCCGACGCTGATCTTCTGGGCATTCCTCATCGGGTAACCATCGGAGATCGCAATCTGAAAAGCGGTGAGGTTGAATATCAGCGTCGAACCGAAAGCGAGGCTCAGCTTATTAACCCGGCCAGCGTTCTGGAAATACTCGCTTTAACCTGAGTTAATGCATGCCCCAATGGACAATCAACTAATAATTCTGGGACTAGTGCTGGCACTCTCTGCTCTGCTATCAGGGCCTGCTGCTGCTCTCGACAAACAGAAACAGGATCCAGAGTTGCTCGCCAAACTGGGCGAATCACTCACCCAAAAAACTGAGGCAGCCGATCCGTTTGATGCTCAGGTCTGGTTACTCGCTAACGACACCCGGCTTGCGCGTTACGTGAAAGACGCACCCACACGATTGCGAATACTGCAAAACGTGTATTCGCAAGCCCACAATCAAAATCTCGACCCTGATCTGGTGTTGGCCTTAATGCACGTCGAGAGCTTTTTCGATCCCTACGCGATCTCCCGGGTGGGCGCTCAGGGCCTGATGCAAATCATGCCGTTCTGGCGCAAGGAGCTCGGGCGTAATGATCAGGATAACCTTACCGACATCGAAACCAACATTCGCTACGGCACCACCATTCTTGCCCACTACATTGAACGCTCCGAAGGCGACCTGGTAGAAGCACTGGGGCGCTACAACGGCAGCAAGGGCCGCATGAGATACCCCGAGCTGGTGTTTGATCGCTGGCGCCGCTTCTGGCAAAACCGCACGATGGAAGAGCAGCCGGAAATCAGCAAAACCTGTAGCGAGTATCGGTTAAAAGCCTGTCGGCGTTAAACAGGCTTGGCATTCGGATCGAGAGCAACCGCCGGGTCGCCGTTCTCATAGAGCCCCAACAAACCATTACCACGCGCGCTGCCATCGTAGGCGGCAAAGCCCAAAACAGCCTGCAACTCAGGGGTAAGTCCGCGTACGGTCTCAAGGCTTAGATTAAGCACGCTGTTTTCAACCCCACGTAGCCAGCCGGCGCAGAACGACACTGAAACAGCTCGCCTAGGAGTGTTACCTTCGTTGGCTCCCGCACCGTGCACCAAATCACCCCGAAACAGCAATGCATCTCCCGCGGCCATCGTGGCTTGCACAAAATCAACGGACGAATAGGTTTGAACGTCGCGAAAACTGCCAGGCCCTACCCAGGTGGCACCGTTGATTTGGGTAAAGTCGCTGAGCGCAACTATCGCATTCACCACAAAAGGATCAGCGCCCAACGGCAGCGGCCAGGAGTCAGAATCGCGGTGCGCCGCCTGGCGGGGCTCACCGGGTTGAATTTGAATTAGCTCAGCCGCACTTAGCCTCACCTGGCTCGCCACTGGTGCAAGCGCACGTTTGGCCCATCCCAACAAGTCAGCGTTGCCAATGACTTGCGAAGAGCAGGGTAACTTCTCAATCAACCCGTGCAGACGAATTGTCTTGTGGCCTAAAAAGCGGTTGTAGGTTGTCGACTTTGTGTCCGGCAGGCCAGGTAAAGAGTCTGTCTGCCCCCCAGCTTTCTGATAAGAAGACTCAATGTAGCGATCGCACTCGTTGTTTAGCCTACCCAGCAGCTCTGAGTGGACAAAACTCTTGAGCACAACAGCACCGGAGGTCGCAATCTCCGCATCAACAGCAGACCAATCAGCGGGCGTCGGGTATTCGCTAATTGACACTCATATGTCCAGACGTTGCACCGCAGTCAATCTAGGAGTCCGTGCGCTGAGCCGCCAAGGTTTCGATGCGCGACATTATGCCTACCCGGGTCTGGGGACCCACCAGTGTCTCAACAAAATCACCACCCGGCGCCACGATGTAGGTGCTGGGTAACACTGCTGGCGCTTCTTGTCCCCAGCGCGCTCTTGGGTCTTCTGCCAGTACCGCAAATTCAATGCCCATGCGCTCGCTTACATCGGCGAGCTTTTGATCCCGCAAACCGTCGTAGTTAACGCCAATAACTTTCACGGACAAGCTCTCGTCTGCTCCCGTTGAATCACCATCCAGCTGGTTAAGTTCTGGAATTTCATGACGACAAGGGCCGCACCATTCAGCCCAATAATTCACCACCAGCCAATCAGATCCCGCGAGATTGACGCTCGAGCCGGTTATGGTCGCCGCCGTGTTGGTCTCCTTGGGCGCACAGCCAAATACCATGCCCAGCATCAAGCAGCACAAAAAACTACGAAGGAAAAATCTATCTGTCAGATGCATCATTTGAACTCAAACTCGCAAGCCGTCATTCTAAACCCTATTTTCCAATCTGCAGACCGCAGGTGAATTAGAGCCCTACGACCATGCCAACAAAAGCTTCAGCCAGCGAGTCTTATATTCTGGTGCTCTACTATAGCCGCGGCGGCACCACTGCCGAGCTTGCCCGCTATATCGCCCGGGGTATCACCCAGCAGGGCGATTTTGCCGCCCGGCTGCGCACGGTGCCCGAGGTGGCGACCGTGGTAGAGAAGACGGCGCCCCCCGTACCCGCAGAAGGCGCGGTGTATTGCACCAAAGAAGATCTGCGAGACGCATCAGCGCTTGCCCTGGGCAGCCCTACCCGCTTCGGCAACATGGCCGCGTCACTCAAGCACTTTCTAGACGACAGTGCCGACCTCTGGATGTCGAATGCGCTGGTTGATAAGCCCGCGACCGTGTTCACCAGCACCTCGTCGATGCACGGAGGACAAGAGAGCACGCTACTATCGATGCAATTGCCCCTGCTGCACCACGGCATGGTGATCTGTGGGGTGCCTTACTCGGTGCCCGAGCTGCGGGCAACGCAGAGCGGCGGCACACCCTACGGGGCCTCCCACGTTGGAGGGAATAACACAGAAGTAACACTCACCGAAGAGGAAAAGGCGATCGCTTTGGCCGCAGGCGAACGACTGGCAAGACTCGCTACAAAACTAAACTCAGCCTCTTAAGATCTTTAAGAGTGTTAGTCGTCCGTCAGCGATGGGCAGATCATCCGGTAGCTTCACGCCCACCAGGCCATAGCCGTTGTCCAACAGCAGCTTCAGCATGTCGACAAACCGATTTCGGGTTTTGACATAGATGCGATCAAAACCCGCGGCAACCACGCGCTGTTCCTGTTCGAGCAAGAGCGCTTGAGCGATACCTTCGCGACGCGCATCCTGCACTACGCCCCCCAGCCAGCTATAAAAGGAGCCATCTGCGTAACGATCAAAACCCACCTTAAAACCGAGCGGTGTGCCGTCGCGCTCCGCAATCAACACAATGGCCGAGGCGTGGTTCAAGCGATGTTCAAATTCGTTCTGCTCAAGCAACCCGCCGGTAAACTCGGGAAGTTTTTCGTAAATCGCCCAGGCTTCGGCCAGAGAACCTTCGCGAACGGTCGCGGGCGCGTCCACTAAATCGCGTCCACCAAATCAGTGAACGATGGGCCGCGGCTCGGCAAGTGTCTGCCCGTCGCCCTCGTCCACATCAATGTCTACGTTTTGTACCGCAAAGCGCCTGGTGACAATCTCACCGGCCAAGTAATTAGGCAACTCGCGCATAAACGCTTCCATGTGCTCGGTTTGAAAGTGATCGCGTAGCGATTCCATAGACTCCCACTCCTGAAACAACATCAGCACGTTTTCATCGAGCAAGCCAAGATAAAAGTCGTAGGAGATACAGCCATGCTCTGAGGTGCTGGCCTCAGCCATTTGTCTGGCAAGTTCGAGCGCCTGCTCTCGGCAGTCGGGTTTCAACGGAATGGTGCCGTGCACGATAATCATAGCGCCATGATACGGCTATCCCTGCCGACTATCCAAACCGGCCTGAATCTCATCAAGAATTGCCGGATCATCGATAGTAGAAGGCATGGTGTAGTCGTCGCCGTCAGCCATCTTGCGAATGGTCTGGCGTAAAATCTTGCCTGAGCGGGTTTTAGGCAACCGCTCAACGCGCAGCAACTGCCGAAAGTTGGCAAACGCCCCCACCTCTGCGCGCACTGCAGCTATCAGCTCCTCGCGCAGGCTCTCAAGCGCAATATTTACGCCATCCTTAAGCACCACCAGACCCAGAGGCACCTGACCCTTGTCCTCGTCCTTAATTCCCACAACGGCGCATTCAGCGACCGCTGGATTACCGGCCACCACTTCTTCCATCTGCCCCGTAGACAGCCTGTGTCCAGCCACGTTTATGACATCATCGACGCGACCCATGATGTAGACATACCCCTCGTCGTCGACATAGCCGCCATCACCCGTTAGGTAATAGCCTGGGTAACGCTCCCAGTAAGCACTTAGGTAACGGGCGTGATCTTCCCAGACCGTTGGCAATGCGCCCGGCGGTAGCGGCGCCTTGAGTACCACGTTGCCTTCCTCGCCCGCCGGCAGTTTGTTGCCATCCTCATCAAATATTTGCAGGTCGTAACCTGGAATGGGCAAGGCCAGTGAGCCAGGCTTGATAGGGACAAGTCCCATCCGCGCAAGGTTGGAACAAATAGGCCAGCCGGTTTCGGTTTGCCACCAGTGATCAACAACGGGACAGTGCAGCACCTCATCCAGCCAATGATAAGTAGGTGGGTCGAGCCGCTCACCTGCAACAAACAAGGTGCGCAGGCAGGTCACGTCGTATTGCTTAAGCAGCGCGCCATCGGGATCTTCTTTCTTGATGGCGCGAAACGCAGTGGGTGCTACAAAAAACGCTCGGACCTGATAGTCCTGAATTACTCGCCAAAAGGTTCCAGCATCTGGAGTACGCACCGGTTTACCTTCAAACAGGACACTCGAACAGCCTGCAATCAAAGGGCCATACACAATAAAGCTGTGGCCAACCACCCAACCCACATCAGAAGCCGCCCAATAGGTCTCGCCCTGATTGACGCCGTACACCACGTCCATGCTGTAGGACAGCGCAACCGCGTGACCGCCGTTATCGCGCAGCACACCTTTTGGTTTACCCGTAGTGCCAGAGGTATAAAGGATATAGAGCGGATCGCAGGCATCCATCACTTCGAAGTCTGCCGACTCACCCAGCGCTTCGAACTCGTTCCAATCAATATCGCGTGGCGCCTGCATCGCGCAGTCGGCCTGCGGACGCTTAAGCACAACACAATGGTCTACTTTGTGATCGGCAAGCTCGACTGCCCGATCCAGAAGCGGTTTGTACTCAATGACCTTATCGAACTCGATGCCGCAATTAGCAGCAAGCACAACCTTGGGCGTTGCATCATCGATTCTTACGGCAAGTTCCGGTGCTGCAAAGCCACCAAACACCACCGAATGCACCGCACCAATACGTGCGCAAGCAAGCATGGCCACTGCTGTTTCAGGAACCATCGGCATGTAAATCACTACGCGATCACCCTTACCCACACCAAGGGCAACCAGCGAGCCCGCAACCTTCGCCACCCAATCGGTGAGTTCACCGTAGGTGTATTTAGTGTAGGTATCGGTAGCGGGCGAATCATAGATGAGCGCAATCTCATCGCCGCGCCCGGCCTCGACATGGCGATCGAGCGCGAGCCAGGCCGTGTTTAGCTTGCCGCCGGCATACCAGCGATCAGCACCGTTATCGTCTTTACTCAATATGGTTTTCGGAAACTCAAACCATTCGATGCGTTCGGCTTGCTCGCGCCAGAATCCTTCAGGATCCTGTGCTGCACGCTCACTTACCGCGGCATAGTCTGCGAGCAGCTGCTTGTCTGACTCACTCTTGGATTCGCTCATGCCGTGGGGATTACTTTACTCGCCTTGAGCCTGGCAATGTCATCGCCTGAGAAACCCGCTGCCTCGAGCACGGCTTGCGAGTCTTGTCCTTCCATACGTGGGCCATTGCGAACTTCTGGTGCGGTGCGCGAGAAACGCGGCGCAGGTGCCGGCTGCACAACGCCGTCGATGTTCACAAAACCCTTGCGGTGTTGGTTATGCGGGTGATCCGGCGCTTCAAAAATCGACAGCACCGGTGCAAAACACACGTCGCTGCCTTCCATGATGTCGCACCACTCGTCGCGGGTCTTTGATTTCATAATTGCGGTGAGCCGCGCTTTTTGATCACGCCACAGCGAAGGATCCATCTGCTTGCCAAACGTGTCTTCATCGAGTCCGGCTTTCTCTTTCAACAGCGCATAAAACTGCGGCTCTATAGAACCCAGGCTTACGTACTTGCCGTCGCTGGTTTCATAGGTGTCATAGAAAGGCGCGCCGCCATCAAGCAGGTTAGTGCCGCGTTGATCGGTAAACCGCCCCATAGAAGCCATGCTAAAGAACATCGACATAAGCGAGGCAGCCCCATCGATCATGGCTGAGTCGATAACCTGTCCTTCGCCAGACTTGCTCGCTTCAAGCAGCCCACACACCATGCCGTAAGCAAGCAACATGCCGCCGCCGCCAAAGTCACCCACCAGATTCAACGGCGGCACCGGGCGTTCACCCTCTCGGCCTACCGAGTAAAGAGCACCGGACAATGCGATGTAGTTAATATCGTGGCCCGCTGCGTTAGCCATAGGGCCTTCCTGCCCCCAGCCGGTCATGCGGCCATACACCAGTTTCTTGTTGCGCTGCATGCAGGTGTCGGGGCCCAGCCCAAGCCGCTCGGTAACGCCTGGCCGAAATCCTTCAAACAGGCCATCCGCGGATTCAACCAGCTTGAGTACGGTTTCAACCCCCTCGGGCTGCTTTAGATCAACCGCGATCGACTGGCGGTTACGATTGAGCACGTCTTTGGAGGGCTGCGGATTCTCGGTGTAACGATCTACCCGGATAACTTCCGCCCCCATATCTGACAGCATCATGCCGCAGAACGGGCCCGGCCCAATGCCGGCCAACTCGATAATCTTCACCCCTGCTAATGGACCCATTGTTCACTCCCCAGTATTTGGCCACCAGAATTTAACCGGCTGCATATGTCGCAATATTCTCAGGGGTTATTATGCGTAGGTGAGCGACTTGGTTCCATCGGAAGACACCATCAGCAATACACCCGCCAAACCATCTGCCCCAAAGAGCCCGCAACGCAAGATAATTCATGCCGATTGCGACAGCTTCTTTGCATCCGTGGAGATGCGCGACGATCCAAGCCTTAAGGATTTGCCCGTCGCCGTAGGCGGCTCACCCGATAAACGCGGCGTGGTCAGTACCTGCAACTACGCAGCCCGGCGTTATGGCGTACACAGCGCTATGCCCATGAGCCGCGCTGTGCGGCTGTGCCCCCGGCTCGTGATCGTGCCCGGCAATATGGCCAAATATAAGGAGGTCTCCGGCCAGGTCAGAGAGATCTTTGAACGCTTCACAGACCTCATTGAACCTCTATCGCTGGATGAAGCCTTTCTCGATGTAAGCAACTGTTCAGATCATGAGGGCAGCGCCACCCTGATGGCACGCGAAATCCGCCGCGCGGTTCGCGAGGAACTCGGAATAACAATTTCTTGCGGTATTGCTCCGAACAAATTTATCGCAAAGATCGCGAGCGACTGGGAGAAGCCCGACGGTCAGTTCACCGTAACGCCAGAACAGGTAGACGCCTTTGTCGCCGAACTGCCGGTAGAAAAAATATTCGGTGTAGGTGCGGTAACCGCCAAACGCATGCACGACAAAGGCTTACGCACGTGCAGCGACCTAAGGAAGCTCTCCATCACAGACCTCACTCGTGACTTCGGAAAATTTGGCACGCGCCTCTTCGATCTATCCCGCGGTCTCGACGAGCGCCCCGTTCGATCACACCGAATACGCAAGTCAATCAGCGTCGAGCGGACGTACGCAGAAGACCTTCCCGACCTTGAGAGCGCATTGGCTGCAAGCAAACCACTGTTTGCAGATTTACAGAAGAGAATCGATGGCAATCTCAACAACGCCCGGAAGCGAATCGATCAGTGTTTCGTAAAGGTTCGTTTCAGCGACTTCAGCACCACTACCGTGTCGAGCATGAAGAGTAACTGCGAGCAGAAAGTGTTCGAAGGATTAATCAATCAGGGCTGGGCAAGAGCGAGTAAACCCGTAAGACTCATTGGCCTGGGTGTGCGGCTGGCTCACCCAGACTCGCGAGACCAACTGGCGCTGTTCGACGATTCAAGCTGAACTTTGGCGTAACGTGCATAGAGCGGACTGGTGTTAAGAAGCTCAGCATGCGGACCTATCGCAGATACCTCGCCGCCATCAAGCACCACAATACGATCAGCGCCAATAACAGTAGATAGACGGTGCGCGATCGCGATCACCGTCACCTCGCCTCTAATACTCGCAAGCGCATCGCGAATCTGACTCTCGCTCTCTGCATCGAGCGCGCTTGTGGCCTCGTCGAGTAACAGAACGCGTGGCTCGCTATAGAGCGCCCTGGCGATGGCCAAACGCTGGCGTTGGCCGCCGGATAAGCCTACGCCGCCTTCTCCCAGTTCGGTATCAAGCCCATCAGGCAGAGCCTCGACAAAATCCAGGGCGTTGGCTTTGCGCAACGCACGGCGCACACGCGTGTCGATGATATCGCTACCGGGTTCTAGAGGTGTTCCTGCATCTGTCACCGAGTCGGAGTCGGATTCGGCTTTCGCCTCTGCATAGACAACCAGGTCTCGAATGCTGCCCGCAAGTAACGCCGCGTCCTGTGGCACCAAGGCTATGTGTTCACGCAAATCATCACGGTTGAGTGCGCGCAGATCGTTACCGTCAAGCGACACCGCACCATCCACAGGATCATAAAAACGCAACACCAGATCAAACAACGTGCTCTTGCCCGCACCGGACGGACCCACCAACGCCACCATCTCACCGGGATCAACCTTGAAAGAGACGTTGTTCAGTACGCGTACGGTTGGCCGGGAAGGGTAAACGTAGCCCACGCCATCGAAGGCGATAGCGCCGCGCAGAGCTGATATGTCAGCCGCTGTTTGGGGATCCGGCAGTTCGTTGGGTGCCGCCAGCAATTCCATAAGGCGCTCCGTTGCGCCAGCCGCTCGCTGCAAATCAGACCAGACCTCAGAGATTGCGCCGACAGAACCAGCAACAATAAGGGCATAGAACACAAACGCGGCAAGCTCGCCAGCAGTGGTGCGCCCCTGCAACACATCTTGTCCACCCACCCAGATCATGGCGCCAATTGCCCCCATGATGAGCAGCATCACCATGGCAATAAGAAACGCGCGCTGGCGAATGCGGTGGGCTGCCACTACAAAGGCACTCTCTACTCGAGATTTAAAGGCTCGAACATCTGCCGTCTGATGATTGTAAGCCTGCACCACTTTAATGTTGCGTAACGACTCACCCGCGTAGCTTCCTACGTCGGCAAGCGTGTCCTGACTCGTGCGCGACAGCTTTCTAACGCTACGGCCAAAAACAATAATGGGGATGATAATGAGCGGAATGCTGCCGAGCACAATGGCTGTGAGTTTCGGATTGGTAACCAACAACAACACCACGCCGCCCACAAACATCAACGCATTGCGCAAGGCGATAGAGACCGACGAACCAATCACGTTTTGCAAAAGCGTTGTATCAGTTGTAATGCGCGACTGGATTTCGGTGGGCTGATTGGCCTCGAAAAAGCCGGGGTGCAGATCTATCAAATGCGCATAAACATGATTGCGCAGATCAGCACTCACACGCTCCCCCACCCAGGACACAAAATAGAAGCGCACAAAGGTGCCGATGGTCAACGCCAGCACCAGAGCTCCAAACCACAGAAGGCTGGAACTCAACAATTCGGGATCTTGCGAGCCAAAGCCGGAATCGATAACCACACGAACGCCCTGACCCACCGACAGGGTGATACTGGCCGTGACGATCAATGCAACCGTAGCCGCAAGGATTTGCGGTTTATAGGGCGCCAAATAGCTTAGCGCGTGTTTCAGGCTGCCAAGATTCTTGGATGTCTCTCGTTCGACATCCAGTAGGGGTTCAGACATCAGAGTATTTGCTTGCGCCGGGCGCCGTATCCTACTCCGGCTGCGTCTTGGTGTCGTGCCCCGCCGTGCATGTCATTCGTCGCGCATGCTATAGAATGAGATCGAGCGAATTTATCGGAGAGAACCCCGTGAGCGACCAGCCCCCAAGCAAGCACAGCATCACCGAGACCGACGATCAGATTCTGGTTGAACCAGCGGATGCCGCCGTCGGTGCAGTAATTTGGCTGCACGGCCTGGGCGCTGATGGTCACGACTTCCTGCCCGTCGTGGAAGAGCTGAACATTCCTGACGGCCTGCGCTTTGTGTTTCCACACGCTGAAGTTCGCCCGGTGACCATCAATGGTGGCGCCGAGATGCGGGCCTGGTACGACATCGATATGTCGGCGCCCCTCGCGGGCACCGAAGACATTCGAGATTCAGCAAAGCGACTCGACGGACTGGTTCAAACCCAAATCGATCACGGGCTTGAAGCCAATCAAATAGTGGTTGCAGGTTTCTCGCAGGGAGGAGTAATCGCGCTGCAGCATGGTTTGCGCAGTACCCGCAAGCTCGCCGGCATCATGGCGCTGTCGACTTACGTGCATGACCCGGAGCACCTAATTGATGAAATCACACTCGAAAGCGTAGACGCCCCCATCTTTATGGCCCACGGCATTGCCGATCCCATGATCCCCATTACTCGCGCGATTACATCGCGCGAGGCGCTGCTCGGCCTCAACTATCGCCTTGAGTGGCACGAATACCAAATGGGGCATCAGGTGTGCATTGAAGAACTACACGATATTTCTACATGGCTCACACAACGGTTTTCGCCTTGACCACTTCTTTAAAGCGCGGACCTACAAAAACCGCTGAGCCAGAAAACAACGAGCTTCCTCTACCAGACCGCCTACCACTAGCCCCTACCTCCGATGAGTGGCTACCCTGCGTACTAGCGAATTTTGATGATTTTCTTGCTGACCACGCTTCCTGCGAAAAGAAGGCGTCCGGCATGGCAGTAAACGTTGCGTCGCACTATCCCGACCAACCGCGTTTGCTTGAAGCAATGGCGGATTTAGCCGTGGAAGAAATGAGTCATTACAGAGAAGTTATTCGTCTGCTCATTTCGCGCGGCGCACGACCTATTGCTGATACAAAAGATCCCTACGTGAACGCTCTGCAAAAACACATACGCAATGGTACTGCGGCCTATCTGATGGACCGTTTGCTCGTAGCGGCAGTTGTAGAAGCACGAGGCCATGAACGGTTTGGTCTGGTCGCACAAGCCGTAACGGACCCGGCACTAAAGAAGTTCTACAACGCCATCACCGCAAGCGAACATCGTCACTGGCAGCTCTTTGTTCAGCTGGCCGCACACTATTTCCCACAAACCGAGGTTCAATCAAGGCTAAACGAACTTTGCGGCGCAGAGGCCGAGATCGTTGCTGCCCAACCGCCAAGGGCAGCATTGCATTGAGGGGCGGAGAATAAATCAACAAACACTCAACAGCTTCATCCAGGCCCACTCAATCCAAGGTTCCGCAATCAATAGTTCCTGGGGGAGAGCCACTTGAGACCTACCTCGCAAGCTGGGCCGAACCTATCGCCCGCCACAATTTCACGGCCCATACAGATTCTGAGAAACTAAATCTCGCCCGGATCAAGGCCTGTCGCGCAGGTCGCTTTCGCTGGGTATTGGTGGTGCCTGCATTCGACGAAGCCGCCGACTGCATCGATACGCTCACACAAAACCTGAGTTTTGAGCGCACCAGCAAGAGTTTACTGATCATTCTGGTGCTCAATGCACCGGCTGACGCAACCGACGCAGCAATTACTCGCACCCAGGCCGGCTTACCGGATTCAGCGAGCATCGCTCCGGAAGAAGCTCAGCCCGGCATACAGATTCTCAGGGTAGACGCCGTTACCGAACCTCTTCCAGCTGACCACGCAACGGGATTGGCACGAAAGATTGGCAATGACATCGCTTGTCAGCTGATCGCGAGAGGACACATCACCACGCCGGTGCTCTGTAACACAGATGCTGATGCCATTTTGCCGGCTGACTATTTCTCGCGTATCAGCCGAGCGCACGCAGAATCAAATGGCCCCCATACCAGAAGTGTTGCCAGAAGAGCTACCGATACAGCCGCCTGGGTATTGCCTTTCGAACACGTTAGCGACGACCTAAAACAACAGCAGGCCGGTACAGCCTACGAACTTTATTTACGTTCGTTGCAGCTTAACCTGCAACGTTGCGGGTCACCCTATGCCTATCCCGCTCTCGGTAGTCTGCTCGCGATCAATCCGGTGTACTACGCTAAATCCCGCGGTTTTCCTAAGCGCCGGGCGGGAGAAGATTTTTACTTACTCAACAAACTGGCAAAGCTCGCTGGTATTACTTATTTGACGGGGGTACCGGTACGCCTGGCGGCGCGCCTAAGTTCAAGGGTACCTTTTGGAACAGGCCCTGCTATCGCGAAAATGCTCCAAGAAAAACAGACAGATAAAGAACAGAAACCCGCCCTACCCTGCGACCGGCAGGAGACCTACGCTCTGGCGAGCTTCGCACTGTTGCGGCAGTTCTACGCAGGTATCAGTGAGCTCCAAGCGACCGAGCAGACACCTGACAAAGCGCCTCCTAGCAAGGAACCTCTTAACCAGGAAAGAGCGGCACGAAAACTGCCAAAAGCCTGGCAAGACCCAGATTTGCTGTGGCTATTAAAACACCTCGGTGTACCTGGGGCGCTGGTTAGATTGAAAAAGAACTACCGCACCGACAGCAGTTTACATCGGGCTGTTCACGAGTGGTTTGACGCCCTCAAAACCGTACGTTTTCTTAACGAGGCGCGGCACTTCCACGACGATGAACCGCTAATGAGCCAGATTGAGCACTTGCGGACATTTTTACCCCAGGGTTATTCAAGCGGTGATTATGCAAACGCCGCACCTGAGCCTACCCCGGAGGAACGCTGGCAACGGGTATGCACGATCAATCGCGATTTGGAGCTCAATCGTTCGATAACTCGTCACTCGGTGATTCGATCAGGCGACGATTCTCCAACAAACTGACCGACAGGAGACGCCACCAATCCGTAAAATGTGCGAATTCTGAGAACCAGCACACAACGGATTCTTGGCCTATGTCCGCGGCCGCCAGGCCTCCTACCTTATAATCGCAGCATGGATCAGCAGCTACCAGAAAATCCCGATCTATCCTGGGACCTTGGGTCGATCAACAACGCCAATCGGGCGCGTGACTTTGTCATGCAATTCGAGGAAACGCTGTGCGTGTATTCGCGAACTGTGAAACAAATCTACAGCACCTACACGATGCACTTCCCGCGTCAGATCGAACGCAAGCTCGTAATACTTCCTGATCCCAATGCATTCCACGATACCTACTATCACATCAACCCCGAAGCGGTGATGGCGACCGGTATCTACATTATCCCAGGCGATCTGGTTGACCGACAGGGTCTACAGCTCGCGAACGTTGGCGAAGGCCGCAAACTGGGACAACGCCAGGTACCGTTCGAGAAAGGTGTACGAGCGATTGCTCAAAAACGCCCAGACTCGGATCCGTTCTTGCCGATTCTGGTGAAAGGCGATCTACGAGAATTCGATTCAGAATGGCCCGTGCTGCACTTGCATCGCCTGCGCCTAGATTCACTCGGAGATCGCTCTGAACTTGAGCGCAACTCAGTTCGCGAAACCGTGCAGGAGAAGCTGGAGGCGCTGTTCGCCTCTGAACGCCGCCAGAGCTGGGCCTAGGCTATTTCTTAGCGTATAAGCAGCCTATGACTGCTGCGCCGCCCTCAAAGCTACTACCAAACCGCCGATCTCTGCTGCTAGCCGGCTTCTTTCTACTGCTGCTTGCTGCGTGCTGGTCAGGCACCCTGGAACGCATCGCCCGGGGGGAGGCCGATGCTGCGCTCAATCGCGTTGTTGTAGCGTTCGCCCTGGCGCGAACGTTAAACGGCGCAATCTCAGTCGCTCAGGGCACAGAGATTGCCCTGCAGCCGGCCGGCGTTGGTGTAACGCTCACCGCTGGTGAGGTGCTGGACCCGTTAAACGATCTGGTCGAACGATTTTCGATCCTGGCGCTCACAGCGACCATCTCTCTGAAAGGTCAGATATTGCTGTCAGAGCTATTGAGTACGAGCTGGGTGAACTTGTTGCTCACCGCCTGCGTTGGTATTTATCTGCTGACCGCCTTACTACCACCCTTGCGGCGCTTCGAAAAAGTCGCTGCACGCATCACCTCGCTTGTGATGTTCACCCGGCTGATTTTTGTGGTGGTGATGTTCACCGCGAACTGGCTAGGCAATCTAACCCTGACTGAGCGGCATACTGACGCGGTGGCAGAGCTGACCCAGACCAGGGAACAAATCAGCGCCATAAACAAAGAGGCAGACCTGCCAACTACCAACGGTGAATCCTCAGTGCTCGATCGCGTCAGCGACTTCTTTGCCGAACAACGAGATGCACTGGATATCGGCAATCGGCTGCAAGCACTCCTCGATCGCGCAGAACAGGCCGTGTCGCACCTGATCACGCTCAGCGTGCTGTTTTTGCTGCAGTACGTCGCCCTACCCATTGGCGCGTTTTGGCTAGCCAGTTTTTGCGTGCGCACGGCATGGTCGATCTGGTGGCAAACTCCACCGCCCTCTTAAGCCTGTACGGAACCCTCAATTTAGGCCTCGACGAGAAAATAGCCTACGACCATCAGGTTCGCGTACTATGCGCGCTTCTTATATTACCTTCGAATCCGATCTCCGAAATGAGCGCGACCACCACCGGCAGCAGGGCCGACATCTCTACCACTAAGATTTTTATTGATGGCCAGGCCGGCACCACCGGCCTGGATATGCGCGAGCGCCTGATGAAATTACCGCGATTCGAACTTCTTGAGATCGAGGATGCTGAGCGCAAGAACAATGCTCGCCGCAAAGAGTTGATTGACGCGGCCGATATCGCCGTTTTGTGTTTACCTGACGAGGCAGCAATCGAAGCCGTGGAACTCGCCCGCGATAGCACCACTCGCATCCTGGATGCATCCACTGCCCATCGTGTTTCCGCAAACTGGGCCTACGGTTTACCCGAACTTTCTGCGGCCAACCGCGCACAAGTTACCGAGGCAAAGCTGGTGAGCAATCCGGGCTGTTACCCTCAGGGCGTTATTCTCGGTATCGCACCTTTGGTGAACGCAGGTTGGCTCGACTCGGCTGCAGCGCTCTCGGTGCATGCGCTGTCCGGCTACTCCGGTGGGGGCACCAAGCTCATTCAAAGAATCGAACAGATGTCACCCGCTGAACGTCCAAGTTGGTCGGCCCGACCTTATGCGCTCAATTTGCAACACAAACACATGCCTGAAATGCAGTTGTACAGTGGCCTAATGACAGCGCCGCTGTTTGCTCCTACTGTCGGCAACTACTACAAAGGTATGATTGTCAGTACGGCGCTACCGGGCGATCAGCTATCTGATAACTTCGGCAAAAAGACCGCCGAGGATGTCAGCGCGCTGCTAACCGAAACCTATGAAAATGAACCGTTCATCAAGATTTTGTCGCTTGACGAAGCAGCACCCGATGGCTTCCTCGACCCTACCGCTTGCATAGACACCAATCGCCTGGAATTTATCGTTACAGGTAATAGCGATCAGGTGCTAATCACCGCGCGCTACGACAACCTCGGTAAGGGCGCAGGGGGTGCCGCCCTGCAAAATCTCAATCTAATGAGCGGCTGCACCGAAACCGACGGTCTTGCGGCATGAGCCGACTCACGAGCTACCGCGAACTTACAGACGACGCACTTGCAAACACTCTAGCCGCGGTAGAAACCCAGTTCGCGCGTCTGCAAAAACAAAGCCAGGCTCAAAACAGACAGCTTGATCTTACCCGCGGCAAGCCCTCGGATGCCCAGCTGGATATGTCTGATGCACTCGACGGTATTCTCGACGGAAACTATCTGAGCGCAGACGGCGTTGATACCCGCAACTACGGCGGCATTCGCGGCCTGCGCGAAGCGCGCGAGCTTGGCCAGGAGTTAATGGGTATCCCCCCCGAACTAATAATGGCGGCAGGCAACTCAAGCCTGGAGCTAATGCACTCGGCAATGACCTTTGCTTGTACCAGGCGCTGGCACAATCAAAAACCCGGCATGATCTGCCCGGTGCCTGGCTACGATCGACACTTCACCGTGTGCGAAGCGAACAACATTGCGATGCACCCGGTCCGCCTTACGGACACTGGCCCAGACATGGACGCACTCGATAAGCAGGTTTCGGCTGACCCGGAACTTAGTGGTTTGTGGTGCGTACCACGATTTTCTAACCCTACCGGCATAACCTACTCAGATGAGGTAGTGACCCGCATAGCCCAGCTGCCGTCGAAGGCAGCAAACAAAGACTTCATTGTGTTTTGGGACAACGCTTATTCCGTACACGCGTTGCACGATCAAGCACCCAAACTTGCCAACCTGATGACCGCCGCTGAAAGCGCCGGAACGCAGGACAATATGTTTATGTTCAGCTCAACCTCAAAAATCACCTTTGCAGGTGCAGGCATTGCCTTCTTTGGTGGCTCAAAACAGACGCTGGATCAGTTTGAAGACTATTTATCGTCCGCGACTATCGGGCCAGACAAGGTAAACCAGCTCCGCACAGTCAAATTTTTGCGTGGCCGGCTTCATGAGCATATGGCTGCCCACGCTGAGCTATTGCGGCCACGCTTTGAACTGGTAGAGCAGAAGCTGAGTGAAGGACTGAAAGGGCTCGATATCGCAACCTGGACCAGCCCCCAGGGCGGCTATTTTGTGTCCCTCGACTGCTTGCCTGGCCTTGCTAAAGTTATTGTAAGCCTGGCCGCCAGCGCTGGGGTTAAGCTAACTGCCGCCGGCGCCACCTGGCCAGGCGGTGTCGACCCAGATGATTCAAACATTAGAATAGCGCCTACCTATCCAGAGGCCAACGAACTGGATGCAGCTCTCGATGTATTGGTAAGTGCTATAAAACTCGCAAGCGCACGGCACTACGCCGACGCTGGCAACTAGACAATCAACAAGGATTGAACGCTTTGACCACAGAAGAAACAAGTCGATTCGAAGACTTCGCATTGCCTAAGCCGCTGCTCATGGCACTCGATGATCTCGGCTTTGCCTCTGCGACGCCTATTCAAAGCGTTTCGCTGCCGTACAGTCTGTCGGACTACGATATTACGGGTCAGGCACAAACTGGTACCGGGAAGACCGCCGCGTTTCTTATCACCATCCTCACCCAACAGTGGGAGAATCCGCGCCGTGGTGCAGCAAAACCAGGCGCACCCAGAGCACTTATTCTTGCGCCTACCCGCGAACTTGCGCTGCAAATTGAAGCCGATGCCGTCGAGTTGTCTGCGCATATCGACTGCCACGTGGTAACGGTTGTTGGCGGCATGGACATTAATAAACAGCGCGATGCGTTGCACGCAAAGCCTCTGGATATTCTAGTTGCAACGCCAGGCCGCCTCCTCGACTTTGTGCAGCGTCGCGACATCTATCTGAAAGACTGCGAAATTCTGGTTATTGACGAAGCCGACCGTATGCTTGATATGGGCTTCATTCCTGATGTCCGGCGCATCGTGTATCAAACTCCACACAAAAAGCAGCGCCAAACATTGTTCTTTTCGGCCACCTTCAACGAGGCTGTTATGCGATTAGCAGCAAGCTGGACGCTAAGCCCAGAACACGTTGTTATCGAGCCCGATCAGGTGGCATCAGATACGGTTGACCAACAGTTCTGGCTCGTTGCCTACAAAGAGAAGCGTGAGTTGCTTGCTCGATTTATAAAGAGCGAGTCACCCACTCGCACCATTGTGTTCGTAAACCGTCGCGACCAAACCCGCGACCTGCACGCCTATCTTTCAAGACAAGGCATCAACTGTGAGCAACTCTCGGGCGAAGTGCCCCAGGCGAAGCGAATTCGCACGCTCGATCGATTCAAGAACGGCGACATAAGTACTTTAGTAGCCACTGACGTAGCTGGCCGCGGAATTCACGTCGATGATATTTCGCACGTTATCAATTTTCACCTGCCCGATGACCCGGAAGATTACGTGCACCGCATTGGCCGCACTGGCCGCGCGGGCGCAGAAGGCACCGCCGTAAGCTTTGTAGATGAAACAGAGGCCTTTAGTCTGCCTGATATAGAAGAGTACCTTGGACATAAAGTGAGCTGCACTCAGCCGCCGCTATAGTGAATCACCATGACTTTCGAACGCGACAATATCGCGCGCATGAACGGCTACAGCTACGGCGAACAGCCCGATCGCGCAACTATGGTAAAGCTCAATACTAACGAGAACCCTTACCCGCCAAGCCCAAAGGTTGCAAGGGCATTACAAGATTTTGATCCTTCCCAGTTGCGGACTTATCCCAACGCACTGGCAGAATCCTTTTGTGGAGCAGCTGCAAAACTCAATGGCGTAGAGCCAGAAAATGTCATGGCGACCAACGGCGGTGACGAGGCGCTGCGGCTCGCGATAACAACTTTTGTCGATCCAGGAGCAACTTTTGGTTCCCTGGTGCCTAGCTATTCGTTGTACCCGGTGCTCGCCAGCGTACAAGATGCAAACCAGCTGGAGATTCCGTTAGATAAAAACTTTGGCTGGCCACAAGACCTGGCCGGCCAGCTCAACAGCGCCAACGCAAAGCTCACCTGCATCGTTAATCCCCACGCGCCGAGCGGAGCGCTCACCGACTTGTCCGCAGTTATTGAACTGGCGAATTCTCTCAATGGCGTGCTGCTGGTTGACGAAGCCTATATCAACTTCGTTGATCCGAGCCTCGGCCACAATCTGGCGCCGCAGGTGCTCAATACTAAAAACCTGCTCATTTTGCGCAGCATGAGCAAAGGCTATTCACTCGCCGGCCTAAGGTTCGGATACTTATTGGGTCACAAAGCGCTCATGGCGCCTATGCGAGAGAAGACCCGCGACAGCTACAACGTCGATGGACTGGCTCAGGTGCTGGCGGAAGCTGCTCTTACTGACGCCGACTACAGCGCTAACAACTGGGCCACTATCAGCCGTAGCCGCGACAAGCTCCGCGAAAGTTTGCAAGCACTCGGTTTTGAGGTGGGCGAGTCGCACGCAAACTTTCTACTGGCGAAGAGCGCGCAAGCGCACGGTATGCAAGCAGAGGCGCTGTTTGATGCGCTGCACCAACGTGACATTTTTGTGCGTTACTTTTCTGCGCTGCCGGATTGCTTGCGAATCACCGTTGGCACAGAACAGGAAAATAACATCCTGGTCGCTGCACTTAAGGAACTGCTTGGCGCGTGACCGCTTGCCCGTTAACGCAGTGCAAGGCTTTCATTTTCGATATGGACGGCACACTCACAGTGCCGCAGCATGACTTTGATGCTATTCGAGAACTGCTTGGTATACCCCAGGGCAGCCTGATACTTGAGTACCTGGACAAGCTGCCACCGGCCGACAGGCAGCAAAAACGCGCGCAGCTGAACGAATTCGAGGCAGAACTTGCTGCAGAATCCCAACCTGCGCCGGGTCTTTTCGAGCTGCTTAATGAGCTACGTAGCCGCGAGATCGGTGCCGCGGTACTAACCCGCAACTCTCTAAGTAATGCCCGGATCAGTCTAAATGCCATTGGTGCGCTGCACTATTTCAACGAGCAGACGCTTGTTGGCCGCGACGAAGCAGAACCAAAACCCAGCCCCGCGGGTATCGAACTTCTTGCCGAAAGACTGGGTACCCATGCGCATCTGTGCGCAATGGTGGGTGACTATCGGCACGACCTTGAGGCAGGAACAAGAGCGGGGGCACATAGCGTGCACATAAAACACCCAGGCACACCTGCGTGGCCGGAGTTCACACACACCCGTGTTACCGATCTGTTAGAACTGCGAAACCTACTAGCGCCTCTCCATTAGATGGCCTATCGAGTAGGTCATCGATCCACCTGACGACCTGGTCAGGTATGCTCACTGATCGACCACAGCCGTAAGCGAATAATCGTGACCACCCATCTGTTTCGTGCCGAAGACATCGCGGCGCTCCCCGAGAATGCGAGCACCCATCAGTTCAACAGCAACGCGGTTCGCCACGTGCGCACTCTAACCCAGCTTGCTGGCCTTGAACGCACAGGGTTGCACGTAGTAAGGCTCACAACCGGACATGAAAGTACTGAACACCATAGTCACACTCACGATGAAGAGTTCTTGGTGGTGCTGTCGGGACGCGGCAAAGCACTAATAGGCGACGAGAGTTTTGATATACAGGCGGGTGACCTGATGGCATTCCCAGCGGGTTCACCCGCCCATTCCATGAGCAATCCATACACAGAAGATCTGGTATATCTCATGGGTGGCGAGCGCAATAGCAATGACGTGGTGCACTATCCGCGGCTTATGCGCAGCATGGTAAAAGCCGGAGGTACCCGCTATTGGAGCAGTTGGGACGATCAACACGAGTTGCCACCCAAGTTCTAGAAGGCCTTCATAGAAGAGTTTTAAAGTAAGTCGAGTCGCGCGTTCAGCGTTGCAAGCTCGCTGCGCCAGGCCTTCTGCAGTTTAGGTTTCTGAAACTTCTCCTTGCGCGCCAGGTCATCAGATAGCAGGGTTTCAAGCGTTTCGATCCGCTCGAGTAGCCGGTCTTCATCATCAAGCACAGGGGCGCTCGATTCCTCCTGCTCAGCCGTGATCACGAGTTCGTCGTCTGCAGCAGACGCGGGTTCAGCGCCAAAACCTTCTGCAGCGCGAGCAAAAAACTGATCAGCGCTAACCTCTTCTATCAATCGACCTTCTTCTACAATCCAGAATCGCTGGGCAATCCTGCGAACAAACTCTCGATCGTGGGAAGTAAAGAGTACGGCAGCATCTGAGACTAGCAACTGTTGCTCGAGTTGCTCCCGGCCCTCTATATCAATGTGGTTAGTCGGTTCATCGAGAATCAGCAGATTGGGCTTAAGCATCGACAATCGGGCAAAGAGTGCTCTGGCTCGTTCGCCACCCGAGAGTTTCGACACCGGCGTTCTGTGCGCCTCGAATTCAAACCCAGCGGCCACCAGCGCAGAAACAACGCCTTGATCGTCCCGCTTTATGTCACGGCCAACAAACTCGAACAACGACTGACCGCCACTCGCAGCTTTATCTGCACCCGCACCGTCGGAAAAGCTCGCAAGCTCCTGATCGTAGTAACCCAGCCGAGCCTGCGGCGATACACGAATGCTGTCGGTGAGAAGTTCGGGCCGTGGGTCTGTGCTTTCTAACGCGGTGAGCTGTTCGAGTATCGCTTTGATGAGCGTAGTTTTGCCCACGCCGTTGTGTCCCAGCAAGGCAATGCGTTCGCCGGGCCGCAGGAAACACTCATCAACTTCGAACAACAGCCTGCCTGGCACACGCACTTTAAGGTCTTCAAGCGTAATCATGCGCTTGCCCCTACTGCCGCCAACAGAAAGCTCAAGATCAAGCGGCGAGCCATCGGACACAAAGGTAGCCTGGTCTTCCATACGCTCGACGCGCTTGAACATGCTCTTGGCACGTCGTGCGAGACTTTCGTTATCGTAAACATTGCCCCACTCGGCCAAGCGTTTGGCACTGGCTCGCACCTGCGCGATTTTCTTATCCTCGGCCGAGCGACGTGCAGCCGCAGCAACGTCCATACGCAGCAGCTCTTCGCGCGCCGCCGTATAGCCAAGCTCAAATCGATAGAGTTTTTGATCCCGCATAACCAGCGTGGTTGGACATAGCTGATCAAGAAACGTCCGATCATGCGATACGATGAGCAGCGCACCAGGAAACTCAGCCAAAACCTGTTCAAATAGAGCAAGCGTTGCAAGATCGAGATGATTGGTAGGTTCGTCGAGCAGCATCAGCTGCGGTTC
>CAZFIA010000006.1:0-22654 GCA_964519335.1 uncultured Pseudomonadales bacterium
GCTTGCTGGATATGGGCTTTATTCGCGACGTTAAGAAAATTGTTGCCATGACACCTCAGCGCCGTCAGTCGTTGCTGTTCTCTGCAACCATGCCGAAAGAAGTTGCGCACTTGGCCAAAGAGATGTTGCGCGATCCTGCTCGAGTAGATGTATCACCTAAAGAAGTGACGGTGAGCAAGATCGAGCAGCGTGTGGTGCTTGTGAACAACTCAAACAAGCAGCAGGCGTTGGAACACATATTGCGTGATGAGTCTGTCTCGCGCGCGATTGTCTTCACGCGAACCAAGCACGGCGCGAACAAGGTCGCCAAGAAATTGGTGCAAGCGGGCATTGGCGCCGATGCGATTCACGGCAACAAGTCACAAAATGCGCGGCAACGGGCGCTCGCTAGCTTTAAAGACGGTGATATTTGGGTGCTTGTGGCTACAGATATCGCAGCGCGCGGCATCGACATCGACGGTGTTTCGCACGTGATCAATCAAGAACTGCCGCACGAGCCTGAAAGCTACGTGCATCGCATTGGCCGCACCGGGCGGGCGGGGGCTGCGGGTATTGCCTGGTCGCTGGTTGATCCCGATGAGCGCAGCCGCCTGCGGGCGGTGGAGCGACTGATCAAATTTGAGCCTGCCAAGGTTGAGCTCGATATCACCTACAGTGCGCCAGTGACAACGCAGCCGAGCGGCGCTAAGCCTGGTCGCCGCCCTCAGGGTGGTCGAGGCGGCGGTGGTGGTCGAGGCAGTGGTGGCAACAATCGTGGGGGTAACCGCCGCGGCCGCAATGGCAGCAGTGGCGCGGGCAGTTCTGGGAATAGCCGCAGTCGGCGGGGTGGTCGTGGCAGAGGCAAAGGGCCAGGTTCGGGTAGTACGGGCGGCGGTAGCCGAGCCGCATAGCCGCTCCTGGGTCGCTGTGGCCCAACCTATTTGCAACCTTGGAGTTAAGTTCCTATCTTGTGTGTTCGCCAATGACATTTGCGGATGCTCGCCATGGTCGAATCTCAAAAAACTTCAAAGCCGCAGGCCCCGAGAACACTTCAAACGCTGCCTGCGTCTTCTTCGACAGACGCGATTCTCGAGGCCATGACGCGCGACGGCGCGGCCATCATTAGCGGCGTTATAGACGCAGAGTGCATTGCAGAAATAACCTCGCAAGTCGCGCCTTATATTGAGCGCACGCCGATGGGATCAGACGATTTCACGGGCCGAAAAACTCAGCGTACTGGTGCTCTGGTTGCTCGTGTGCCGAGTTGTCGTCCGCTTGTGGTTAATCGACAGGTGGTAGATGCGGCGAAAGAGTTCCTCAAGCCTTTCACCGACAAGATCATCCTGCATCTTACCCAGACCATTTGTATTCATCCGGAGCAGGGGGCGCAGACAATCCACCGTGATCGTCTCGCCTGGGGTACGCAGATGCCACTCACTATCGAGCCGCAGTTCAATACCATCTGGGCTCTCACTGACTTCACCGCTGAGAACGGAGCTACTCGTGTAGTCCCTGGCAGTCACCTGTGGGATTGGTCTGAACGCGCTGAACCCGAGCAGATTGTTCAGGCGGAAATGAAAGCCGGTAGCGTGTTGTTGTACACCGGCAGTGTGTTGCATTCAGGCGGACAAAATAAATCTGTGCAGGCTCGTCTTGGGCTCAACATCACCTATTGTCTAGGCTGGTTGCGCCAGGAAGAAAATCAATACCTGTCGTGTCCGCCGCACATCGCAAAGACCCTGGATCCCGAACTGCAGGATCTTCTGGGTTACACCCAGGGTAACTATGCATTGGGTTACTACTCTGACCCTGAGACGGATCAGCCCAACCGCGACATTCTGCCGCCGGAAGTGGCGCTGGATCGCTGGCCGGATAAGGGTAGTTCGTTTAGCGCCACGGAGCTTGTTGAGCCAACGCAGTGATTGTTTATGGCGTAGCGCTGCTCGGCTTTTGTATGTTGGTGGGTCTGGTTGTTGGCGATCTGTTGGGGCGGATGATTGGCGTGCAAGCCAATGTAGGTGGCGTAGGCATCGCTATGCTATTGCTCATGGTGCTAGGCAACCTGGGCTCGGAACGATTTAGGCTGGCTGGGCCAACAGCGTCTGGCATTGGCTTCTGGAGCGCGATGTACATTCCTATTGTTGTCGCCATGGCCGCTAAACAAAATGTGATAGGGGCGCTTGATGGTGGGGCGATGGCAATAGTTGCGGGTGTTGCTGCCGTGGCTGCAAGTTTTGCACTCGTTCCGGTGCTGTCGAGATTGGCCGGTGATCGCTGAATCAATTAGCCGCGCGCTTACCGCGAACGGCGTGATTACTGCATTTGTCTTTGTGGGGCTGGTTGTCTGGTTTTCCTATTGGCTTTCCGACCGCTTGACGGGTGGTCGGTTGCACGGCTCTGCGCTGGCCATAATTTTTGGATTGCTGTTTGCGCTTGTTGCGGGCTCGATAACAGGTGGTAGCAAAGGGCTTGCGGATTTTTCGTTGCTTGCAGGCGTTGGCGTTCTCGGTGGCTCCATGTTTCGAGACTTTGCCATCGTCGCCACAGCTTATGGCGCGGAACTTAGTGCGCTCAAACAAGCAGGTTACGTCGGTGCGGCGTCAGTGGTTATTGGCGTGGTGCTTTCGTTTGTTGTCGGGGCTTTGGTTGCGCTCATCTTTGGCTACACCGACCCCATCGAGGTCACAACTATTGGAGCAGGTGCCGCAACTTACATTGTTGGGCCGGTAACCGGCACAGCACTTGGCGCAGGTTCTGACATTATTGCGCTGTCTGTCGCTGCAGGGCTCGTGAAGAGCATTTTGGTGATGGTGGGTACACCGTTTGTTGCTGCGCGTATTGGCCTCACCACACCACAGGCCGCATTGATATACGGCGGCTTGATGGGCACCACGAGCGGTGTCGCGGGTGGATTGGCCGCGACTGACCCAAAGCTTGTGCCTTATGGCGCGATGACCGCCACTTTTTATACCGGCGTGGGTTGTTTGTTGGCGCCATCCGTTTTGTTCCTGCTTGTCCGGGCGCTACTGGGGTGAGTCTTACCTGGTTTTGGGCCGGTATTGAGTCAAGGTGCCGCCAAGCCAGCGACCTTCATCTGCGATAACGAGCGTACCGTCTGGCATTACGGTGAGTCCTTCCGCCTGTCGGTGCCGGGGCCAGCGCAGTCGTTGCCAGGCGATTAGATTTCCCATTAAGTCAGTCTCCAGAACAACGCGTTCTTTGCCGGCAAGAATGAGCAGTCGCGTTCCAACCACTTCAATGGCGGAAGGGCGCAGACGGGGTAGACGAAACTCCTTGAGTACTGGGGTTACCTTTATTTTCAGTGGCTCTAGAGTTCTTTCGCTCAGGCTTGCGTCACTGTTTAGCTGGTGTCGAAAAACATAGAGCAGATTGTCATCGGCAGGTTCGTCTCCTGCTTTTTCGAACCATGGGTATTTGCACGGCATGAGCAGCGTGGCGCTGCGATCTTTTTGCGTAAGAATCCCCAAGCCCTCAAAGTTGCAGCGACCTTTGAAAGGCAGTTCGATCCAGCCTTCCTGCACAACCAGTTCAGAGGTCGAACCAGACGCTGTTTCAGTAGTAGCGGTTAGCCGTCTTATTGATCCAAAGCTTGCTGACAGCACAACCGCGTCGTTGAATTGGGCGATGCCTTCAAAGTCGCCTTTCACGGGTTGGTTTTGCAGAGGAGGTTCAGAGAGTTGCAGCGCTTCGGTATCAAAGCTCCAGATTCGAGCGTTATTGTCATCGTGCAATATAAGGCGTTGTTTTGAATCGACAGCCAGACCTGAAACTTCACGCAGATGCTTCGGTAGTCGGCTGCGTTTATACGGTGATTGGAAAGAATAGCCAGCGAGCAGGGATGGTTTTGCAGTGGCACTGTCTTGCGCTTGCGCCTGGACAAGAGGTGGCCTTACGAGGTTGCTCGCAATAAGGGTGAGCATGCACAGGGCAGCGAAGCACTTGGAGCGAGCAGATGGCACTAGAGGTTTCCTGAGCTTTCAATGGCCTGGCGCACGATTTAACCTTGGCGTCTTATATAGAGCAAACGTGGAGTGTGAGTGGCCGTTTTGGGATCTAGTTTGGGACCTATTTGGATAACGGTTGCCCTGGCCTGCGCCACCACGCTTACGCTGCTTGTTATTGGTACGCCGCTGGCGTGGTGGCTGGCCACGACAAAGAGCCGATTCCGCCCGGTGCTCGAGGCTCTGACGGCGCTGCCGCTGGTGTTGCCGCCCACCGTTCTCGGGTTTTACATGCTTGTGTTGTTGGGCCCGGCATCTACGTTGGGTGGGTTCTGGGTGACCCTCACCGGTGAGGCGCTCACTTTTTCGTTCGAAGGCCTGGTGGTTGCCTCAGTCATTTATTCGTTGCCGTTTATGGTGCAACCGCTACAAAGTTCATTTGAGGCGCTTGGCAGGGGGCCACTTGAAGTGGCCGCAAGTCTGCGTGCTTCGCCCTGGGACAGCTTCAGATCGGTGGTCATGCCGCTGTCTGCGGGTGGGTTCGTGACGGCCATAGTGCTCACGTTTGCCCATACCGTTGGCGAGTTTGGCGTGGTCCTCATGGTGGGCGGCAACATTCCTGGTGAGACACGTGTGGTCTCTATTGCCATCTATGAATACGTTGAAACCTTGCGGTATGGTGAAGCGCATCGGCTGTCGATAGGCCTCTTGGTGTTTTCTTTTGTGGTGTTGTTGCTTGTCTATCGCAACAATCGCCGCCTCTCCGTGCGGGTGGGTTAGATGAACTCAGACGCGCAACCGGGGGTTTTGGATCTTAACGTTCGGCTAACCCAGGGTGAGTTTTCGCTCAACGTTTGCCAGAAGTTACCCTTGAACGGAGTGACTGCGGTGTTTGGGCGGAGCGGCAGCGGCAAAACTTCCTTGCTGCGCTGTATCGCCGGATTTGAGCAGGGTGACGGCCATATCAAGTTTAACGACACGAGCTGGACTGATAGTGCTGCGAAGCGCTTTGTACCTCCACACCTGCGAGGTGTGGGCTATATGTTCCAGAACGCGGGATTGTTTCCACATTTAGATGTGGCCGATAACCTTCGCTACGCGCAGGATCGTGCTGCGAAGGTTATAGGCTCAGATGCAGAGGTTGTTAGCTTCGATAAGGTCGTCACGGCCTTTGCGTTGGCGGGGCTGTTCGATCGCTCCCCAACGCAACTGTCTGGCGGCGAAGCGCAGCGGGTGGCTCTTGCGCGCACGTTGCTCACTCAGCCTAGGCTTTTGTTACTTGATGAACCCCTGGCCGCACTCGATGATGCGCACAAAGCAGAGCTTTTGCCTTTTCTCGAAACCCTGGTTCGCGATTTTGACTTGCCTATTGTCTATGTAAGCCATGATGTTGAAGAAGTTGCTCGACTCGCCACACGCATGCTGGTTTTGGACGCTGGCGAAGTTGCCGCCTTTGGTTCTACCAAAGATCTGTTTGAACGGCTTGATATCTCTGAGGTGAGTGGGCGCCTTGAGGCCTCTGCACTTGTAGATGCTCGTGTGGCAGCTCAAGACGAACGCTGGATGCTTACCCAGCTGCAGATCGAAGATCAGCTGGTCAGTGTTCCGCAACGTCCGAAACTTCGCGTTGGTGATCAGGTGCGGCTGCGTGTGCAAGCGCGTGACGTTGCTTTGTCGCGGTCCAAACCCCAGGACTTGAGTATTCGCAATGTGTTGGAGGGGTTTGTGCACGAGCTCGAAGTCGATGTTGAAACGCCTTTTGCCGAGGTCACCATTGAACTGGGGAAAAAGGATGCGACGCAGCCGTCGTCGTCTCCCGTGCGGCTGCGTTCTCGCATCACCCGCGCCGCGGCAGACGATTTGGATCTAGCGAAAGGTGTGCCCGTGTTTGCGCTTATAAAGAGCGTTACTTTAGATGCTTAGCAATGAATATTCGTGTGAGGTAAAACCCAACCAGTATTCAAACTTTGGGCTTCATTCGAATGTATTGACGCTTCTTAAGCTTGCCGCTGAGGCGTGAGGCGAAATCAAGCAGAGTCGACTGCCAGCCATACTTGGTTCGCATGGCGCTCGCTGCTCTCTGCACTTCGTTAGCGTCATCGATAAGCCAGGCCTCGGCATCAACCCAGTCACCCAGTAGTTTTCCGCGCACATCACATACCGCAAGGGCGGCTTGTGGGCTATTGCGCAGCCGTTTTACCTTGCCTGCGTCGGGTGCTGAGAACATCACCAGATAGTCATCAAGGGGTGCTGCCCAAATAGGGGTGGCTACTTTGCGTCCGTCTTTTCTAAACGTGGCGAGGCTTACGTAGGCGTCTTGCTCGAACATTACTTTCCTGTGATCTCTAGTATGGCGTGGCCGTGGTGCACAACGCCAAACTCGTCAATGGCCTCTACCGAAAGGGTGTGCACCCCTGAGGGCGTGGCATCGGGAAGATCAGCTTCGAACAGGTGGGTAGAGGGTATCGCCTGCACCCAGGATTTCTTGCTTGATTCATTGCGAGCAAACAGCTCGCCTATCTTGGGGTCGGTGCGATTGGTGAGCTTCATTGGCAGCATCTCACCGTTGTTGATTCGGAAGCTGACTTTTGATTTGGGACCACCATCAAACAGGTTCACCAGAACAGAAGCCGCGGCGACCTGATCAACACTCATGCGGCCATCAAGTAGTTCGCCGTGGCGGAAGTCGCGCATGCCGTCCGGGCGAAGCCCTCCGTGGTGGACATCAAACATGATGTTCATCTGAAAATCGTCGGCTTCGCTTGCTGCCTTGAATCGAACAGAGGCGTTAGCGCCGTTAACGCTGAGAACGTGATAACCGTTGGGTGTGCCATCGCGCTGCCAGGTGGTGGGTACCCCACGATCATCAAAGGGACCACTCCACCAGCTGCCGCTGACCGCGGCCAGTATGTGATGATGGAATTCGCCGGGACCACGGAAACCATCTTCTTTGTCGAAGTAAAGGTGCTCGGTGGTATGAGTGTGGCCGGCAACCGAATATAGATTGGGGCGCCCAGACAGCAATCTGAACAGATCCCGGCGATCTTGTGTTGTTATGCCAGGACCGTCACCAAGACCGGTGGCGAGCGGCGAATGCATGGCGACAAATACCAGTGCATCATTGGGCACGGTCTTTAAGTCTTCCTTAAGCCAGTTAAGTTGTGCGCGACCGAAGTTGGCGATGTAGCCACCCGCGCCGCGAACGTCGCCGGGGTCGCTTTCGCCATTGCCTTGATACTCAATATTGTCGAGCACCACAAAGTGGGCGCCGCCCACGTTGAAACTGTAGTAAGGCGGGCCGTAGATTGACTTAAAGGTCTCCAGAGAATAACCGTCGTTTTCGGCCAGCAGATTGAGCTCATGGTTGCCGGGCACGTTGTACCAGGGGATGCCGATCTGGCCGATGATCGCATTGAGTCTGGGCAGCATGGACAGGTCATCAAAACCAACGTCACCCATGGTCATACCGAAGGCCGCAGTGCTTCCCACAAGCTCGGTAACCACGTCTTCTCGAATGTAGTCGAGTTCTACTTCTGTTTGCGGTTGGGTGTCGGCAAACAATATCGCCTCAAAGACGCTCGGTTCATCCTGCGGCGTTAGAGCAAAGTCGATGCGCTCTGGCAGATCGCCTGTGGGTGCAATGCCTTTGTAGCGTAGCCCTTCGGGCGAGCCGTTAGGCTGATGAATGTAGTAAAAGCGCGGCAGATTGTCTTCGGATACCGGGGTTTTGTAGCCGCTGGGTTTGATAACAAATAGTACGGCTTCGTCAGCGATATCGAGGCTGTAGTTACCCTCATCGTCGGTGGTGGCAAAACGCACACCATCGGATATCTGGACGTTTTTAATGCCAGGTTCGCCCGGATCGCGTAGCTGGTTGTTGTTGCGATCTTCAAATACTGAGCCGCGAGCCGTTTCTGCCTCGGCGTTCAGGCTTGCACCCACGCCGATAGTGACAATGAGAGAAACTGCTAAGCCGTTTCGTATAGTGGCAGCTGTTATTGAATTGATCACTAGGATGAGCCCGCGCTTTTCAGGTGGTGTGACATATCGCCACGATTGTCTATCAGGATGCGTCGTTCTATGAGATGCCAACCGTAAGGGTCGTGTTCGAAACGATCTTCGTAGCGGCCTCCGGCAATAATAGGGTTATCGCCGTCGATGGTTTGATACACCGTGAAGTAAGACTTAACGTTGGCGACCGTGATTTGGTTGTTGAAATCCATCATTACGTTAGTGGTGACATGCCGGGTGAGTGGCGTGCATTGCTTGCGCGCGTAAGGCACCTTGTTGCCGTCCTGATCATAGAAGATGATTTCATTGCTGAAGAGCTCTGCGACGGCCTTGGGACCACGAACTTCTTGACCGTTCTGACTAATGAGCGCACCCGCTGCGAAAATATTGCCCAGGGTCTCGATGTCTGCGGTATCAACGCAGTAGGCATAGTGATACATGATCTCTTCGATCACCTGGCGGGCCAGGCTACTTTTTTGAAAGCGTTCCATCTAGTCGTTTCTCTCTGTTAATTCTCTGTTAGGGCTGCCAGGTGTGTCGCCAGCGTGTCATCGGCCATGCCTGTGACGCTGAAGCCAGTTCGACTAACGTAACCCGCGAGCCTGGTTCGCAGTTTCGCAACGGCGTCTTGCGGCTCGCCAACAATAGCAATGGTGTTCAGAATCTCATCGGTAATGAGGGCGGCAGCTTCTTTGGTGCGTTTCTGGCGGTTTAGATTATTAAGTTCAGGTTGCAGCTCACCCCAACCGTGAAGATCAAGCACCGGCCGGTAGGCCTCGGTGCTGCCGTAAAAAGCAATTCGTTCTCTCGCAGCTTCTATTGCACTGGCGAGCGATTCTTCATCGACACCTGTCGCGAGAAGGGGTGCGTAGTCCAGTTCGAATTCACCGAGCGCTCGACCGGAGTTTTTTAGGCCAGTCTCGATGGCTGGCAGGGTGACTTCCTGCATGTAGCGCTGTGACGAGAACGGATGCATCATCATGCCGTCAGCCACTTCGGCCGCGACTTTGGTCATAAGCGGACCTGTTGCAGAAAGAACGATGCGCGGGCGCGGTGAATCCGTATTTTGTGGCGTAAAGGTCTGCGGCATTAGCGTGTGCTGGTAGTACTCGCCCTGATAGTCGAGGCGCTCGCCGTCATACCAGCAATCGTAGATAGCGTTCATAGCGCCTATAAAGTCGCGCATTTGTGCGGCAGCTTTGTGCCACGGCATGCCAAAGCGCCTGACTATGTGCGCCTTGACCTGCGAGCCTAGCCCCAACACAAAGCGTCCACCCGAGAAGGCATTGAGGTCGTGCGCCTGCTGCGCCATGGTCATCGGGCTGCGAGAGAAGGCAACTGCAACAGAAGTAACGAGCTCCACGCGGTTGGTGTGCTCGGCGGCAATCGCCAGCGGCATAAAAGGGTCGTGGTTAAGTTCGGGCAGTTTCAGACCGCTGTAGCCAAGCGCCTCGAGCTCGCGGGCGCGCGCTGGAATAGCGCGCATATCTGTGCCAATCGGGGCGTCGACTTTGAGAGGGCCCGTGCCAGGTGAGTTGGAGGTAGCGATGAGGGCTCCTTTGCAGTTTGGGCAGTTTGGGTGATTTGAGCTGTCTTTCCCTTTGCGGGTCCTTGAGGCACATTAGACCAAAGAACGAGATGAAAGCCGATAATGAAAAGTGACCCTCAGCAGCCCGGTGCGCTCGCCGGTCTGAGAATCTGTGATTTTGCGGGCCAGCTGGCGGGGGCTGGAGCGACCAAATGGCTTGCAGCCTTTGGTGCCGAGGTGATTCGCATTGAAGACCCGGTGAGAGAGGGGCGCTGGGATATTTTGCGTGGCAACGAACCGTTTGTGGATGATCGACGTGGCGTCAATCTGGGCGGGGGCTTCAACAATCACAACACGGACAAAAAAGGCATCACGCTCAACCTTAGAACCGAAGAGGGTAAAGCCATTCTGGAGCGGATCATTGGCTTGAGCGATGCCGTCACCGAGAATTTTGCGGTGGGCGTGCTGGAGAAATGGGGCTTTGGTTACGAGAAGTTAAAGGCGATCAAGCCCGACATAGTGTACGTATCGAACTGCGGCTTTGGTCATGAAGGCCCCTACAGTCAATTTAAGACCTGGGGGCCTATAGTGCAGGCCGTGTCCGGGCTTACCTATAGCTCTGGGCTTAGTGGCCAGGAGCCTGCTGGTTGGGGTTACTCCTATATGGATCATACCGGCGGCTACTACATGGCGATGGCGATTATGCTTGCGCTGTTGCATCGCAATCGCACCGGCGAAGGTCAGTGGGTTGACCTTTCTTGCAGCGACGCAGCGCTTAGTCTGAATGGCCCGGCCTTGCTCGACTGGTCGGTTAACGGCCGAGCAACCCGGGCAGCAGAAGGGGTGAACAGCAACCGCAGCAGGTGGCAGCCGATGGCGCCGCACGGAATCTATCCAACACAGAGCAAGGGTGACGCGTCTGATGACTGGATTGCCATTGCCTGTCAGTCAGATGCGCAGTGGCTTACGCTGTGTGAATTGATTGATGAGTCCTGGTGTCAGGCGGCAGAGTATAAAACGACGGCGGGTCGCGTCGAAGAACAAGACCAGCTTGATCTTTACATGTCGGGGTGGACTGCCAAGCACGATAAATTTGAATTGACCCAGCGGTTGCACGAACTACCTGTCTCTGCAGCGCCGGTGTTGAAGCCTTCTGAACGTATCGAGGGCAGGGATGATGACTCACTCTGGCCCACCGTGAAACATAGCGAGATGGGTGCGGTTCGCGTTGATGGTCAGCCCGTTATCTTCTCTGAGACACCCTGGCGAAGCGAATACGGCGCACCTTGTTTGTCAGAACATACGCGCGTGGTGCTGGGCGACCTGTTGGGTTTCAAAGAAACAGAAATCGATGATCTGTACGAGCGAGGAATTGTTTGATGAATTTGGGTTCGCAGAAGCTGGATTGGGTCCGTGCTCACATGCCACTGACAGCGGCGCTTGAAGAGCGGTTCACAAAAAGCGGTGCTTTTGTGGGTAAGAAGGTCGCGTTCTCGTCTCATCTAGAAGCCAAAGTCGGGCGCACTATCGAGGCGCTGGCCAAAAGTGGGGCCGAGGTGTTGGTGGTGCCCAGCAATCCTGCCACCTCACAGAGTGACGTGCTGGAACAGGTTGGTGCCATGAATGGCGTTACCTTGTTTGCAGAAGGACAGACCATCAATGCCCAGCGTGAGGCGAACATTAAGGCAGCGCTCGCGATGGATCCCGATGTTTGTATTGATGACGGCGCGACGCTGTCGAGTTTTATTCCGGATACTGGGCTGCCGGGTGGTGGTGGTGTATGCGAACAGACCACGTCTGGACTCTTCGCGCTGCGCAAGCGCGAAGCGCTTCGGTTCCCTGTTTACGCCGTAAACGACACCACCATGAAAAGCCTTTTTGATAATCGCCACGGCACCGGAGAGTCGACGCTCAGCAACCTTCTGTCTATGGGCAACATACAGCTCGCCGGCAAGTCGATAGCCGTCATTGGTTATGGCCGTTGCGGCGCGGGCATCGCGAGTAAGGCACAAGCGCTGGGCGCGCGAGTGATTGTGGTTGAGATCGAGCCGCGCCGCGCACTGGCTGCTCATCTTGAGGGCATGCAGGTGCTGCCTATTGCGCAGGCATTGGCGGCTGCTGATCTGGTAGTAACTGCGACCGGAGAGCCCGACGCCATTACCGAGCAACACTTTCCGCATATAAAAAACGGCGCCATGCTTGCAAACGTTGGGCACTTTGCCGACGAAATTCAAACCGCGCCGCTGCTCCGTCGCTCTCAGGAACCTGAGTATCGAGGCATTAATCGCTGCTCAATGGAGGATGGTAAGGAGGTGTACCTGATGTCTGCGGGCGAAGCGGTAAACCTTGCTGGCGATCTTGCGATGGGGCACCCGGTTGAAATCATCGATGTCACCATGGGACTGCTGCTGTTAGCAGCGGCAGATATGCTTGAGCATCGCGATCAACTGTCACCGGGCGTTCACGACCTACCAGATCGCGTTGACCTAACACTTGCGAATATGAAGCTTGATGCTCTGGGGATAAGTCTGTGACCGCGCTTACCGGCATACGCGTTATAGAACTTGCCAACGAGAAGCTGTCGCTTGCTGGCAAACTACTCGGTGACATGGGTGCCGACGTAGTTCTTGTTGAACCGCCTGGGGGCGATCCAAGTCGTAACTATCCGCCCTTTGTCGATGACACGCCGGGCGACAATCGCAGCCTGTGGTGGCTGCACTACAACACCAGTAAACGTAGTCTGGTGCTAGATCTCGACACTGAAGCGGGGCGTGCTTCCTTGCGCGACCTGGCCAAGAGCGCTGACGTTTTGATTGAGTCAGAACCTGTTACTCGATTGGCAGATCTGGGCATCGATTATCCACAGTTGCGCGAACTCAATCCCGCGCTCATTCACGCGGCGATGACGGCCTATGGGCGCACAAACCCCAAAAGCGATCTGCCCGTCACCGACCTTACGCTGCTTGCCGAAGGCGGGCCGGCGTGGAGTTGTGGTTACGATGATCACAGTTTGCCGCCGGTACGCGGCGGCGGTAATCAGGGTTACCACATTGGCTGCCACTTCACGGTGATGAGTGTGTTAACGGCGCTGTTGCATCGGCAAGCCAGTGGCGATGGACAGTTTCTGGATATCTCTATGGTCGACGGCGCTAACGTAACCACAGAGGCAGCCACCTATGCCTGGAATGTGGCCGGGATGACTGTGCAACGACAAACCGGTCGCCACGCCAGTACGCGACCCAGTGGCGAAACGCAGGTGTTGTGCCTTGACGGTCGTTACGTGAACACAGGCGTGCCGCCAAGACAGGCCAGAGAATTTGCCCGGCTGCTTGAATGGTTGCGCGAACTGAATCTCGAAGAAGAATTGCCCGAAGCCGTGTTTCTTGAAATGGGCGCAAAGTGGGAAGGGCCTTTTGATCTGTCTCTTATCGGCACCGACGATACGGTTACCGCAATATTCAGCGCCGGGCGCGACGCCATGAAGCTGATTGCCCGGCGCAGCTCAGCACAGGACTTCTTTCTCGGTTGCCAGCGCGCGGGACTATCTGTCGGGCCTGTTAACTCACCGGAAGAAGCCTTTGAAGACCCGCACTTCAAGGCGCGGGGTTTTCAGGTGGAGGTGCATCACCCGGAACTTGATCGCACCATTCGCTATCCGGGTGCGCCTTACAAGTTGCCCGCGAGCCCATGGCGCATCTCGCGAACTGCGCCTGCATTGGGTGCGCACAATGAAGAGATACTGGCTGAGTTGGCTGGCGCTTTCGACACTTGATACAACTCTTGGGAAGACCTGGGCTTGGGAGCATTTATCGACAGTTCTTACTCCGTTTGTACCGGTAGCGATGGGGATGAATCGGTACAAACGGATATTGAAGCTGCGAAATTAGAACCTGTGGGTTTAACCGCCTCAAAACCTCCGTCGTTTGTCCGCTCAATGTGGTATCCGAACTCGTGCACCGCACGATGATGGCGGCCACAGAGCAGCACCAGGTTATCGAGCTTGGTCTCACCACCCTCTTTCATAAGGAGGGCCCAGTGCCTAAAGGGACTGCCCTTGGCGTTTTCAATAATTGTCACCAACCCGCCGTCGCAGGCCAGACGGCGGATTGTCTCGGGATGCAACGTTTCAGCGGGAACGTTTTTTGCGTCGGTTTCTGTGGCTGTTTCTGTGTTTGTGTCCGCCAGAGTTTCCGCTTCCGCCTAAAGCGCGACATAGCCCAAAAGCACGCCAACGAAACATCGGGGCTCTATCCAGCTTAGTTGTTAGTTTCAGCACTCAAGGCAGCCAGCTTGGCTTGATAAAGAGCTCTCGTACTGCGCCTATATGCATTGTCCAGCGCCGCCTTCAATGATGCTTCGACATTGCGGAATCGCCCGATCTCATAGTTCGCCTGCGCGACGCCTAGATGGGCTTCATGAAGGTAAGGTGCCAACTCTAAGGCTTTGTTGAAATACCGAATTGCATCGATGTACTTAGCGTCAGCATAAGCTGTACTTGCTAACTGAAACCAGTTAAACGGACTTGGGTCGTCCATGGATGCAAGTTGGTTTCGGATACGCGCAGCATCTTTGGTGCGATCAGCGGCTTCCAGCAACACGAGATAGTTATTCAATAAGCTGAGTTTTTCTTCGGCATGTTCGATGCCAAATAAGTACAGTTCTTCTGCTTTTGCAATATCGCCCACTCTTCGATTAACCACAGCGAGCATATTAATAGCCTGCGAGTCATCCGGAGCGAACTTCAGAGACTCCATCGCGTACCAATAAGCCGTGTTGTAACTTTCGTCGCCTATCGCCTGCGCCGCGATGTTGCGGTAATACCTCGCCAGGTAATCCTCTCTACCTATGTTCGCTATAAATCGTTGGCGGTTGGTCGGGAAATAGTCAATCGTCGCACCTGGCCGAGAAATGACGAAAGTTCCCTCTACTGGAGACGATATTGTGTCGTACACTTTGGTACGCACGTGCACTCCTTTAGTAACCACCGAACCGCTGAATGCGTAAACCGGGACGTCGTCCATTAGCTGATATCCAACATCGAGACCAGCCACTTCCGCTAACGCGGTCGTCAGAACGGCCAAAGACATACAGTTACCCGCGTTAAACGCCATGACCTGACTGGCGGTTAAGGTACGCCTCTCGAAAGTGTATGCTTCCATTTCTTCCTTTAGAAATGACGTAAATCTCAGATGTCGCGCTGTATTTTGGTAGCGAGGGTCATTCATATAACTCAGTAAGCGTTCGATCTGTTCAGGTGTGAGCTGATGAATTTGTTCCGGAGAGGGAATATCTGGTCGGCTCGAAAAAGAACCTGTATTTTCAAGAGTTAAACTAGGCAAACCCAATAGATTTGGGTCAATTCGCACTCCATGTTGAACACAACCCTGGAGAATAGAGAACAAGAACAGCCAGCTGGCGATTTTTATCAGGGAGATTCTTATCAGTGAAAAGGAAGCAGGACCAGTCATTGAGAATGACCTCCAATTTCTTGAACAGGGTCATGATTAGCATACAACAAAGATCATTATCGAAATCGAACTTTATCTATGATTTACCCCCACTCAATTATGCAGATTCCCACTAGCCTCGAGTGTCGTGTATCACATACCCAGCACGAATAGTAACGCTAGCCTCTGTGTCCGCCAGATTTTCACGCACGGTTTTCCAAGGGGCATTTAAGATCGCGAGATCGGCAGCGGAGCCGACATCAATTTTGCGTGGTGTTGCAGGCGCCTGCGGCAGTCCGCAGTAGGCGATGAGTGCCTGCTCTTGAGTGAGGGCCTCACTGACAGATAGAGAATTACCGCTACTGCTCTTACGATCAACACTGCTTTGCATGTTGAGCCAGGGGTTAATCGGGCCATAGGGCGCATCTGAACTGAGCGCGAGAGGAATGTTCTCATCCACTAGTGATCGGAGGCGATAAAGTTGATTGATCTCGTCTTGAGAATGCTCCGCCAAATAGCGATCACCTTTGGCATAGACAAACCCCGGCTGGGTTACGGCAGTAAGCCCGAGTTCACTTAGTTGGCCAAGAGTGCTTTCTGGCAAGACCGAGGCGTGTTCAATGCGGTCAGCCAAACAGCCAGTTTCTGTAAAGACGCTCAACGCAACCGCCAGTTCGATCCGGGTAACGCAATGCACAGCAACGCTGCGATTGTGTGCATGCGCGCGGCGTACTGTTGCAATAAGAGCATCGATGTCAGGAAGTGCAGCCTCATCGAGCAACAGCTTGAGTTCGCCGGTATGAATATAGCTTTGACGCTGTGCACTCAGATCTTCCCTGCCCATGAGGCGAACCTGTTGCAGCAACTCACCGTTGCTTTGCTTGCTAACCAGTAACTCAAACTCCTCATCCGAGTTATTAAATGAAGTGTCTGTCACGCCAGTGACGCCGAAGCTCGCGAGCTCTGCAGATAATGCTGTCAGATCAGGTGGTGGAGCCGCTTTGTTGGTTGTCAGCAGATCGTCCGCTCGAAACAACCGGCCGGTGGCGCGACCGTTGCCGTCGCGCTCGATACCTTCGTGAGAGTTGTACTTCTGGCTGTCAAAACCAAGTTCGGCAATGGCACGCGAGTTAAGAAACCACATTTGCCCGGTGCTGTGCTGCACGCGCAGTGGCTGATCAGCGACCCATTGGTCCAATTTGGTTCGATCGATCGAGCCCGCTATCGACTCATGGTAGTTGACTGCGCGTAGGCTGCTGGTTGTTTTGGTTGCTCTGAGAGCAGCGACAAGTGCCGACTCGGTCTTGCCCGCGCAATCGATCGAAGCCCGGGCTGCTGCGGTAGCAAATAGATGCAGGTGATGGTCGTGCAAGCCAGGCACCAGGGCGGAACTCTGTGCATCGATTACCCGTTCGCCGGGTCGCGGCTTGAGATTCTCACCGAGCTCAACCACAACGCCGGCCTCGCATCGCACAGACTGCCCTGCACCCACGGACAAGGGCGACTCGCCGGCATTCAGTATAAGTAGATCGGGCGGGGTGGGTTGGTGCTGCATTACCCAAGTGTAACCCGAGCAAGTGTAACCCGAGGGCATCCACTCCGAGTTACACTGACGGCTATTGGAATCCAAGGCGGTGGGGATTTGTTCACGTGACTATTTTGCAATGCGGTGTAGATGATTTTCTGGGCGGAATGCGCTTGAGTCCTGCGGACTGGTCAGTTGTTTCTGAGCCCGCTGTATCGTTGATTGTTGTTGACCTCACAGAGTTGACACCTGAGCAAGCTCAACGCACCCAGATTTCCATGCCAGCTTGCGTCGTTGTAGGCGTGAACAGCACCTGTGCTGAGGCCGATCACCCCCACTTTGTCGATCTTGTTGCGCGTGACTCAAGCGATTTGGCGCTGATTAGTGAGCGGGTTGCTGCAAACCCTTACGCTGCGGCAGTGCTTGTACAGCTGCTAAGGCGATCGCTTGCGGTATCGGTTTCGCATGCGTTGTTTGCAGAGTCGCTTGCCTACTCTACGTTGCAACACGGTGTTGAATTCGAGCGGTTTATTGAAAGCCACACTAGACGCACACCCGTCGTTAATAACCAATCCGCAGTGCTGGCCGAACGAAACGACCACGAACTGCGCGTGATTCTAAATCGACCAGAAAAACACAATGCATACTCGGCATCTATGCGCGATGCCCTGTGCGAGGCACTGCAGGTAGCACGTCTCGACAACACCATCACAAAAATTCGCTTGAGCGGCGCCGGCGCCTCGTTCTGCTCCGGCGGTGATCTCGATGAATTTGGGCTTGCCCGGGATGCAGCCGTTGCGCATCTCAGTCGCAGCACGCTAAGCGCTGGTGCGCTTATGCATGAAATGGCTGCAAAAATAGAGGTCGAGGTTCAAGGGGCCTGCGTGGGTGCGGGTATCGAGTTGCCTGCCTTTGCCGGTCGCGTCATCGCCGCGCCGGACGCTGTCTTTCAATTGCCAGAAGTGTCGATGGGCCTGGTGCCCGGTGCAGGAGGCACGGTAAGCCTACCGCGCCGAATCGGTTGTCAGCGAACGGCCTGGCTTGCAGTTACTGGTGAGTCTATCGATGCATCGACCGCACTCTCATGGGGCTTAATCGACAAAATAAAGACCTGAAAGCTTAAGCCGAGCTGAGCTTTTCTTTAACAACCCGCCGCAGCAATTTGCCGGTTTCGTTGTAGGGCAGTTCTTTCCAGAACTCCAGTGTCTCGGGTACGCGCGACGAGCGCATGTTCGATTTCACCCATTCTTTTAGTTCGGTCGCCTCTACCTTTGCATCGGCCTTTAACACCACGGCCGCCGCAACCGCTTCGCCCCATTGTTCGCTGGGGATACCCACGCAGGCTGCGTCTTTAACGGCTGCGTGTTCAAGCAACACATCTTCGATTTCACCGGGTGACATGTTCTCCCCGCCGCGGACGATAACGTCGTCTGCTCTACCCTCCAGGAACAGGTAGCCCTCGGCATCCATAGATCCTGCATCGCGCGTTGGAAACCAGCCATCGCTGTCGGTGACGGGTCCACGACCTTCGTATTCACCGGAGACCTGTTCGCCGCGTACATAAATCTCACCACGTTCGCCGGGTGCAACAGTGTTGCCCTCGTCGTCGCGGATTTCTATCTCGACACCCGGCAGAGCCGTGCCAACAGATACCAACCGGCGCTTGAGAGTTTCGTCCTCGGCGCCAGCGGCAGCGCGGTGATCGTCGGGTCCCAGCACGGCAACGGTTGAACTGGTTTCGGTAAGTCCATAGGCGTTGGTGAAGTCTGTATCGGGAAACAATTGCATCGCACGTTCGATAACAGACAGTGGCATCTTGCCGCCGCCATAAGACAGACTCTTTAGATGGGGCATGTCGGCAGACTTTTGGTCTTGCAGCGTCTCGACTATTCGCGAGAGCATCGTGGGCACAACAAAGGCCGTTGATACCTTTTCTTCACGAACGAGTTCAATCCAGCGCTCCGGAGAAAAATCCGCGAGTTGAACGACTCGGCGGCCGGAGTACACGGAGCTCAGAATCGCGGCTATTCCGGCGATATGGTAGGGCGGCACGCAGACCAATGCTGCTTCGTCTTCCTCAGCGCATGCGAACTCTACGGAGCCAAGAATATAAGACACCAGGTGTTTCTGCCGCAGCACGGCGGCCTTTGGCGCACCCGTTGTGCCACTGGTGAAGAGCAACACGGCCGTCTCTTCCGGGTCCATTGACCATTCTTGCGCAGCTTCAGGCTGATCCTGCGTTGCGTCAGGTGAGACAGCCTGTGCCAAAAATTGTGTACGTCCTACCGTGGTGATGTCTGCGACGTGATCGAACTGATTTGCTCTTTGATCATCTGTCACGACACATGCAGGCGTTATGCGCGCGAACAGTGCCTCTATCTCGCCCTGGGTTAAACGATAGTTGATAGGCACATAGGGTGCGCCTGCCCAGGCGGCGGCGAACAATCCGGTAGGGGTCGCGAGGCTCGAGACATCAAGCATCCCAACCCTTGAATAGCCGCCCGCACTTATTTGCTTCGCGTGTTGGCCTGCGTTATCAAAAAGCGCCTGGTAGCTTAAGCGTTCGCCGCTGTTGCCATCGACGAACGCGGTGCGATCTGGAAAGGTGGCTGCTGCCATCTCCAGTAACATCATTATATTCATGCTGAGAGGCTAGTCTGTTTTTGGCAGCTTCTTGGTGTCTTTCTGCAGAAGCAAAGCACCGTTTACCGCAAGACCACCATCGCCTGCTTTGACGCAGAGCAGTTCTACATCGCCTGCCTCAGATACGTAGCGTTTGCCGATGGCAATGCCGACCGCGTGATCTGGATTGACCTCACCGGATTTACTTGCATCAGCCGGATCGGCCATGGATGTGCCACCGCAAGTAATATCGATATCCGTATCGGGTGCAGAAACCACCATAACTTCGCCGTCGCATACGCAGCTTTTCAGGCGTGCACCCGTCTTAAGAATCGCCATCTTTTCCCCCTTTTATATCTGGCGGATCAGAGTTTACTCGGTTCTGTGACGCCTTGAGCGCTCTGTAGACTTGCAAACTATTAATATCCGGGTAATATTAATAACACCAAGGTAAAATAGAGCCTCCGTCATGGCTGAATTGGCCCAACACTACGTATTTGTAGGCGATAAGTTGTTTTTCGAAGGCGCGCTTTCGGACGCTGCGGTTGCCGTTCATGGTCTGAGTGCCGCGCGGCAGCAGAAAACGGTGATTTTTCAGAGCGACACGGGCGCCGAGCTGGATCTGGATCTGCGCGGCAGTGCGGCTGAGGTGGCCAAGCGCTATCCAAAAGCCATCGAGGCGCAGCCCGAAGAGGACAATCCAGCGCCCCAGCCCCCCCAAGCCCGTAGACGCGGGCGGCCCAAGCTAGGTGTTGTTGGCCGCGAGATCACTCTCTTGCCCCGACATTGGCAATGGCTGGATACCCAACGCGGTGGAGCCTCTGCTGCCTTACGTCGATTGGTTGACGAAACCCGCAAGGCGAACAGCGGCGAAGATGCGGCGCGCGCGGCTCAAGGTCGAACCCAGCGACTGCTCACCACCCTTGCCGGCAACGAGCCCGGATTTGAAGAAGCCTTGCGAGCGCTCTATACCCGTGACGCAAAAGGATTTGCATCACACACAGGAACGTTGTCTGCTGATGTTTTGCGTATTGCCAACCTCTGGGCGAGTGATGCGTTTTCGAACTGACTTGGGGCAAACACAATGGGTATTTATGATAGCGACTTAGACCAGGGTCCGCACAATGATGTGGCGCTTACACCTCTGTCGCTAATCCGCCGCACGGCACATGTCTATCCTGATGCGATTGCCGTGCGTTATGCGGGGACTACAAGGACCTGGGCAGAGACCTATGAACGCTGCCTAAGGCTCGCCGACGGACTGCGAAAGGCGGGTGTTAAGAAGAACGATACAGTCGCGGTACTTGCCCCCAACACACCAGCCGCCGTTGAAGTGGCGTTTGGTGTGCCCGGGGCGGGTGCCGTGCTTAACATGATCAACACCCGACTCGATCCTGAAACGGTTGCTTTCATTTTGGAACACGGCGAAGCGTCAGTGTTTATGGTCGATGCGGGTTTGGCGGAGATTGCTCGCGCGGCACTAGAGCTTCTTAAGAATAAACCGCTGGTTATTGATATCGAAGATGAAGTTGTTGGCCCCGTACCTGCCGTGTCTGCAGTCAATGTAGATGGCAGCCAAACCTATGAGAATTTGTTGGCCAGTGGCGATGCGTCCAGCGAATTTTTGATGCCAGAGGATGAATGGGATGCGATTTCACTCAACTACACATCGGGCACCACAGGTAATCCAAAGGGGGTGGTTTATCACCATCGTGGTGCCTACCTGAATGCGCTGGGTAACGGTCTTGAGTGGGCGTTACCACGGCATCCCGTCTATCTTTGGACCCTACCGATGTTTCACTGTAACGGTTGGTGTTTCCCCTGGACCTTGGCCGCTTACGCTGGAGAAAATATTTGTCTACGTGCACCCGAGGGGCCAGCGATTCTTGATGCCATTGCAGAACATAAGGTCACTCACATGTCAGGTGCGCCTATTGTTTTAAACCTGGTTACCACCGAGGCAGAAGACCGACAGACGCGCTTCGAAGATCCCTTGCGCATGACAACAGCGGGTGCAGCACCCCCCGCGGCAGTGCTTAAGCGCGCGGCTGCAGTTGGTTTTGATGTCACTCACGTTTACGGGCTCACTGAAGTCTATGGCCCTGCTGCGGTCTGTGCTTGGAAGTCGTCGTGGGATGAGTTGCCCGCAGAAGACCAATCGCGCATCAAGGCGCGTCAAGGCGTGAACTACGCGGTGCTCGAAGAAATGTCGGTGCGTGACCCCGAAACACTCGCGCTGGTTCCCCGCGATGGAGTAACGATGGGAGAGATCATGTTTCGCGGTAACCTGGTTATGAAGGGCTACCTCAAGAATCCTCAAGCATCGCAGGAGGCTTTTGCGGGTGGCCACTTTCATTCCGGTGATCTGGCCGTTTGGCACGACGACGGTTACGTGGAGATCAAAGACCGTTCCAAAGACATCATCATTTCAGGGGGCGAGAACATCTCGTCCATTGAAGTTGAGGGTGCGCTCTATCAGCACGCGTCGGTTGGGGCAGCGGCCGTGGTTGCCGCGCCGGATGAGAAGTGGGGCGAGACCCCCTGGGCGTTTGTGGAGCTGGCGGCCGGCGCGAGTGCTACCGAGGAGGAGCTCATTGCGCACTGCCGGGACCATCTAGCGCATTTCAAGTGCCCACGGCACATTGTGTTCGGCGAGCTGCCCAAGACGTCCACCGGCAAGATCCAAAAGTTTGAGTTGCGGCAGCAGGCGGGTAATACTGGCACACGTTCTTAAGTTTTAGATAGTAGTAATAGGGGTAGGGGATACGCCATGTCAGATACATCGCACGATCACGAAATCGTTTCCATTTACGGTTACAGCGAGGCTCAGATTGATGAGCTCATGACCAAGGCACCTGAGTGCATTCTGATGTGGGGCACCAAAGACGGCTGGCCCGTGGGTGTGGTGCACGCCTTTGTTTGGCATGAGGGCAAACTCTGGATCACCTTTGCATCACATCGGCATCGCGCATCAGCCATTAAACGCGACAATCGCGTTTCAGTGGCGGTTAGCGCTGTTGGCGTCGAGACCATGGGCGGGGCGGCAACCTGCAAAGGGTACGCAACCTTCCATGATGACGATGCAACCAAGGCCTGGTTTTATCCGGCGCTCGCAAAGAAAGTCAGCCCCGATAACGCAGAAGGCGAGGCTGCCTTCCACAGCCTGCTCGACTCACCGTTGCGCACAATCATTTCTGTGGAGCCGGTGAAGTGGATTACCTACGACGGCGAAAAGGCCAACCGTGACATGGCCGGTCAGTTACCCGAGTCTGAGAAAACGCCTCGGCTCGAGGGTGACACGGTCCGAATGAACAAAGAACGCGAGAAGCGCGGCCTGCCACCACGCTAGGCGCGCCTTATGTTGCGTAGCCTGCAGCTAGGGAGCAGCGGATTGCGGGTGTCGGAGTGTGTTTAGGCACAATGAACTTTGGCATTCCTGGCCGCGGTCACCAGGGCGATTGGACGCTTTCCGCTGACGAGGCAAAGCCCATCTTCAAGGCGGCTCTCGACCACGGCCTGTACTACTTTGACTGTGCAGACGTCTATGGTCTTGGCGCCTGCCAAGAAGTGGTTGGCGCGC
>CAZFIA010000006.1:22754-73540 GCA_964519335.1 uncultured Pseudomonadales bacterium
CGCGCAAGCACGTTTTAGAAGGTGTTGATGCCTGCCTTGAGGCGCTTTATCAGCCGGTGGAAAATTTGCTTACCTTAGGCTACTCCTAGTAAGTCTGTGCTGAGTGTTCAAAGATAAACCCGCCCTCTTGCATGATGAGCCGATGGGTTGCGCCTTTAGCGTCGGCGTCGTACGCATCGTAACCGGCGTCACCGGCCCACATAGCCACTCGCACGCCATCGGTTCGTTTTGACAAATGAGTCACATAGCGTCGTGGTTTGAGGCTGCTGAGTTCAGTACAGGCCTCGTCTGTGGTTGCGAATTTGGACAGGTGATAGAGCGACACCCAGGTGGGAGGCACTAGATCTATCTCACCGCGAGCGTGTTGGGCCAGCGCATTACCCGGGTTGATCCACCGGTGGTCTTCGATCTCGCCGCCATCGACGCTAATACTCTGGTTGCTGCCGCGAGCTACAAAAAACCAGGTTGAAAAACGCTTGGGCGTGGTGGGTGGCGGCGTCCAGTGCGAGAAGCTAATGAAGTCTTGTGGTTGCAGTTTTAGATTAGCTTCCTCCATGGTCTCGCGAGCGGCCGCGTTTTGCGCGGCCTGATCAACATCACCATCGGCAGGATAGTCCGCCGGATCCAGCTTGCCACCGGGGAACACCCACATCCCGCCAAAGCTGATCTTTGAGGTTTTTCTAAGCATGAGAATTCGTAGCTCGGTCAGGTTGCCGCTGCTATTGGCAGCGTCGAGAGCTTGGTCGCGCAGTAGTACAACAGTTGCTGCTGGAATAGGGGGTGGTGCAGCGGATTCGTCGGGCTTGCCGCTGCCAATGTCTCCATAAGGATCATTTTTGTGCTTTTTTTCTGCCACTCTACTGCTCAGTGAAACCGATTAGACCGACTTTCGGTGATTGCGGGTCACCCAGGTAGGCTGCCTTTTGTTCGTGCCGTACTAGTAGCACGGCTTCACGATCTCCGGCCAGATTTACAACCTCTGAGCAATTCAGTTGATTGGCAGCGAAGAACTTTATGAGCTCTCTGCCAAGGGTGTAGAGGTGCATGGGGACAAGCGTTGCACCGACAACCGTACGTTCGCCACATTCAGCGACAAAACTACGAAAATATCTTTGCCGCGTCAGATCGCGTTCAGAGATATCGAGCAACCCTTTTTCGATGATGCCCGGCCCTGCTTGCAGAGCGCTGTCTAATCCTTCCAACGGCCATTGCGAGCGGTGTGCGACTTCAAATCGCCACGCTGGAGTGGCCTGCGAGTTTGAGGCCATTCCTTCTTTTTCTGCATTGAGCTCCGGGTTGAGCGCGCGGATGCCCAAAATGCGCGTGTAACCGTGGGGCTCGACATCCTGTAGTAGCTCACCATTAACTTGCAGCACGCCGATGGGCTGCATTCGACGCACCTGGGACACAAAGCTGCTGCCTACGATCACGCTGAGCTTGGTTTGGGAGATTGCGTTAACTGGTTTTAAGCCTTTGGATGCGGTCATCACAAGAGGTGCAAAGCGGGCTAAGTCAATTTCGATAAGAGCCGCGGCATCCGCTCCTTCGTGTTGCAGGCTGTGGTACTTTAAACCGCTAAGCTGAGTCAGTTCGGTGAGCGCTGCAACAGCGTTCTTTCGAGGCATGGTTTTACTGCTATTTGCGTTCAGATCCAGCACACCGTGAGGCACGGTGGTTGCCGGCGCCTGTTGCGTTTGCACTGATTGGTCACTGCAAGCGGAGAGTGCGAGCCCAACCAATAGCGCAGATCCCAGCGCATGTCCTGAGCAACCTCCTAGCGAAAAGAGGCGGGCGCAATAAACAACTAAACCATGGCGCGGTCGGGGTAACATAACCGCAGTATATCTGCTCGCAGCACCTGAGGAACCCGGCAATGAGCGACAATCTGTTCCTGGCTGACAATCTACTCCCCGCGGATAGCACTTCAGATGCTATGTCCGCAGAACCTGATTGGCAGATTGCAGAGGCGGGCTTTGTGATCGAGCCAGCAGAAATTGCGGTTTCGCCTGAGCATCAGGCGAGCAAGCTCAGGGCATGCGGCATCAACCCTGATGTTTTTGGCACTGCCTGTGATCCGGCCTTCTTCATTGGTATAGGCATTCAGGCAGGGATTCGCAGTGGTATCAGCGCCGAGGGCAATATCAATATGGTGCAGAAACTAATTGTTTACCGACCAGCGATACTTGGAGAAGTCTTGTTGGTGCGGGGCACAATAGAAGCGGTTGAGCCGGTGCCTAGAGGGCATCAGGTGACAACCAACATTACCTTTGAAGACACAAGCGGTGCAGTAGTTATGGATGCCAGTCGTATTTCGCTGCGCCCAGATCCCGCCAAAGCCACTGCGCGCGGCGCCGGCGTTCGTCCACCGCCGGTCGTGACAGACCCCGAAGACGCGATCGAGTTGGCCTCGCACGTGCTTACGCCACCGCAGGTGAAGGATTATTCACTCGAAGGGAACAGCATTCACTACGAAGAAGAGGCCGCCAAGGCTGCTGGCTTTCGGGCGCCAATGATAGGGGGTGGCATGGGTGTGCATTACCTGACTGCAGCCTTGTTTGAGCGCTCGATCCCCAGGACTCTGGATATGAGTATCTTCTTCCGTCGCCCAATATTCTGGGATGAACAATTCACATCGGCCTGTGTTGCTGAAGATTCTGCCGGACGCGGAGAGTTCCCTGAGCTGGGTCATTGGCGTGCGCTTTGTCTGTTGCGTGACGAAGGCGATAAAGGGCTAAAAGTGTTAACCGAGGCCAGGCTTAACGGGCTGAGTATCTAGACACCGGGATAAACAAGGAGTTGAACCAGGGATATGGGTGAAGGAATTTTGAGTCGACTGGGCTGGCGCTGGTTTGCAGCGGTGGCGTTGTTCGGCTTGGCTATGGCGGGACAAGCAATGGGGGTGGGCCTCAGCGAACGCATGGGTGAGCCAACCGGCTGGCTCACCCGGGCCTACTATAGTCTGGGGCTCTTTGTGGTGGGTGGTCTCGATCTCGGCATGCCTACGGGTGGCCCAGCGATTGGCCGTACCTTCCTTTGGATTGCTTTCTTTGGTGCGCCGTTGCTAACTGCGTCTGCTGTGATTGAGGCTGTGATTCGGCTTGTAGCGCCGGAGAGCTGGCAGCTTGTGCGCATGCGTGATCACATAATTATTGCTGGAGCGAGTTCGCTCACTCGCTACTATTTGCAGGCGCTGCGGGTACGCGATCCAAAAGTACAGGTCGTGCTGGTCACCAACGAACCGGATAGCGCGGAGGCGCGCGACATCGCACAGTCTTATCGAGCGGTTGTGGTATCCGGTGCCATCAACGGCGATTTCCTGGTGAAGAGCCTGCGCATCTCAAAGGCACGGCGCATCTTGTTGTTTGGCGACAACGACTATCGGTCCTTCGAAGCGGCAGCGCGGATGATAGAGCGCAGGCCTAGTGTAGCCGATCGAATAGTTCTGCACTGCCACAATCTGCGGTTCCTAAGATCGATGCAGGAAACCGAGTTGATCAAGCGCATCAATAGTTTTAACGCCTACCATCTTGCGGCGTCGGGTCTGGTACGCGAGAGTTTAATTGGGCATATGCACAAGACCGTCGAGCGCGATGTAGTGGTGTTGGCAGGCTTTGGTCGCTTCGGCCAGACCATTCTGGAAGAGCTGCAGATTAATGCGGCAGACGAAATGGATATTGTCGCGGTGATTGATACCGATGCGAAGCGCCGCATCCTGGTGGTCGATGAACAAGAGCGCATAGCAGGTAGTTATCAGCGGGAGGTGCTGGAAGGCGATATCGCCGACCCTGAGGTGTGGCAACGACTTGGCAAGATAGTGAACCTTGCGGTTGGCGAGCCAGTGATTGTATTGGGTACGGGAAACACCGCGCAGAACTTGCGTGCTGGTATTTGGCTGAAGAAAAACTATCCCAAAGCTGTGGTGCACGTGCGCACCCGGGGTAAATCTCGGTTGGCGGCAGTAGTGGGCGAAGAATATGACATCAACAGGATAAGCATGAATGCACTGGTTGAGGAGCACATGCCCGCTGAGTGGATCAGTTAAGCCTGAGCTCTCAGATAGCGCGTGGCTACTCGCTCCAGTTGCTCGATCGGTAGCTGATTGCGAAGGCCGATAGCTACAAGCCGGGTGTTGTTTGCGGTCGAACTGCTTTGTTCGTCTTGATGGTCTCTTTGTTTGGCTCCTGGTTGCAAAGAGACTAGCGATAGTCGCTGGTATTTTCCGACCTTGTGCCACTCAAGCAAGCCGCGCTCGGTTGCGATAAAGCCTTTGCCTCGCAGCAGATCCACAGGGAACTCTGCAAGCATCGCCTCTGCGCTTTCGTAGCTCAGCACCTTCTCGGCTTCAAAATTCCAGGTGACATAGGTTTCGTGGTGCTGGTGTTGTTCAGCTGGCACCTTCTGTTTGCGTGCATGACTCGATATAGCGCCCGAGCCAAGCAGAAGGGGCTCGGGGATGTCGCAAAACGATGTAGCCACGAGGGGGGCATCATGAGTGAGTTTTGCTAACCATTCTTGCAGTTCAATTGCTCGATCTTCGCTTATCAAATCAATTTTGTTGAGCACCAGCAGGTCGGCAGCCTTGAGTTGTCTCGTTACGGTGTTTGCGACGTATTTGTCGCGTGCCTTTTGTTTCACGCTGGTTGCGTCCGCAACCACCACTACTGCATCAAGCGTCAACCCTGGTGCTTTGCCGTACTGGGCGAGGCTATGTACATCGGCGACGCCACTGGCTTCGATAACTATGTGGTCTGGCCGAGCGCTCGCGCTCATGAGCGTGTCAATGGCGGCGTCGAAACCGTCTGTGAGTCCGCAGCACACACAACCGTTGGTCAGATTGATTTGCTGGTCGGTTTGGGTTTCGATTAGTTTGGAATCTATGTTAATTGCGCCGAAGTCATTGACCAGTAGCGCTATTCGCAGGCCATGACTCGCTTCCAGAAGTCGGTTGAGGAGGGTAGTTTTACCCGCGCCGAGATAGCCGCCCAGTACCGTAAATGCGATTTTAGGCTCGGAGGTCAACTCTTTGCTGCTTTCTGTTTCGCTGCTTCATGAATTTCTCCGCTAAGTACCGTACCCCAAACTTCGATGTCTCGAATATGCAGCGGATCGACGCTGAGCGGATTCTCTTCAAGAATTGCGAAGTCGGCCTTCTTGCCGGCTTCGATAGAGCCGATCTGATCGTCCATGTGCAATACGTAGGCCGCGCCGATGGTGACCGCGTGCAGGGCATCTAGCGGCGATATTTTTTCATGCTCGCCGAGCACACGACCCTTGGGTGTCAGCCGATTTACGGCACACCACATGGTATGGAGCTGACCCAGTGGGGTTACTCCGGCATCTGAGTGCAAGGCGAATGGCACGCGCTCGCGTAGTGCGCTCGCGCAGGGTTCAAGCGCGTTAGCGCGTTCAGGCCCTACCGTAAACTCGTAGTGCTGGTCGCCCCAGTACCAAAGGTGATTGGCAAAGAAATTGGCGCACAGCCCCAGGCGATGCATTCTCTTTAGTTGAGCCTGAGTAGTGAGTTGCGCGTGGGTAAGCGTGTGGCGGTGATCCAGCCACGGGTGTTCAATGAGTAGCGACTCAACCGTGTCGATTGCCAGTTCCTGAGTGAGGCTGCCGTTGCAGTGCATGTGCACATTGATACCCGCTTTGTGAAAGGGGCGTAGCCAGTCAATGAGCTGTTCGGGCACGGTGAGCAACTGGCCGTGATCTTCGCCAGTGATGTAGCCCGGTTCCTTGATCATGGCGGTAAAGCCCTGAATAGAGCCGTCAAGAATAAACTTGACCCCGGGAAAGCACAGCTTGTCAGTCTCTTCTTCGCGCAGTTCGAGGATTTTTTGCGCGGCGCCACCGAAATCGGCATTGAGCCCCGGCATGGCGGCAATGTTGTACATGGCGACGCGCAAGGGGAAGTCTTCTTCTGCGGTGACCTTTTGCCACATCGCTTTGCCGCGAGGCGCGATGATAAGGCCGCCAGCGAGGTCGGTGCAGGTGGTGATTCCGGCATTGCGGGCGCTGGCGCCAAAGTTACGAAGGGCATCCTCCGTAATGTTTGCAAGTTGCACCGCTCGATAGCCGGTTTTGCACAGCGCCATGGCCGGCGGCTCGCGCATCTCGCCGTTTAACTCACCGTTTGGGAAACGACCTACGCCCTCGACCTGTGTTTCTTTGGTTATCCCATCCAATGCGAGCATTGCGCTATTGGCAGTAGCCAGATGACCACTCGCGTGGAACATGAATATGGGCCGGGTCGCCGATACCCCGTCGAGGTGCTCGAGAGTGAGCCTGGGCTCGTCATCGAAGTAGATGGGATCAAAACCGCGGGTAACCAGTGGTTCAGCAGGATCGCTCATCTGCTGATCCAGAGTTTTCAGGTGTTCAATGAGCGCTGGGTAGCTGCGAAATCCTTTTGCCGTGCTGCCGTCGGGTAAGGGGCGATCAAAATAGCCCACGTAAGGCATTAGAGCGGTTGCCCCTTCCATGACATGAGCGTGGGCTTCAACAAAGCCCGGAATGATGACTTTCTTGGCAAACCGGTCGTCGATTTTGTAGTCGCCCCAGGGAGCAAGTTCGGAAAGCGTGCCTGCACCCAGTATCAAACCGTCGCGAACGGCCACGTGGGTCGCCACTGGATTGGCCGGGTTCATCGTAATAATCGTTTTGGCTGAATAGATGGTTATTTCGTTCATGAAACGAGTATGGCGAGTCTCTGGATGAGGGTCGACAGTGTTTTTTGTGGTCCCGTTTGTAAGAAAAATTTTGGCTGGTTTAGGTCAAATAGTGCGGGTTCCGTGGGTTCGTAATTAGGCTAACAACTGTTTGTAATTGAATTAGGAGACATCGCTAAACTATTGATTAATATAAAGTATACCTTTACAAGCCTTTACCCCTAAGTCCGCCGCACTCTGCCAGAATTTACGGCTAGTAAAAACGATTGTTGCAGGTGTGCATGGAAACAATGCGAAGCGGATCGGCCGGGAATAACTCGGCGGTGAGATTTTTTGGGGGCGGTTCCTTGGCGCTCGCTGGTGTTGCCCTTGCACTCGCTATGGCTGCATCTCCGGTGGCAGCAGACCGCACAAGCGGTGGCCCCAAAATGCACGACGGCATGAATTCTCAAGAAGAAAAGCGCGCCATGCGCTCGCTCGACAACGATCAATCGCTCAAGCGGCGCGCCAAAGCGCACAAGCGGCGCTTGAGCGCTAACGCGCAAGTGGTGCCTTTAGATCCGCAACTGTTACTCATGGAGCGTCGCCGCGACAAAGGCGCAGCGCTTCGATTGGCCGACGCCTGGTACTACGACTACGAGCTCAACGAGACTATCAAGAAGACTATCGATCTCGCCTCGGGAGACGTCCTCTCCTCTGAGGTGGTCATTGGAACGCAGCTGCCATTGGTCGAGGCCGAAATTACTCGGGCATTTGATGTGTTACTTGCAAGCGCGCCTGACAGACGCGCGCTCGAACAAGCTTACAGGGCTGTGACCGGAAAACGTTTCGAGGACCGTTCCCAGGTCAGCTACAAGGCGTTCATCTTTCACCCAGATACCGTCGTTGATGGCCTGGTTCCCGCGGCGCGCCGGTGTGGCGTACATCGTTGCGCGCAGATGCTGATTTACACCCACGACAACATTGCGCTCAACACCGCGCCTGTCGTCGATATCTCTACCTCCCGTGTGCTGCAGAACCTTGAGCTACGCGCGCGAGAAATTGTTCGTCGCGGGGAGGCTCTCTGATGAAAATAGTTACTCGAATATTGGCAGGTGTTTTGGCGAGTGTTGCCGCTCTTTCAGCAAGCAATGCGCAGGCCGTGGTCTGCCCAGGCGGGCAAGATATCGATGTCACTCTGCCCACCAACGCTCGCTGGGAAATGTGTTGGGCCACTAACTCTGCCGAAGGTGTGGTGCTTAGTGATGGTCATTTCACCGACGCTGACGGACTCCGACGCAAAGTGTTCAAGAGCCTGTCGGTTGCGCAGATCAATGTTGTTTTTGATGACGCCACACCCACCCAGAATCTGGTGACAAGCGCCGGTCTTGGTGGCTCGAACTTCCTTTCCATGTCGGCTTCTGATTGCCCGTCAGGCACACGTCACGGCGGCGTGCTGTGCCAACAAACCGAGGCGCGTGGGTATGCCTACAAGTCTTATGCCATTCAGCGACAAGGTTACAACCTGGTATTGACCAGTTCTTCTACTCCATCGGTAAGCACCTACATCGTGCGCTGGGCCTTTGGGGACGACGGTTCTGTTGCCCCTTCTATTGGCTTGTCTGGCGCGCTACCCCGTGTGACCAATGGCAACGCCGCTAACGGCTGGCCGGTGGATGCCTCCGGAACCACGGGTGTGGGCTTCACCAACAATTATTTCTGGCGCATGGATTTTGATTTAGGCACCGACGCCGCGGACGACGCGGTGCAGGAATTCTCGCTTGTGCCAAGTGCAGATCGTCGTCGCAAAACGAATACGCTCACGGCGCTGGATTTCGAGTCTGCACGAGCGGTAAATGAAAACCTCAAGCGCTCTTGGCGCATCCTTGATACTCAGATCACTAACGCTGATGGGCGACCAATTTCCTATCACCTCGAACCCCTGCACACCGCGCATCGCTATCGAGGTAGCTCTAGTTTGTTGGCTACCGATGCCCAGTTTACTCGCTACAAAGCTTGCGAACGCTTTGCCTCAGAGAACACTGCGGCTAACTGTGGCTCATCTATCACAGACTACGTAAGTGGTGAGTCGATTGCGGGTCAGGACGTTGTGATGTGGTACTCCGTAAGCTATCACCACTTACCCCGAGCTGAAGATGGCCCGACGATTAGGGTTCAGTGGAACGGGTTCATTGTTGTACCTCGTGACTGGACGGCGACTAACCCTCTAGCCCTCTTGGATATGGACCATGTGTTCTGGGCTCGGCCGGAGCAGGCATCATGAGCCTTCGCAAACCTCTAAATCGCGCCCTTCTTGCGTGTGCCTCGCTCATGTTTGCTGGCGAAGCAGCGGCGCTTGAATGTTCAACGCAGTTTCAAATTCAGCAGAGCTTTGCCAACGGCGCGGTGTGGGAAATGTGCTTCGAAGAGCAGCAGCGCGAAGGCATAGTGCTACGTGACATAAACTACACCTCGCCGGCTGGTGTTAAGCGGCGCGTACTGTATCAGGCGAACCTTGCGCAGATTCACGTTCCTTATGATGACGATGGTGCTCGTTTTCACGACGTGAGCGACTTTGGCCTGGGTGGAGCACGACTGAATGACCTCACGCCTGCTGACTGCCCGACGGGTACGCTGGTTCAAAATGCCGGCAAAGATGTCATGTGTAGTACCGTTCATGATGCTGCAGCACTTTCGACCCCCAACGAAGTTCGCTATGGCGAACTGCTTGCGCTGTTCAGCGTATCTCACGTAGGTGCCTACAACTATGTGCCGGAGTGGCGCTTTTTTGATGACGGCACAATCGAACCTGCGATGGGTGCCACCGGTCGTTTGCAACGTTACACGGTTTCGGAAGAGTACGGCTGGCCGGTACGAACGGGTACGTCACCCGTGGGTGTCTCGCACCTGCACAACTATTATTGGCGGCTCGATTTTGACCTCGACGGTGGCGATGATGATCGCTTTGAAGAGCTTGAGTTTGTTAATGGGCCTGGTGGAACGAGGGAGTTGCGTTCTACCCAGTTTTCGACGGAGGCAGCACGTTCGATAAACGCCAGCACCCAGCGTTTCTGGCGCGTAGCCGATGCGGGAACCCAAAGTGGATCGGGACGCGCTATCTCATATGACATTGTGCCCTTGGAAACCGGTCACAGCGATGTAGGCCCAACTTTTGAGCCCTGGACGTTTAACGACATTTACGCAACCAACTATCGCGCCTGCGAACGCTTTTCGTCGCACAACCCTGCCGATGCGGCCGGCGGCTGTGTGAGCAATGGTGACGTTTCGGGTTTTGTAAACGGCGAATCTATTGCAAATAACGACCTTGTGGTGTGGTTTGGACTGACGTTTCACCACACCCCGAGGGATGAAGACGAAGCCTTCATGAACACGCACTGGAACCGGTTTCGGTTGTCGCAGCGGGATTGGCTGGATGTAGGTTCAAGCAACTCTAATCCTGTTGTTAGTCCTCTCTCAGATCGCCTGAATAACGTTGGCGACGCTGTTAACTTCTCGGCTTCAGCAACTGATGTCGACGGTGATGCGCTCACCTTTACTGCTCAGGGTTTACCGCCTGGCTTAAACATCTCTGCTAACGGGAACATCAGCGGTACGCTTGCCTCTTCTGGCACCTTTACGGTCAGTGTTACGGCGACAGATGCCCTCGCTGCGAGTGACACGGAGAGCTTCATCTGGAACGTGCAATCAAGTAGCTCCGGTGGCGGTAGCGTCAACTTCGCTAGCACTCAAACCGAAGCCTATGGCGGTCAGGACATAGCTGGGAACGTGCAGGTGCAGGACGCCGGCGGCACTCTATTATTACAAGATAACACCTGGCGTCGAACCTCTACAGCGTTTGATATCACGCCAACCACCGTGCTTGCCTTTGAATTTGCTAGTTCGTCTCAGGGCGAAATTCACGGTATTGGATTTGATGCAGATAACACGCTTACGCGAAACCAGATCTTCCAGCTCTGGGGCACGCAACTCTGGGGTCTTCAAGACTTCGCCACCTACAGTCCATCGGGCTTTGTTAGCTACGAAATTCCTGTAGGTACCTTCTATACCGGTACCGGTATGCGAATGATTTTTGTGAACGACTTTGATACCGGGTCTGGCAACAATAGTCAGTTCCGTAACGTTCGAGTGTTTGAGTCAACCGGCAATAATAGTGGCAATAGTAATGTAGCCCCTGTTGTTACTACTCCAGGCAATCAGAGCTCGGTGAGTGGGACATCTGTTAGCTTGCAGTTGAGCGGCTCCGACGCCGACGGCGATGCACTGAGCTGGTCTGCGAGCGGCTTGCCCCAAGGGCTGGCTATTGGAGCAGCCAACGGTCGAATCACAGGTACCCTGAGCGTCGCCGGCACGAACAATGTTGTTGCAACCGCGACTGACCCCTCAGGGGCAACGGGCAGCAGTAGTTTTGTCTGGACTGTAACCAATCCACAGAGTGGCGGCGTACCTACCAACGTTGCACGGCAGGGCACCGCTACGCAGGTTTCAACATTAGCAGTGGGATTTGATTTAGGTGCCAGCCAGGCTATCGATGGTGGTACTAATGGCAATATTCAGGCCTTCACGTTGGCCCATACAGACCTCGCCACAGAAGCCTGGTGGCAGATCGATCTGGGTGCGAGCTACGATCTAAGTCGAATCGAGCTCTACAACCGTACTGACTGCTGCAGCTCATCCCTGCAGAACTTCCACATACTGGTAAGCGATACGCCGTTTGTCTCCACCTCGCTTGCCGCGACTCAAGCGCAACCGGGCGTGCTCGATTTGGCGCAAGCTGCAATTGCTCCTACCCAGTCGACGATAGCGCTTTCGCGCCGTGGCCGATTTGTACGGATTCAGCTTGAAGCAACAGACTATCTGCAGCTTGCCGAGGTTGAGATCTACGGTGTTCTTGCGAGTGGTAGCAACACCAACTTTGCACCAACCGTGCAAAACCCCGGTGCCCAGGCCACTCTATTAGGCGCAAGCGTTAACCTGCCGGTGATTGCTTCAGACCTTGAGAACAACCCTCTGTCGTACGGCGCAACCGGCTTGCCCCCTGGTCTCGACATTAACGCGCAAACCGGTGTGATCGGCGGTACCCCAAGCCAGGCCGGTAGTTTCACCGTCGCACTTGAGGTTTCAGACGGCGGCAGCAACACCAACCTGACCTTTGACTGGCTGGTAACCTCAAGCGCTTTGCCTGCGAACGTGGCGCTCGGTGGTGTTGCTTCCCAGAGTTCTACTCTGAACACGCCTATCGATCTGTCGGCGTCACAAGCGAATGATGGCAATCGCGGTGGCGATTTCGCCACAGGTTCTCTCAGTCACTCCGATTTGGACAATCAGCCCTGGTGGCAGGTTGACCTCGGAGCAAGGTTTACCATTAGCCGGGTAGATGTGTTTAATCGTGAAGACTGCTGTGCGAGTTCCCTACAAGACTTCTACGTACTTGTTTCTGAGCTGCCCTTTGGCAACCAGAGCCTTGCTGCTTTGCTTTCGGATCCTAACGTCACAGCCGTTCAAGTCAGTGGTATCGGCGGTCGACCTTCTGAAATAGCCATTAACGCAACCGGTAGACACGTTCGAGTACAGCTCCCTAGCGTTGACTATCTGCAGCTGGCAGAAGTTGAAGTGTTGGGTGTATCTGCTAACGGCAGCAGCGCAAACTTTGCGCCCACCCTTAATTCTGTTGCGGATCAAACCTCTAACCTGGGTGCGGGTGTTGGATTTAACCTCAGTGCCAGCGACCCTGAGGGTGATAGCTTGACCTTTAGCGCGACTAATCTCCCGCCGGGTCTTTCGATTCAAGCGAGTACTGGGGTGATCAGCGGTACGCTCAGCGCTAGCGGTGTATACAACGTAGTGCTTGCTGTATCCGATGGCAACAGTACCACGCAGGTGGCGCTGGTCTGGACCGTTGTCGATCCAACGGCTGCCTCGAATCTGGCGCCGGCTGGGACGGCAAGTCAGTCCTCGACGCTCGATCTTGGAATCGATTTCAGCGCGGACAACGCAATCGACGGCGTGCGGGGTGGTGTTTTCCCAACACACGCGATTGCACATTCCGATATTCAGTCCGAGCCCTGGTTTCAGATTGATCTGGGCCAGAGATATGATCTGTCGCAAATTGTGATCTTCAATCGCGAAGATTGCTGCGCAGTGGCGCTGAGAGATTTCCACGTGTTTGTTAGCGACGTTCCTTTTGCGTCTGGCAGCGTGGCAGGTTCGCTTGCTCAAAGTGGAGTGAGTAGCAACTTTAACTCAGGTTCCGCGGGTCGCGAGACGTCAATAAGCCTCAATCGAACGGGGCGCTATGTGCGTATTCAGCTAACGGGCGCAGAATTCCTGCAGCTCGCTGAAGTTGAAGTTTACGGTGGACCGCTCTAGGCGCTAGCGCCTTACCGCTCTAGGCGCTAGCGGCGCCTTAAGCCGATCAGTGTTGCGCTCAGGGCGATGAGCCCGAGCAGCAGGCGCGGGTCGCCGCTGTTGACCCATGGGTCAAGAGGAACTGCGATGGTTTTGTTTAACGCAGCGAACTTTGCATCGTGCGGGCCCTGAAAATCTTCATTCATGGCGATCTCAACCAGGTCGCGGCGGCTGCGATAGCGCATCATCGCGCCTTGAGACCAATTTCGGGCGCCGTCTATCCCCCAGACTTCCAATGCAGCGGCGGCACTGGTGCCCAGGTTAACCGGGTGACAACCGCGGCGGATTAGCGCGGGCCACATGTGCTCCATGTAGGTGTCGAGCGCAGCTTCGGCTTCTGCGTGTGGATTTTCTACTGAAGAAGATTTGTTGAGCTCAAGCAGATTGAGCATCACAAAGTCATCTCCCGTATCGTTGGTTAGGAAGCCGCGCATTCTTTCGCGGCGTTCCGGATCCGTGCCGCGGGACTCAAGCGTTGCCAGGTAGCGCTCGATTTCTTCCGCACTAAGCGGTCCCTCGGTGTTGGTGTACCACCAGGCAAAGATCAGCCACAAAACGACGGGCAACGTGGTGCGCAACGCGCGCCTGAGCGGCGTTACTTTTTTGCGGCGTTTGGCCATTAACGTGGCGCGAAGCGCTGTCCACCATCAACACGAATCGTTGAGCCGTTCATCATGGGTGATTCGAAGATTGCGATCGCCATGGTGGCGAATTCGTGCGGCTGACCCATGCGTTTCGGGAAGGCGGCGTCTTTCGTAAGCTGCAGCGCGCCCTCGTCAGGAATACCGGCGGTTAAACCGGTATCGAACAAACTGGGTGCGATGGTCATTGTGCGAATTCCCAGAGGTCCCAGGTCTCGAGCCATAGTTAGGGTCATTGCCGCTATCCCGCCCTTGGCGGCGGTGTAGGCCACTTGACCGATTTGGCCCTCAAATGCCGCAATACTTGCCGTGTTAATCATGACACCACGTTCGCCGACGTCGTTAGGCTCGTTCTTGGCCATGTGCTCCGCGCCGATGCGGTTAACGTTGAAGCTGCCGATTAGATTGAGATCAATGATGCGTCGAAAATCGTCGAGCGAGTGTTTCTTGCCGTCGCGGGCCAATGTACGTTGCGCCACACCGCCTCCAGCGGTATTTACCAGATAGTGCAGACCACCTAAATCTTCTACGGCCTTGCCAATAACCCCTTCAATGCCGTCGAAATCCATCACGTTACACACATGAAATGAGCCACCCAGTTCTTTGGCAACCTCCGCGCCGTTTGACTGCTCCATGTCGAGAATCGCAACCTGGCCGCCTTTCTCTGCGAATTTGATCGCTGTGGCGCGGCACATGCCTGATGCGCCGCCAACAAAGATTGCTTTACTGCCAGAAATTTCCATAGTGATCTCCCCTAAAATGTTCTTATTCGTATAGCTTAACCAGTTGCGCGGTTGCCCGCCATCCGCGCGCGCCATATATTGGGGCTTGTGTTTGTACTCCACCAAGTTAACGCCAGCCAGAATGGCGCGGAGAGTAGCTTATGTCGTCAAGTCAAACCCCTGTTACCAGTACAAAGTCTGGTGTTTTTAACTACATGGACTCCGGGGCAGAATCGTCGCTTTTTCGAAATGGGCGCGTTTACACAAAGCGCGATCTCGATGGCAGTGATGGCGGCAGCTTTGGCGTAGACACCGGCGCGCACACTGTTGCTATTCAGGATGCGCGAACCCTCAAAGGCTCGGCTCGAAAATCATGTGCTATTAATGGCTTTGAGATGCTTGATGCACCCCTCGAATCTGTGGGCGTTGATTTCTTTGATCATCAACAGGTGGTTAGCACCTACTACCGAGAGTGCGAGGCGTTGGTTGCCGCCTCGACCGGCGGGCGGGCCTTTGCCTTCGACCACAATATTCGATCGGCCCAGGGCAAAGAATCCAAGCAGCGTATTACAGGGGGACAGCAAGTTCAGGGTCCGGCCAAAATGGTGCATGGCGACTACACGCTGGTGAGTGCTCCGCAGCGACTGCGGGATCTGTCTAACCCTCCCAATGCTAACGACACGCTGCGATCGGTGTTGCCGGAGGGGCAGGCGCTTTTATCTGCAGAGGATGTTGCGCAGGCGCTGAGCGCGGATGAGGACGCAAGGTTTGCGATTATCAATGTCTGGCGCAATATCGTCGATGAACCGGTTCAGACTGACCCGCTCGCCATGTGCGATGCGCAGAGCGTTGAGCCCGAAGATTTGGTGACCTTTGAGATTCACTATCATGATCGCATCGGCGAGAACTATTTTGCCAAACATCAGGACCGACATCAGTTTTACTTTTATCCGGAACTCAGGCGTGACGAGCCGCTGCTTCTGAAGCAGTGGGATTCCTTTGGGGCGCTTGCTCGCTCCAATGGCCAGGCAGGTGATTCAACCCAGCCAACAGAGCCGTCAACATTCTCGTTCCACAGTGCCTTTGATGATCCGGCGAGCCCGGATGATGCGGCGGATAGATGGAGTATGGAGGTGCGCTGTATTGTCCTCTACTAAGAACGCGGTTATCACGGGTGCGAGCCGGGGTATTGGGCGAGCGATTGCGCTAAGACTTGCAGATCTTGGCTATAACGTATTTTTACTGGCGCGCGATGAATCTGTGCTTGCTGGAGTTGTGGCGGCTGCCGAAGACAAAGGTGTAAAGGCCGCAAGCCTTGCCGGTGAGCTTACGGATGAAACCTATCTCGATGCGGCACTTGATGTGGCTCGCAGTTCTCTAGGCTCTATCGACGTGCTGGTAAACAACGCCGGTTCCGCGGTTGCACAACCGGCTCAAGAGGCCGACGTTGATAGGTGGCGAGGCCTTATGGATTTGAATTTTCACGCTGTTGTCTCGCTATCGCAGCGTGTACTGCCCCCTATGATTGAGTCCAGAAGCGGTGCTGTCATTAACATCTCTTCGATCATGGGTAGAACTACCGCAGCGGGCAGCGGGGCGTACTGCGCATCAAAACACGCTCTAAATGCATTCACTGAGTGCATGTACGAAGACGTGCGTGATTATGGCATCAAAGTGTCGAGCATCATGCCTGGCTTTGTAGATACTGATCTAACGGGGAGCATGGGTATGAATTCAGAGCATATGATTGCGCCCAGTGACGTTGCTGACAGCGTGCAATATGTTCTGTCTGCCTCCGCCAGCGCCTGTCCAACAGAAATAGTATTGCGGCCGCAATTGCGTCCCTGAACACTAACGAAGCTTATGAACACCAAGCGAGAGATGAAATTATGCGACTAGGTGCACTGCTTGGGCCGACATTGGGTACTTCTCCAAACGAAATCGCTGATCAGGCCAAGATGCTGGTAGATGAAGGGTTCGAAAGTCTTTGGGCGGTGCAGGTGGTTGGGCGCGGATTTATGGCGCCTGATCCATTGATCGCGCTAACTGTTGCCGCCACAGTTACCAACGATGTCGAATTGGGTACGGCTATCTTGCAGTTGCCGCTGTATCACCCGACCGACCTCGCACATCGCGTTCTTTCCCTGCAACAAATTTGCGGCGATCGATTGACTCTGGGATTGGGTGCTGGCTCTACTGTGCAAGACTTCGATGCCTTTGAACGCGATTTCGAATCTCGATTTCGAACCTTCAATGAGTCGTTTGTAGAGCTGTCCGTTGCTCTTGAGACAGGCGCTAACGCCACAGCAGAACTGTCGCCCTGGCCGTCGGTGTTAGGCGGCCCGCGACTCATGTACGGCACCTGGGGTAGGGGTGTGGAACGCGCAGCCAAAGAATTTTCTGGCTGGATCGCATCGGCTCACTATCGGACGCCTGACGAATTGGAGTCGGCTATACAGCGCTACCGGGCGGCCGGCGGGCAAAGGGCGGTGGTATCCACAATTCAGTTACCTGCGAATCGTAGCCTGGGTGAAGTCGAAGAGCTGTTGCAGCGCTTCGAAACCATTGGTTTTGATGATGCTGTGGTGATGTTTCTGCCCGGCGGGGTATCTCCTCAGGAAGTTCGCAAACTCGTAAGCGTCTAAGTACTAACTAGTCCTTGGAGTTCCGGGGACTTGCGATCTATAAGCCACACGGTGATAACCATCGATGTGCCTGACACTGGGCACCAGTACAAGAACGCGATGCCATAAGCTTGCAATGCGTACACGCAGAGACAGGCGACTAATACGCCGGCAAGGAAACTCTTGATACTGCCGATGCCAAATCGGGCAAGCACGATGGTTGCGAATACTATGCCGGTAACATAGCTGGGCAGTTTAAAGGTGAGATCAAGTAGACCCTGATCGGCAAATCGAGCAAAGAACAAAGTTACGCCGAAGAACACAACACCCCAGAACACCACAATGGCTCTTGAGGCGCGCAAGTAGTGCGCTTCGCTTTGCCCGGTGCGAATGAATCTTTCGTAGATGTGCCTCACGGTTAAGTCAGCGCTCTCGGCGAGCGTTGAATCGAGGGTAGAAATTGCCGCGGCAAATATTGCGGCGAAGAACAAGCCAGATATGCCCACAGGTATTTCGGTTGCAATAAAGTAGGGAAAGATACGATCGGGCGAGCTTGGCAATACGGTGGCGATTTCTTCTGGCAGCCCAGCTTCTGCATAAAACGCGTAGAGCCCGAGCCCGACGGCGAGAATCACCAGATGCATGGCATAAAATGCGGCAGACCAGCCGTAGGCCCTGTGCGCATCGCCCAGACTCCGGCAGGCGCGTACGCGTTGCCAGGTTCCTTGTGTGCAGGCCTGTGCCAGGGTGAGTGCAAAACCGCCGAACACTCCCGACCAGATAGTGTAGCGAATGGTTGCATCTGTTCGGGTATCGAAGAGCACGAGTTTAGCCTCATTGTCGAGTGCGATCAGCACCTGAGTTATTGGGCTTTCGAGTTGCAGCAAGATAAAGACCGCCGCGAATACCGCCCCCGCGCTGAACAGCACAAACAATAAGAAGTCTGTCCAGATAACGGTCTTAATGCCTGACAGAGCACTCCACAGCACACCAATCGCAACCACAATCGCCGCGCACCCCGGAATACCCCAGGCTGTGATGACATCGAGCACAATGCTTGCGGTTAGCAGCTTCACGCCACTTGTGATTACGTTGAGGACTAGGCCAAGTGCCATGGACAGCTCGCCTGTGGGTCTGTCCATACGCGCGGCGATGTACTCATAGCTCGTTTGTATCCCCCGACTTAAGTAGAAAGGTCGAGCCACCAGCCAGGCGACCAGAATCTTACCAAACGCAAGTCCCAGGATGAGCTGGAAGTAAGTGAGATTGCCTCCGTCTTTAAAAACGTTGGCCGGCACCGAAACGAAAGTGACGGAGCTAACAAGTGTGGCAACAATGCTAGCCGAGACCGCCCACCAGGGCAGACTACCACCCGCCTGAAAGAAACTATGACGGTCGCTGATGTGCCCGGACAGTTTGTGCCCGGCCCAGGTAACGAGCGCCATCAGGATTACAATAACGGCGGTGTCTATCCAGGAAAGTCCGGTGCCCAAGTATGTATGCCTGTAACTTATTTATTAGCGGAGAGATTTTAGTGCGCTTGCAAACACTTCGAGTGACTCGTTGTCTCCGAGTTTTTGTGCGTGTTTGGCGCCAATCTGTAGCACCTGCATCGACTGTGTGTGATGTTTGAGGTTGTTGCGCAACCACAATACAGCTTTCTCCGTTTCGCCGAGACTGTCTAGTAACAGCAGGTGCAAATAGGCCGTGCGTTGGCCGGTAGGGTCGTTGCTCAGTGCGAAGGTGGTCTGCGCGAGCGCACCGGACGGGTTCTTTCGGCGAACCAGGTACAGCGCGTAGCTGTAACGCAGAACGCTCGAATTTGGCAGTGCATTAAGACCTCGTGTGTACAGTAGCTGTTCGCGTCGGATATCGCCCTCGCGGCGGTACAGCTCAGTCAGGTTGATGTAGCCAGGTTCGAAGTAGGGGTCCCTATCGATCGCTTGCTGATAATTAGCTATGGCCTCATCGATATCACCGCTGCGTTCGGCGTTAAGACCCTGATTGAGAAGACCCTCGCCGCGCCAACTTGAGACACCGTCTGCAGTGTCTGCTTCTGCGAGGGCCTGATTTAGAAGATCTTGTTTATCGGGTGCATCGGACCAGTTGGACTCACGGAGCTGGTTTGCAGCGGCAACCCGCACTGCTCGAAACTCATGCTCTAGTAAGGGGGTGAGTAGAGTTTCGCGCTGAGTAATCGGCAAGCTACCCGCCGCGTTTGCGGCAGCAAGCGTTAGCATGGGTTCTCCGCGCTCGAGTGCCTTCCGAAGCAGTTCCGGTGTTAGTGCGCCAGATAGTTGAGCTTGCTGCAGCAGGGCTGATGCTCGAAAAATCTCCGGCAGAGTGCTGTCACCCAACAGCTTAGTCAGCGAATCGGCCGTAAGCGCGGAGCCGGCCTGGTGTTGCTGCCACAGAGTTTTGTGAGGGTTTTTTGTTCCAGTGCTCGATACTGCTGTGGCAGAGGGTTCTTCGCCCCTCCAAGCGGTGATTGTGGCTGCTGCCCAGGTTTGGGATTTCCCCTGATGACAGCTGGTGCAGGCATCGGGCGAGCCCAGTGTTTGACTTAACTGTGGATCGGGCACCCGAAAGCTATGATCACGTCGATCATCTACCACCATGTAGGTGCGGCCTGGCATATGGCAGCTAACGCACTGGGCGCCGCTGGTTGTCGATTCGTGGCGGTGATGGGCCACTGTGTCGTATTGCTGTGCGAGATGACATTGACCGCAGAGCGCATTGCCCTCTGCTTTCAGCTTCTGTGAGTGGGGATCATGACAGTTGCCGCAAGTTACGCCTTCAGTGTGCATACGACTCTGTAAAAATGATCCCCAAACGTACACCTCTTCCTTTATCTGACCATCGGGAAAATACAGCGTGGGGTTCAGCAGTGTGGGTGAAAACTGATCCAGATAGTGCAGCTCAGGGTTTATGCCGTCGACCAGCGGTGTCCTAAGAGAGTGGCAGCCCGCGCAAATTTCGCCGGTTGTTTTGGCGCTGGCCCGGTGCGCTGTTTCTTTTTCGTTCTGTGCAACCGCAGGTGAGCTTAACGAAGTAGGTTGCGGGTAGCGCGTTTCAAAGCCCGCGCTCGATCCCTTCGCGATTGGATTAGCTTCGTGAGGATGTTTGCCGTGGCAGGAGCCGCAGCCCACGTTTATCTGGGTTGAGGTTGTCGCAAATTGTTTGGTCTGCTTTGAATAGTTACGTACGAGTCCAGTGGAGTGACAGTCGGCACACATTCCGTTCCAGTTAGCGAGTGGTTGCTGCCAGTGCAGTCGATCGGCAGGGAGAATATCTTCGCCGGGATGCAGGGTTATCCATCGTTGGCCGCCGTCTGCCTTCGGTCGGCTATCCCACGAGAACGGCAGCACTTGGCGGTGACCCTCTTTAGTCTTGGTCAGGTATTGCTGCAGCGGTTCTACGCCAAAGGTGTGCGTGACCAGGTAATGTTGGGTGCGATTATTACGTTTGAGAGACATCACTGGATGTCCGTCAACGGTTCGGAAAGTTGCGCTCAGGCCGTGGTGTTGTGCGCTTACCGTGGAAAAATCGCCTAGCACTGCAGGGCTTGTTTCCACCTTGTCGGCGCCCCTCGTCAGCGTCGCTTCGGCCATCGCTTGCGCATGATGGGAGCTTTGCCAGGCCAGCGTCTGTTGTTCATGACAGTTTGAACAATCGCCGTTTCTTGGTCCCGTTTTGACAGTGCTATCCGCCGCGCTATTGATAGCGCTCTCCGCACACGCCGCAGACCCCCATAACACTAGCAGGCAGATAAACCCTTGCTTATAGACACGGCGCTTCATAGCGAGTGGGCGCCAATGCGCCAATGCGGTAGAAGTTGAAATCGACGGTAGACTGTCATCGCGGCAGGGTAGTTGAAGGATCAGCGGATTAACACCCGTGCGGCCGACTTTAGCCCGCTGCTCCCTCGGGTTAGGATCAGACGCAGGGCGAATCAAGCCCAGACAACGGCATAGAGAAACAACCGGACATTATGGAGAGGCAAGGGGAGCTATGAGCGCAACAGATACTACTGTGGCCCAGGGCATGACGCGCGCCGAGGCGTTGCAGCTACTTACCGCGCGCGGGGAACCCTACGAGCTCGTGCAGCGCAAACTCTTTGATCAAACTATTCGCGCCTTTGCCAACGCGCCGGATAACCTTGGGCAGCTGTTCGCCGATGCCCGATCGGACGCCACTTTTCTTGTGTATGAAAACGAACGCCTTACGTTTGAGGAGGCCTGGCAACAAGCCAGTTCGCTCGCTACTGCATTGCGCGATAACTTCGGGCTTGTGCATGGCGATCGGGTGGCGATCTCCATGCGCAACTATCCTGAGTGGGTGATTGCGTTCATGGCCAGCACCAGCATTGGCTGTGTTGCAGTCGCGATGAATTCTCTGTGGCAGCCAGAAGAGATGGCCTACGGTTTGACGGATTCTGGAGCTCGCGTATTACTTGCCGATGAGGAGCGTCTGCAGCGCTTTGCCCAGTATGAAGCAGAAAGTGGCAATACCCTTGATATCATTCTTGTTGGTGTTCGCTTGCAGGCAGGCGGTGTACCAGACGCGCTTGCAGAGCGCGTGATCCTGTTTGATGAGGTTTTGGCAAGCGTTGGAGCTTCTAGCATGCCGGTTGTTGAGGTAGAGCCCGAAGATAATGCCACGATTCTGTACACCTCTGGTTCAACCGGGCACCCCAAGGGGGTTCTAAGTTGTCACTTGAATATTTTGTCGGCGCTTATGTCCTGGGAGCTCGACCTGCAGTCGATGTTAAAATGCAACGGTGTTAGTGCCCCCGAGCTGCCTTATCAAAACGCGACGCTGCTTGCTGTGCCCTTGTTTCACGCTACGGGCTCGCACGCTGTGTTTCTTGCCTCCTATCGCGCTCAACGCAAAATGGTGTGTATGTACAAATGGAGCCCGGCGATGGCGGCGGCCCTTATCGAAGAAGAGAAGATTAGTTCGTTCGTCGCGCCGGCAGCGATGACAGGTGATCTTGTGTTGCAAGCGAAAGAAATGGGTATTGGCCTCCACACCTTAACTTCGGTTGGTGGTGGTGGCGCACCGCGCGCGCCTGATCAGGTAAAAAGCATCGAGAAGACGTTTGAACAGGCGCTGCCCTCGACCGGTTGGGGAATGACGGAAACCAACGCTATTGGCACTGGTATCGGTGGCTCAGATTATCTCGAGCGCCCGAACTCATCAGGGCGGGCAAGCGCGGTGGTTGATCTCAAAGTAGTTGATGAGGCGGGTCGAACGCTTCCTGCCACAGAACGTGGCGAGCTGCTTATTCGTGGTGCCTCGGTCATCCGTGGCTACTGGAATCGGCCCGATGCTAATGCCGAAACCTTTGTTGATGGGTGGCTGCGTACGGGTGACGTGGCTTACTTCGATGAAGACGGGTTTCTGTTTATTGTCGATCGGATTAAAGACCTGGTTATTCGTGGCGGCGAGAACATTGGTTGTGGGGAAGTCGAGGCTGCCCTGCTCGAACACCCGCTGATTCAGGAGGCGAGTGTTTACGGATTGCCCGATGAGCGTTTGGGCGAGGAAGTAGCCGCAACCTACCACGCAACTGAGTCCGTAAATGAGGTAGAGCTGCGCGATTTCTTGCAGAAGCGATTGGCCCGATTCAAGGTGCCGCGTTACCTGACGCTGTCTCATGACCCCTTGCCTCGCACAGCGTCGGGTAAGATTCTAAAGCGTAGTCTGAGGGAACACGCGGCAGGGGAGCTCGAAGCACATGCTTGATCTATCAAACTACCAGCAAACAAATGCTATCCAGGCAGCGCTCGACAAGAAACGAATTGCGGTGGTCGGGCTGTCAAACAATCCAGCGCGCCCTTCGCATGATGTCGCGCGCTATATGCTTGATCAGAACGCAGGCTATACCGTGATCCCTGTGAATCCTGGAGAGAGCGAGATCTTTGGCGTTACCTGCTATCCCGACTTGCTCGCGGCGCGTGAGGACTGTGGCGAAATTGAGATGGTTAATGTGTTTCGAGACTCGAGTGCCGTGCCGGCGATCGCTGCCGAGGCCATAGCCGTAGGCGCTGCGGTGCTGTGGTTGCAACTGGGTGTCATCAATGCCGATGGCATAAGACTCGCGGAGTCTGCTGGGCTCAATGTCATCGTCGATCGGTGCCTGAAAATTGAGTATGCGCGCCTGAAGTAGGCCACCCGGTTGCTCATCTAGTTCTGTACAATTAGAGCTCCTAGCTCGTTATTCGAGTTACGCCTGTTTAATCGACGGAGTTCCAGCCATGAGTCAGCTATCTAGAAGAGATGCCAAAAATAAACGCCTAGTCCCTGGTGATTGGCTGGTCGCACTCGGTTTGGTCTGCGTAGTTTCTGCTTCTCAAGGGCTGCACGCGGCCGACGCCGATCGCTTCGCCGGGGTAAAGATCACGAGCGAGCCCGTGGCCGGTTCTGTCCACATGTTGCAAGGATCGGGCGGCAACATTGCGGCCTCTATAGGAGCAGACGGCACCCTTATTGTTGATGATCAGTTTGCACCACTCGCCGAGCGAATCCAGGCGCACCTGAACGAACTTGACGGTGACGTGCCAAGAATCGTCATTAACACGCACCATCACGGTGATCACACCGGCAGCAACGCTGTTTTTGGCGCCGCAGCCACGGTAATTGCCCATGACAATGTACGCGAGCGGCTGGTAGATGCAGAGTCACCGCGAACGGCATTGCCGGTAGTCACTTTTGATGATCGTGTTCGCGTGCACTTCAATGATGAGGCAATCGACATTGTGCATATGCCAGCAGGACACACAGACGGAGACTCTGTTGTTTGGTTCCGAGGCGCAAACGTTATTCACATGGGTGATCATTTGTTTGTCGGAAGTTACCCCTACATTGACGTTGATAGCGGCGGATCGGTAGAGGGCGTAATCAAAAATCTTACCCAGGTGCTTACGATGGTTGATAACGAAACCAGAGTGATTCCTGGTCACGGTGTGCTAAGCAGCACCGAAGCCATTCGCTCAGCAGCTACGCTGGTGCGCGATTCTGCGCTGTTGATTATGCGCGAGACCGAAGCGGGTGGTTCAGATGAGGAAATTATTGCAAAACTGACTGACGCGTTTCCCGAAGCAGGCAAGGGATTCATCAAACCCGAACGCTGGTTTTCCATTGTGCGAAAATCTCGGGCGCAAGCCAATCTTCAGAACAGTTCTGAATAAACCAGGGTTTGGTGGCCCGACCTACATTGAATTTTCTGCGGCCCGAAGCCCAGCTTGTGGGCGTGCTTGAAGGTAGCCAGTACGCGCTGGAATTGGGGCGGCCCGAGGTGAATAGCGATGCTTCGCTTTCGACATGGCTGCGTACTTTGCGTGAAGATCGTGATGAGTTGCGGCGTCTGATATTGCGTCACGGCGGATTGCTGTTGCGCGGTTTGCCTGTACATAGCGCGCAAGATTTCGAATCCATCGCGAATCAGTTTCTGCCTGCGCAGGAGTCGTACATTGGCGGTGTGTCGCGCCGCTCCCGCGTTCACAACAACGTTTACAACACCACGGAGGCTCCGTCCGATGTGGTGATTGAACAGCACCTCGAAGCAACTCACACCCCCAGGCCTCCTGACACTATAGTTTTCAATTGCCAAACGCCGGCACAAGAAATGGGAGAAACGCCCCTGGCGAGCTTCGTTGAGCTCTTTAATGCGCTGCCAAGCGAGGTCACCGAACCGCTTGAGGATGAACAGGTTGTCTATACCCGAGAGTTAATGGACCGCGACTCGAGGCTGTACAAAATGCTGCCGAAAGCCGTCACTCAATCGCTGGCGCTCAGTTGGCAGGAAGTGAGCGGGTGCGACGACTTTGTCGAGGCCCGCACGCTGCTCGAACAGGAAGGCTATGAGGTGAGTGTCCGAGGATCGCGGCGCATACGCACGCGGTGTACCCAGCCGGTTATTGGCACGCACTCTCAGACAAAGTGCAAGCGTTGGTATTTAAGCGATCAGATAACAAGACGCCTGCCCTGGTACACGCGGGTGCCGCGGCGTCTGTTGCGTTCGCAGCTTGGCATGGAGTTTCAGCTCGCATCCGGGCGTCGTTTTGCGCCTGGCGTTCTCGATCTGGTGCATAAGGAGCTTGCGCGGTTGCGCTTTAGCTTTTTGTGGCGTCGCGGAGATGTGCTGGTGCTCGATAACCAGCAGATGTCGCATGGGCGGAACCCTTTTTCAGGCGAACGCCTCATCCTCACGGCTTTTGGATAATCACCGATGTTAAAACTAGCCTACGATTTTTCTCGTCGCGCCGTTGCTACCTTTCGAGGCCAGCCCATTGCGACGCCGGAAGACAGACAAAGTTGCGAATGGCGCAGCGAAGACTTGAAGGCCGAGATTTCACCCGCAGTTAGGGTGAACGACTACGATCAGCTCGCAGATTCGGTACTCAAGGTTGCCAATAACTACAAGCACTCCCGTGGTCGTGATTTTCAGGATCATTTACAAGGCGTTGCGGGATTACTAGTGCGTTGGCAACAGGAACCGCTGATTGTGCAAATTGGTCTGCTGCACAGCGCATACTCTACGCAACAGTACCCCTACGGACTCTACAGCTACGCAGAGCGAGAAAAACTCGCCGAATTGATCGGTCCCGATGCTGAGCGATTGGTGTTCCTTTTCTGTTCGCACGATCGCGTAGATCTTTATTCACAAGCTATAGGTTTATGTAAGCGTGGTCAGGTGCTACCTGATGAAGGACTTGTGTTGCGCAATGCTCTGACGGGCGGTTCGGCTCTGGTGCCTGCCGATGTAGTGGCTCGACTGTTGGTGGTACATGCGGCGGATCTAGCAGAACAATTGGATGGCTTTAATTTTGAGATTATTGCGGCATTGCTTTCGGGGGCAGCCTCCCGAGTGAATGTTCCTGCCTGCTTTGATGTGCTTAAGGCGCAGGGCGTCGAAGGATCCAATATGTCGATCGCGATAAATCCTGCGCGGGGCACTTTTGGATTAGCGCCCGTATTGGGGCTTGATTGGTCATTACTTCGAGATCGTTTGACTTTGTTGCGGATGTTGCGGGGCACGGGGCCGCTCGATGAACGGGCCAGGGTGAAGCTCCGTGAGATAGACGAGCGCCGCCCCGGGCTGTTTGAGGTGCCCTGGATTCGTCACAAGCGAAAGTCTGAGGGTTTCGCAGAGGGAGGCTCACCGCCCGATAACGACTCAGACGACTGGTTGCTGGAAGCGAGAGCCCGCCATGCTGCCTGGGGGGTGCCGTGGCTGAAGCGGCCTTTCGATGCCAATCCAGACTACCAGGCCCTAATTCGTCCGACGGCAGTTAAACAGACTTAAGCTCACCTGTGAAAGGAGCTAAACTAGGCAAGTATGGAATTGCCAGTCAGCCCAGCCAGAGACGTGAAACCTGACCTCGTCGAACCGACGCACCTACTTGACGGCGTATTGCCGCAAATCAGTATTCGCGAGACTGCCGGGTTAAGCCCGTTGCTGGATGCGATAAGCCGCCAGCGTCCAATCGTAGTCACAGATCTCGCATCCGAATGGCCGGCGCTCAAGCGCTGGACACCAGAGTGGCTAAGCGCGAACTATGGCTCGAAGCCTGTGCGAGTGTATGACGCCTCATTCGGCGAACCGGGGAAGAACTACATGGGCTCTGTGGCCTCAATGAGCTTTTCACAGTACCTCGACGAAACCCTGGTGCAGGGCAAAGATTTGCGAATGTTTCTGTACAACATCGGTCAACATATTCCTCAGCTTCTCGATGACGTGCCCTTTCCCAAAGTGGGTTTGAAGTTCTCGCGGAATTTTGTGTTTACGTTCTTTGGTTGTAAGCAAGCGGTGACGCCGCTGCATTTCGACATCGACATGGGGTATGTTTTTTACACGGCGGTTTATGGTCGACGCCGGATACGATTGTTTGCTCCAGACCAGGCAACTGCGCTCTACCACCACCCTTTTACGGTGCGATCCTACGCCAATCTGGATGAGCCCGATCTAGCTTCCCAGCCGCAGCTTAGTCAGGCCCGAGGCTATGAGGTGGTACTTGAGCCCGGACAGACCCTGTGTATGCCCCCCGGATATTGGCATGAGTTTTGTTACCTCGATGCAGGTTTTGGGATCTCTTTGCGTGCCAGCAGCACGCGGCTAAGTGATAAACTCAGGGGCGTCGCCAATTTGGTGGCGCTATCGCCCATTGATCGGCTGGGGAACAAGCTGGGTGGTAAGCGTTGGTTCCGATGGAAAGAGCGGCAGGCGACCAGGCGGGCGCTGAAGGCCAGTTAGTCAGCTTTCTATAGTAAAAAATCAGTAGCTAAAAAAACAGTAGTGAACACATTTTCAAGCGAGTCAGATAGCCAGTGAGACCGATTAAAGGTGAAATAGAAGTTGGACGCTTCAGCGTTCCGTTTCGGAAATACGGCACCTCTGACAATCTAATTTTGTGTGTGAGTGGTGCTCTGCAGACCATGGCTGTGTGGTCGATGTTTGTTCGCAAGTTTGCAGTCGACTTTTCAGTGGTTATCTACGACATGCCCGGCGTTGGTCGCTCAAAGATTCTTTCGGGTTCGCACAAAGTCTCGATCGAAGACCAAACCTCAGTACTGCACGCTTTGGTGGATACTCATCGAGTAGAGGGTGGTGAAGTGATGTTGGCGGGCAGTTCGTGGGGCACGGCCATTGCCGTATCTTTTGCGGCAAATTATCCCGACATGGTGAACAAGCTATTGATAGGTAGCTTTGGTATGAAACCTAATGAAAAGATGATGGGGTTGATTAGCCAGGCCGCGTCGGTGTACGACAGCGGTGATTGGGAACTGGGCGCTAACGTCATTATCAAGGAGTTTGGTGAGGGAATCTCACCCACGTACAAGCGAATGATCGTGAATCAGTTCTCCGGCTTGTCGGGGGATCAGGCAGAGTCCTTTTACGAACACTGCACGTACATTGCAACGGTGGGCGAGCTGGAAGACTTTGTTGATCTCACCAGCATCAAGGCGCGAACCTGCATAATTAACGGATCAACCGATACGATTCTGGATATGGCCGATATCTATAAGGCGCATTCACTTATTCCTGATAGCGAAATGCATGTGATCGAGGGCGTAGGGCACTTCCTGCACTTCGAAAAGCCTGAACTTATGGACCTCTACGAAGAGTTTCTGCTAGACGGCACCATTCATTCTCTTGCCGCCACTAATGCCTAATAAATTGTGGAATAACTCACACAGAATTTAGCTTGGAAAGCCCGTCGGTCAGTGTTTTGTGGAAGTGCGCAATACCTGTCTCAAAGCGACCGTAGGTGAAATACTCGTTCGCTCCGCTTTGTAATCCTAACTGAATGGCTTGCACAGCCGCCTGATCCTCTTTCAATCCCTGTTCGGCAACAAAGCTAGAGTCGCGTTTTGCCCGGGCCAGTTTTTGTTCCGGTGTGTCGGAGTGATCTCCTGAATCTCGATTGGTGAGTCTGTAGGTGATAAATCGCGTGCGGGTGGGTGTGAGTGGCTCTGCGATTGAAATACTGGTGTGGCTCGACAGCACCGCTACTGTGACGTTTGGGTAGAGCTGATAGGTGTAGGTGACCAGTCCGTCGATGCGGCGCTCTTCTGGGGGTACCTCTCGTAGTTTTTCGATACGTCGAAAGGGAAAGGTAACCCTCGAGTTCAACCCAAACAGCTCGACGACGGTGAGATTGTCATAGCCGTAAGGATAGAAGGTCTCGGGATGCGTGGGTTTGATGTGGTAACCCTCAAGAGTCGCCTCGGCGTTCAACTTCCAGTTCACATCGTCGATTTTTTCGCTGGCTTCAAACAACTCCTGCTCTGGAGAAATTAGATCAAACAGGTTTTCGAGTGTCCCGCGGCCAACGGGTTCGTCTTGAGTGACAAACACCAGGCCGTGGCGTTCCTCGACAGTTACCGGCACTAGAGAAAAGTCTTCTTTATTAACCTGTGGGAAGCCCCGGTCGTGCGGAATGTGGCTGAGCTTGCCGTCCAGTCGATAGGCCCAGCCGTGGTAATTGCAAACCAGCACCTTGGCGCAGCCGCTGCCTTGAGCGACCTGCATGCCACGATGCCGACAGGCATTTCGAAAGCCGCGAACGGTGCCGTCACTGCCGCGAACGACAACCAGAGGTGTCCCAGCGGCACTGCGCGCAACGTAGGAGCCCGGATCGGGGAGAGCGGCGGATGGGCAGAACACGGTGGGCACCTGACGCATGAGCTGTAACTCAGCCTCCAGGCGCTCTTGCGAGTGATAGTTACTCGTGGGCTCTTGCCAAAGCAAGTCACCCTCATCGGTGGTGCCGTTGTCGATGTGCGAGAACACCCGTTCGATTACCTCGGCGTCGCTGAGCAACGGACTGTTCAGTGGCTTGTTCAGTGGGCTGTTCATTAATGCTGCTCCCCGGCATTGTTTTGCAGATTCTTGTTGCGCACCTCGGTTGCTTTCTCTACTAAACGCATGAGCACTTCGTAGGGTTGTGCGCCAGGCACACCCATCCCTTGGGCAACAAAAGTAGGCACGCCGGTGACGCCATGGTCCTGAGACTTCGCCCAGTCTGCATCTACAGCGGCAGAGAATTCGCGCGATTCAAGTACGGTGCGCGCTTTGTCTGCGGGTAAACCGACGCCCTTCGCGATCGCCACCAGTTCGTCGATATTGCTGATATCCCGGCCATCTACAAAATACGCGCGATAGAGCGCGTCATGCAGGCGATCACCGGGAGTTTCTTCAGTGACGGAAGTATCTTTAAGTAAACTGTCCCCGTATTTGTCGCCCCATGTGCCGAGTTCCTGGGCCAGGCGACTGTTGTAGGTGTGGGTTCGTTTGCCGTAAGGCAAGCCCTCGGCAGCCATCTCGGCGCTCATGCGGCTATGCATCGCATCGAGATCGACACCGCGGCCGCGAAACATATCCGCAATACTGCGGCCGTTTGGTGGCGTGTTGGGATGCAACGGGAAGTGCACCCAGTTGATTTTCACACCGTAGTCTTTTTTGAGTTTTTCAATACGCCCGGTACTGAGATAACACCAGGGTCAGACGTAGTCGGTAAAAACATCAATCTCGAGGGGGTCTGAAATCGATGCAGGCTCTGTTTTTTGATCGGTATTCTTCTCGGTCATACAACCTCCCAGGTTCGCTCCCCTGACCTTAACAGTTTCGGCTTTGGTCGGCAGCCTCAGCTAAAACGTGCTCTGGTTCGCACAATTTATTGGACCAGTTCAAAGCTTTCATCAGTGTTGCAAATGGTCTTGAAAATTCATCTGTTTGTCATAGGGTTAGGTGTCCTTACCGGTTAGGATGGCGGCCTCAATTTGTCCCCCAGGGTTGCCTTCTAATGGCTGCAGTTCTCTCTGGCGTTCGCAGCGCTGATGGTTTTCGAAATAGCGTCAACACGATGTTCGATCGGGCGGCAGCCGGGCTCGATCTCTCGCCGGGTCTCATTCAAAAGATTCGAGTCTGTAACTCCACCTATACCGTCCGTTTTGGGGTCCGCTTGCGCGGCGAGATTCATACGTTTGTCGGCTACAGGGCGGTGCACTCCGAGCACATGGAACCAGTAAAAGGCGGTATCCGTTTTTCGCAAGCCGTGAACCAGGATGAGGTCGAAGCGTTGGCTGCGCTCATGACCTTCAAGTGCGCGCTAGTAGAAACACCCTTTGGTGGATCTAAAGGTGGGTTGTGTATTAATCCGGGTGATTGGGAAGTGCACGAGCTCGAACGCATTACCCGTCGATTTGCCTACGAACTTGCCAAGCGCGATCTAATCAGTCCGTCACAGAACGTCCCGGCGCCCGACATGGGTACCGGCGAGCGTGAGATGGCCTGGATTGCAGATGAATATCGCCGTCTTAATCCGACAGACATCGACAGCTCAGCCTGTGTCACCGGTAAGCCGGTTGGAAAGGGCGGTATTGCCGGTCGTGTCGAAGCGACGGGACGTGGCGTGCAGTATGCGTTGCGCTCTTTGTTTCGTTATCCTGAGGACCTGGCAGAAGCCGGTCTATCTGGTTCGCTCGAAGGTAAGCGCATCATAGTGCAGGGCCTCGGAAACGTGGGCTTCCACGCCGCTAAGTGCCTGTCTGAAGAAGACGGCGTACTTGTTGTTGGTGTGATCGAGCGAGATGGTGCCATTGTCGATGATTCTGGTATCAATATTCAAAAGTTGCGTGATCACATCGATAGCGAAGGCGGTATCACCGAATACCCAGAGGGTCGCTATGTCAAAGATGGCAAGCAGGTGTTACTGAAAGACTGTGATGTGCTTATCCCGGCTGCGGTAGAGGGGGTTATTGATACCCACAACGCGGCGCAAATCTCCGCTCGCATCGTTGTCGAGGCAGCAAACGGCCCCGTCACGGCCGCAGCTGACGACATCTTGCGGTCTAAAGACGTCCTCATATTGCCAGACATGTACGCCAACGCAGGCGGCGTGACTGTGAGCTATTTTGAGTGGGTGCGAAACCTGTCTCACATCCGCTTTGGCCGTATGCAGCGCCGCCAGGAAGAGCATAAAGCCAATCTGCTGCTGAACGAGCTACAACGTCAGGGCTTCCAGTTTCCTCCCGCCTTTGAGCGCGAGTTTACCGAGGGTGCTGATGAGCTTGCTCTGGTGAGATCCGGTCTCGATGACACCATGCGCGGTGCCTACGATCGTATGCGCGAAGTCTGGTGGGAAAACGAAAACGTTACCGATTTGCGAATGGCGGCCTACACGGTCTCGATTACGGACATTGCCAAGAGCTACAGCGCTCTAGGGCTCTAAGCTAAGCCAAAGCTTGGCCCGCCCCTACAACCGCATGCAGGGCTGAGTGTCAGTCGTCATTCTTGCCGGTTGGTGTTTCTCTTGAGCTCGAGAGTTTTTGATAAGAGCGTTCGTTGGCCCACCACAGCAGGGCGGCGAACGCGAAGCCCACTAGCATGAACACGATGAAAGCCACGACGGGCATGTCTGTCTCTTCTACCATGCTGAAGATTCGCGGGATTAAAACCATCAGGGCAAACATGACGAGCCCCAGCACAATGCCGCGTCTGAGCACAAACTGTGTTCGACCTATCTGTCGGGACTTTGCCCAGTAGTTTCCCCAGTTGGGTTCCATGGTGATTTGTTACCTTGCGTTGTTTGGGTTCTTGGTATGTTCTTAAGACTAGCTTAAGCAGTCTGAGCTCTTTCACGCATAAGTTGCTCGGTATCGCTGATGTCACGCCTGATCGTTTTGGCGCCGGCAAAGTATAGACCCGCCGCAATCACGTTAAATATCAGTGATACGCAGATAGCGTAGCGAAGCGCGAGAATACCCTGTGAGGGCTCGAACATATCGGACATGAATCCAATGAAGAAGGGCCCGAGCCCCATGCCTATGAGGTTGAGCACAAGCAATAGAATAGCGGAGGCTACTGCTCGCATCCGCAACGTAACCAGTGCCTGGGTCATGGCAAATGATGGCCCGAGGTACATGCCGCTCAGAACGGCGGCTATGCATAGCGCTGTATACAACACAGGAAAGCTGGGGTGTAAGTAGGTCACCAGCTGAAACGGTACCATTACCAATGTGGCGATGGCGGGAATCCATAGATACCAACGACGATCCCCCGAACGGTTGAATAACTTGTCGGCCAGGAAACCGCCACCGAAGGTGCCAATTGCACTGATGGCTGAGGCCAATGCAACCCAACCGCCGATTTCTGTGCGGCTCATGTCATGCAGGCGTTCCAGAAAGGCTGGGTTCCATGTACTGACGCCGTAACTTACAAACGCATGCAAACCGCAGGCTAGGCTCATGAAGCAAAACGACGGTTTCTTCAGCAGATGGCCAAACACCTGCCGCATAGAGGGTGATCCTTCGGGCTCTGCTGCTTGAGTGTCTGCGGCTTCGGACAGACCGCGGGGTGGTTCGCGGAGTGTGAAGAACAAGAGAGCGGCGACGGCAAGGCCGGGAAAACCTACAATGAAAAAGGTATTGCGCCAGCCGAAGTTGTCAGCGCTCCAACCGCCGAGACCGTAGCCGATCATTGAGCCTATGGGGATGCCTAGCGCGTAGATAGACAGGGCGGTGGCGCGTTTGTCGATGGGGAAGTAGTCGGAGATTAGTGAATGTGAGGGTGGGCTTGCACCGGCCTCGCCAACACCCACACCAATGCGTGCGATCAAGAGGTGCCAGAAGTTACCGGCCATTCCGCATAGCGCTGTCATACCGCTCCACACGACTATGGCGATCGACAACACTTTGGTTCGACTCCAGCGATCGGCAAGCGCGGCTATGGGAATGCCCAGAGTTGAATAGAATAGTGCAAACGCAAGCCCACCAAGGAAGCCAAGCTGGGTGTCATTGAGATCGAGGTCGTGCTTTATAGGTTCAAGCAGAATGGCGAGAATAGAACGGTCGACAAAGTTAACGATGTAACCGAGCAGTAGAACGAATAGCGCGTAGTTTCTATAGCCTGCGGAAAACCCCGCTTGCTCATTCGCAGCTATCCCCGGACCTGTTAGGACTGCTGGTTTCGAACTCACCGCTGACTTCAAACTCACCTCCGATTTATCGTGCGGTGTAACCACCATCTACCGGCATCACGATACCGTTTATAAAACTCGCATCGTCGCTTGCAAGAAACGACGCGGCGGCGGCTATTTCCTCCGGCTGGCCTAACCGGCCCAGAGGATGCAGTGAAACAAGAAAATCTTCACCGCCTTCGGTTTCGCGCATCTCCGCCGTCATGGGGGTTTCTATGTAGCCGGGAGAGATTGCATTAACCCGTACTCCTTGTGGGCCAAAAGCGATGGCAAATTGTTTGGTTAGTCCGGCAACGCCGTGCTTCGATGCAACGTACGCGCTTGCGGTATCCGGTAAAAGTTCGTCTTCAGGTTCGACTTCTGCTTCAGGATCTTCGCCCGGGCCAACCAGACCCACCAGACCTGCGACGGAAGACGTGTTGATGATGGCGCCGCCACCGTTCTCTGCGATAAAGGGCGCGCCGTGCTGCAAGGCGTGGGCGACACCCGTCAGGTTGACGGCGATGATAGCGTTCCAGGTTGCATCTGTTGCGATACCTGCATTGTTAAACATAACCTGCAGGCCACCCAGCTCACTGGCGGTGCTTTCGAGGGCAGCGATGGTTGCTGATTCGGAGGTGACATCCAGTCCTAGCGAGGCTGCCTTGCCGCCTTCCTGATGAATCATGGCGGCGGTGAGTGCGGCCCCCTCGTCGTCGATATCGGCACACATTACGGCGCTGCCGTCGCTTGCAAAGCGCAACGCGCTCGCGCGGCCGATGCCGCTGGCGGCGCCGGTAATCAGCGCCACTTTGTCGTTCAATCGACCCATTAGACTTCTCCCCTATACAGCCTCAGCTGCTCATTATACCGCGTTCACGGCACGCGGTCTATGCGGCTCCCAAGCTTGACTCTGGGGCCTTCCGGCAGCGCCTGACCCCTTGTCAGGGTGTGCCTCAGCCCGACGTCAGTGGTATTGTCAGGGTAGGGATATCGGACAAGACACCAGATACAAAGAAGGGGTAGTAACATGGCTAACGTACTGATAACAGGCGCTAACCGGGGTATTGGGCTGGCATTGGCCCAGCATTACGTCAAGGCAGGCCACAGCGTTATTGGCTGCGTGCGCGATCCAGATGCGGCGAAGGATCTAAAAACGCTGTCTGGCGTAACAGTTGAGCAGATGGACGTGGGCGACCCGGCCTCGGTCACCGCCGCTGCAGGTCGCGTGGGCGCCCAGCCCATAGACATATTAATCAACAATGCCGGCGCCACAGGCGGCGGCGCACAGTCGCTCGATGACCTTGATATAGATGCCTGGCACCAGGCGCTTGATGTCAACACCATTGGCCCGCTGCTGGTTGCGCGCGATTTCAAAAACAATCTGGCGGCTAGCGGTAATGGCAAGCTGATGACCCTCACCAGCCAGTTAGCGGCCTCGACCTGGCCCATGGGCGGTATGTACATCTATGGCTCAACCAAAGCAGGGCTCAGTCGCGCATTTGTCAGCCTGTCGATCGATTGGAGAGACGAGCCAATTACCGTTGGGCTGATGCATCCTGGTTGGGTTCAGACGGACATGGGTGGCCCGCAAGCGGAGATAACCCCCGACGAATCTGCGGCTGGCATCATCTCGGTTATCGACTCGATGACCAAAGCGGACTCAGGCAACTTCTACAAGTGGAACGGCGAGAAGCACCCGTTCTAAGAACCCTTCTTTCCACGTTTCATTTTCTAGAACTATTTAATTAGGAATTTACTATGGCTGACCAACAACTACAGCTGCGTTCAACCGTTTCAACCGACGGCAAGCTGACCCTCGATCTTGCACAAATCGATGTACCAGAACTGAAATCAGAAGAAGTGCTGGTGCGCGTCGATGCCTCGCCCATTAATCCATCAGACCTCGGTTTGCTGTTTGGTATGGCGGATATGACAACAGCAAAACAATCAGGCTCCGATACATCGCCTGTAATCACCGCTGATGTACCGCCAAATATAGTAAAAGGTCTTGCGGCGCGACTAGATCAATCGCTGCCAGTAGGTAACGAAGGTGGCGGTGTAGTCGTTGCTGCTGGTGAGTCGGAACTTGCTCAGTCATTGCTGGGTAAAACGGTTGGTATTCTTGGTGGGGCCATGTACACCCAGTTTCGGGCGCTGAAAGCGAAGCAGTGTCTGGTGATGCCCGAAGGTACGACTGGAGCGGAGGCAGCATCCTGTTTTGTCAATCCGCTGACAGCGCTGGGCATGACCGAGACCATGAAGGCAGAAGGCCACAAGGCGCTTGTGCATACGGCAGCGGCATCAAACCTTGGGCAAATGCTCAACAAGATTTGTTTGGCCGATGGCATTGAGCTTGTGAATATTGTTCGCAAGCAGGAGCAGGTGGATGTGCTAAAGGCCATTGGCGCCAAACATGTATGCAATACAAGCGACGGTGACTTCATGGAACAGCTCACCAACGCGCTTGCTGAAACCGGTGCAACCGTTGCGTTTGACGCAACAGGTGGAGGGCCACTCGCGGGTCAGATTCTTACCGCCATGGAACGTGCTGCCAATATGACAGCCAAAGAATACAGCCGTTACGGATCTACAACTCACAAACAGGTCTATATCTACGGTGGGCTTGACCGCCGCCCCACAGAGTTTAATCGCAACTTTGGCATGGCCTGGGGTGTGGGTGGCTGGTTGCTTACGCCGTTTCTGCAAGAGATTGGGTTTGAAAAAGCAGAGGCTCTGCGACAGCGCGTAGCGAGCGAAATCAAAACTACGTTTGCAAGCTCTTACACGGCGGAAGTATCGCTTGCAGAAGCGCTTAGTCTTGATGCTTTAGCCACCTATGGTAAGCAAGCCACCGGTGAGAAGTACCTGATTAATCCCAACAAGGGGCTTTAGACAACTTAGTCGAACTGCTTTTCGCCGCTCGCGAACAGCAGGTACACCACCATGCCAAACAGCGTGACGCCTGCGGTCACGCCCCAAACCATATCCCAGGAGCCGGTGGTTTCGAGAATAAAGCCGGTGATGGCCACGCCAAAGATGCCCGGCAGAGTGCCGGCGGTGTTGGTGATGCCCATAAGTGTGCCCGCGTGCTTCGGTCCAATATCGAGATGATTGATGCTGTGGCCGCCGATACCAAAAGCGCCCAATACCTTGCCAAGGCACATAAGGCCAATGGCCGCCCACAAACTTTCCACGAGTGTGATGCCAATCAGGCACGCAGATAGCCCGCCAAAGGCAATGGTTTGCATGGTTTTTCGTACGCGAGTGACATCGTAGCCGCGGCGCAGAATGCGATCGGTCAGGTTGCCGATGATGTTGAGTGAGAGCAAAGACGCGATATGCGGCAACATGGCGATGTAACCGACAGATTTAAAGTCGACACCCAAACCTTCGTTAACGTAAATAGGCAGCCAGGAAAGTACGACATACAGCGTCCAGTTGTTGGCGAAGTGGGCGACGGTAATTGCCCACAGTGGGCGGTTGGTGAGAAGTGTTTTCCATGGCGGCAGTTTGCTTACCGTTCCCGATGCTGCTGCATTGGCTTCGATGTAGGCGAGTTCTTCTGCAGAAACTCTTGGATGTTCCTGAGGTGTACCGCGCGCGATGTAACGCCAGGCAACGTACCAGAGGACACCGACAGCGCCGAAGAGATAGAAGGCCCACTCCCAGCCTAAGGCGGAGACTATGATAGGTGTTGCGATTAGTGCGAATACGGTGCCAACCGGAATGCCGCTCGCATTTAGCGCGATGGCTTTCGAGCGATCCTGCGCCGGTACCCAGCGCGTCACCAGGTTGTAGACCGAAGGAAAGGTTACTGCCTCGCCCATACCCATGCCGATGCGCGCCATGATCAGCACCGACAACCCAATAGCAGCAGCCCCCGGAGTAACCAGAGTGAACAGCGACCACAAAAGTACGCCGGAACCCAGAATCAGTGCACCGCCGAACTTGTCGGCTAGTCGGCCGCCGAGAATCATCACCAGAATGTAGCCGATGTAAAACGACGACAGCACGTAGCCCTGGGTAATCTTGTCCCAGCCGTATTCGGCCGACATGGGAATGATGGCCACCGAGATATTTACCCGGTCGATATAACATATGAATGTGGCCAGAAAACACATCACCACCACCGAGTAGCGGTGCTGCCAGCCAGCGGGTGGGGCGGTTGCTGAGACTTCAGTCTTCAAGTGGGCCTGTGCCATCTCCGCTCCATGTGTCGGTGCCCTCCGAATATAGGCTATCTGCGGGATGCACGGCAACGGGCATCAGGGGTAGATGGGGGGTAGACTGAGTCGTAAAGCCAATGCGGAGAAGACTATGAAATCACCAGTTTGCGACCTTTTGGGGATCGAATTCCCGTTGGTAGCCTTTACCCACTGTCGCGATGTTGTTGTCGAGGTTTCGAAGGCCGGCGGCTTTGGGGTGTTAGGCGCCGCGGGTTACAACGCAGAAACACTCGAGACCGAGCTCAAGTGGATCGATGAACATATCGACGGCATGCCCTATGGGGTCGATCTGATCGCTCCTACGTCGATGGCGATCACGGATGACAACGCGACCTCGGATGACTATCTCTCCAAGGTGCCCGATGAGCATCGCGACTACGCAAGTACCATTCTTGCCCAACACGATATTGATACCGCAGCAGTTTATAAAGATAAACGAGCGAGCGGTGGTGGCTTTCTCACCGCAGGCAAGGCGGCCAACATTATTGATGTCGCTTTCTCACACCCCATCAAGCTCATCGCCAACGCGCTTGGTGTGCCGCCGCGTTACATGCTTGATATGTGTAAACAGCACAATGTGGTATCTGCCGCTTTGGTTGGTGCCAAGGAACACGCCGTAAAGCAGGTGGAAGCGGGTGTCGACATGTTGGTTGTCGCGGGCACCGAGGCCGGTGGTCATTGTGGCGAAGTCTCTACCATGGTGCTGGTTCCGGAAGTTTGTATGGCGGTTGAAGACTCGGGCGTGCCAGTTCTTGCTGCCGGCGGCATAGTCACAGGCCGGCAAATGGCTGGCGTGATGGCAATGGGTGCACATGGCGCCTGGACCGGATCTATGTGGCTAACTACAACAGAAGCCGAAACCTCCCCCGTGATCAAAGAGAAATTTCTGCAGGCAAGTTCCAGGCAGACCGTGCGCTCGAAAGCGCGCACCGGCAAATACTCGCGGCAGTTGGTGTCGCCCTGGACCGAAGCCTGGGAGTCAGAAGAAGCGCCCGAACCACTACCTATGCCATTGCAATCACTGGTGAGCGAAGCACCGCTGGCTAAAGTAACCAAGCTGGCCGAAAGCGGCCACAAGGGCGCACGCCAACTCGCGACTTATTTTGTGGGGCAAGGCGTGGGACTGATGAACGAATCACTTGATTCGCGAACCGTGGTGCGAGAATTTATGGAAGACTATCTGCAGGCCACCGAGCGACTGCAAGGCGCTCTTGGGCAATAACACACACCAACTATCGATTAAGCCGGAGGCGTGACTGTGGTCCCACTTAGTGTTCTTGATCTATCCCCCATATGCGAGGGCGCGCACGCGCGCGATGCGCTAAAAAACTCACTGAGCCTCGCCCAGCACGCGGAAAGCCTCGGGTATCGGCGCTACTGGGTGGCTGAGCATCACAACATGCGTGGTATCGCGAGTGCGGCAACCTCCGTTGTGATTGGTCACATTGCGGGTGGTACCCAGCGTATTCGCGTTGGCGCCGGCGGCATCATGCTGCCTAATCATGCACCGCTGGTTATCGCTGAGCAGTTTGGAACCCTTGATGCGCTCTATCCGGGGCGCATTGATCTGGGTTTGGGTCGTGCACCCGGTACTGATCAACTCACCTCTCAGGCACTCAGGCGCACGCTTGCTGGTAGCGTCGATAGCTTTCCACAAGACGTTCTGGAGCTGCAGGCCTATCTTGGAGAGCCGCAAAATGGACAGCGCGTGTTGGCTACGCCTGGTACAAACTCTAATGTGCCGCTATGGGTTCTTGGTTCAAGTTTGTACGGCGCATCACTTGCGGCGGCACTCGGTCTGCCTTACGCGTTTGCCTCGCACTTTGCACCGCAGATGATGGATGAGGCCATAGCCTTGTATCGCGAACGGTTTAAGCCTTCGGAACAGCTTGATGCGCCCTATGTGATGTTGGGATTTAACATTGTTGCTGCAGACAGCGATGACGAAGCTGCGTTCCTGCGTAGCTCTGCAGAGCAGGCGATGCTGAATCTGCGGCGCGGAATGCCGGGGCCGCTGCCGCCACCGATCAAGAACTTTCGCGGCACTCTGGGAGCGATGGAGTTGCGTATGCTCGACGATGTGGCGCGCTGCGCGGCCGTGGGTACCCAGGATAAAGTTCATGAGGAACTCGATAGGTTTGTTGCGCGCACCGGGGCAGACGAAATCATGGTGGTTGCCCAGATCTTTGATCACGACGCCAGGCTTAAGAGCTACGAACTGGCGGCAGGCGCGATGGCTGCAGCGGCCTAGTTGGATGGTTTAGCATCGAGCGGCGATCAGGCGAGAGAACACACAGTGCTTAAGAAAATTCTAATCGGCGTTTTTGCTCTAGTACTACTGAGCTGGCTCTATCTTGCTCTCATTGGGGTTGAGCCCAAAGACAGGCGACCAGGTACCTTGCTTGCCGGTGAGGATGCAGCCGTTCCTGCGGACTGGTCGTTTGTGAACCAGACGGATAGTGCGGGTGAAGTGCACCTTGAAACCTACCCCTGGTATGGCGTTCCGTTTTCTGTAACGACGGTAATCGCAGAAGACAACGGCACATTGTTTGTTCCATCTATCTATTCTGAAGTACTTAAGTTTCCCGGCGATAAATTCTGGAACAAGGTAGTGGCTTCTGACCCTCGAATTCGACTGCGTGTGGCCGGCAAGCTCTACTCGCTTTCGATATACCCTGTCACGGACAGCGCGAGATTTGATCAAGGCTTACAGGCGCTTGCCAATAAGTACCCGTTTTGGGCCAAGAAACTGGATGAGCAACCCGACGAGCGAAAGTACGTGTTGCTGCAGTTAAAACCCCGGGCTTAGGTTCTAGCCTATGACCAAGTCGCGCTACCGAGCGCTGATTACCGGTGCTTCTGCGGGTCTCGGCGAAGAATTTGCTCGTCAGCTCGCCCGGGACGGCTATTCACTGGTGTTAGTGGCGCGGCGACGGGAACGACTCGATGCGCTCGCGCAAGAGTTGCACACTGAATACGCCACTGAGGTTACTTCACTCGTTGCAGACCTGGCGGATCCGAATGCACCTGCTGAGCTGTCGGCGCAACTCACAGGTCTCTCTCTGGATGTTGATTTGCTGATTAATAATGCCGGCGCCGCAGGACCTGGGTTGCTGGAAGATCGAGACTGGGCGGCACATCGTGCGTATCAAGAACTCATGGTGATGTCTTGTGCAGCACTGAACCACTTGCTACTCCCTGGAATGGTTGAGCGTAAGTACGGGCGGGTGCTGAATGTGGCATCAATGGCGGGTCGCTTGATGCGTGCCAATGACACAACCTATGGGCCAGCCAAAGCCTGGATGATTGCGCATTCTGAAGCGCTTGCCAGCACACTGCGAGGTACAGGCGTGCAGGTTATGGCGCTATGCCCCGGTTTTGTGCGTACAGAGTTTCACGCTGATCCTCAGATGCACGCCTTGCGCGACGCTATACCCAACTGGTTGTGGTATTCAAAACAAACCGTGGTCAGCGAAGGCCTGGCCGCGCTCGAACGTGGTCGCGTGGTTTATCTCAGCGGCCGACTGTATCGCTGGGTTGATCCATTGACACAGTCGGTGCTGACGCGCTGGCTCTTGCGGCGCTTGACGCCTGCCAGATCCTAATGCGATAGGCGCAATGTGTTAGACGAGCCGCTTAGGGGCCGTTAATTGCAACGCTCGTGCGGCCGCGAACAACGCCGTTGTCGTCTGTGAAAATCAACATCACTCGATTGCGGCCGGGATCGAACGCGATCGGACTTTCGGATCGAACAAAGATACCGAAACTCGATGTTTCATTCTCACCCAAGAATACCCGGGAGCTTTCGCTTGGCGACTGCAAGCAGGCGCCGGTCTCAAACACAGTAGGGCACAACAGAGCTTCATCTACAGGATCGCCAATTACAACCAGGCTCGCTGTCACGTTGCCGGGTGTACCCAGGTTGACGTTAGCAGCAGAGAACACACCAAAATTCTCAGTATTGGGAATATCAACTATGCCGTTATTGTGGATCGTTGCTGATAGCGCAACTATGTCAAGTACTGGTTCCGTAGATGCGGAGAAGAGCAGCGTATTTACTGTGATGAGTGCCGGGGCAGGGAAACCGGTGTTGCATACAAAGCCAAACTGCACTTCCTGGGGTTCGATTGGAGAGAATGCAGTTAGACTGATTGCAAAGCTCATCGGAACACCGGGACGAAGATACACAGGCTGATCTTTCCAACCTATGAGTTCATTGGTTTGCGGGTCTGTGCGCTGAAACGAAAGCTTGGCGTCGATTACACTTGACAATTCTATTTGGCACTCGTTACCGATTTCGGTGGTCACCATGCTTGCAAAAATGGTGATCGGCTCGTTGACCTGGGCCGAACGGCTGCTGGGCAAAACCGATGCATGAACTACGGGTTGCGGTACGGCCATACCGAGATTGCGAATGAACACATCAGAGTGGCCTGTCGCATCTTCCGTGCTCAACGTAGAAGCGTAAGACCAGAACACCACCGTGTTGCCATCGGCGGACAGGCCAGGGTTAAACGCAGCGCTGTCTGCTTCGGTACCGTCTTCTGCAACGTTTACTCGGGTAACGCTGCCATCATTGCGATTGAGTAGAAAGATATCGTCAGCGCCGTTTGAGTCGGCGGGGACCAATATATCCGCGCTAGAACGAAATAGTACGAGGGTCCCGTCTTCATTCAGGCTTACATCGAACGAGGCTCCGTTCGGAGATTCACCATGAGGGAGGCGGCTGATCAACTCAACCGTGTCAGTTACCGCAGTCCACAGGAATGCATCGGGAGAGCTGTTAAAGTCGAGGTTAACAAGGCTTGTAGCTTCTGAATCGAATCCAACCAGGGCGCCGTTACCACTAATTGCAGGGCGGGATGAGTCCGCATTGCCGTTGTTGGAAACAAGCTGGGAGACCAAAGTGTTTCTGTTGATGTAGAAGATGTTTGCGACCCCTGCGATCCCAGGAGCCCCAGGAACAATGTCGGTAGCGCGTGAGACAAATGCCACAAAGCCGCCGTCGGCGCTGATAACCGGATCCATGGATTCGTGGTTTGGAAACGCGCCACTCGGAGTTCGACTGAGGAGTTGCGTGGTATTTTGGAATAGATCGCGGACATAAACTCCGCTACTGCCGTTCAGAGCTTCGGCAACCAATGCAGAGGCTGAGTCGAAAGCCACAAACCGACCGTCAGCGCTCAGGGAAGGATTGGCTGCGGCGAAACTAGATTGAGTGCCGGGATCGTCTTGATTAGCGATATCGAAAGTGTTGGTAACGCGATTGAAAATCACGACGTCTTGTACGCTGCCGTTTTTGTCGTCGAACAAGTTAGTAGCGGCGCTTTCGAACGCAATGGTGGTGCCATCGGCACTGATGACCGCGCCCTGGGAGGGGCCGTTGCCGGAAGTACCATCCACTGCACGACTCACCATCGTTACCAGGTTGGTTTGTCGATCAAACAGGAAGACATCTTCCAGACCGTTTTTGTCTTCAGCCACTAGATCATTAGCGATTGAGCTGAATACTACAAATCGACCGTCGCCGCTGGTTGAGGCGCCCGTTGCTGTTGCGCTATCACCGGTGCCGCCTTCTACGGCAAAGGGCACAACGCTTGTATGATCGTTGATGTTTGGTGCGTATGCGTGCACATTGAATGCGGCAGTGCAAAGTATGGCTCCACAAGCAAGTGGAATGACTTGGCCACGCTGGCCAAATACAGTGCAAAATTTGTTAAGCACTTGGCTTTCTCCTAAATACGCAAGCTTCACTTGGTGCAGCTCTGGCGCAACTTCTAAGGGTTCAGACTAAGGGGACTGATGCGATATCTGCAGCGACCGTCTGATGCGTCCAAATGCGCATGAGAGGGATGTGCTACAGCAGCGGATATAGTGCCACTGAGGGATGACGACACACAGAAGCAACTGTGCAGGGGATCGTAATAGGACTGTTCGCCAGGGGGCTTAATTGCTCGTAAACGCTTACAATATTGTCCGGCATTCTGACTATAAACGGCCTTACGAGCCAGAATGTTTGACGTTTTTAGTTGTTTGACAGTGACATCTGATAAACCGTCAAAACATCGACACAACCTAGATCGAGTAATTCTCCTTTCGTGAAACATTCTCCTGTCATCGCTGCCCCTGTTTATTCGATTCCCAAGTATTGGGCGGAGTGCTACGGCACGGCTGAGTACCTGCCTGTGAGTCGTGCCGAGATGGACGCGCTAGGCTGGGACAGCTGCGACATCATTGTAGTTACCGGCGATGCCTATGTAGATGCCCCCAGTTTTGGTATGGCGGTTATGGGGCGGTTTCTTGAGGCGCAGGGCTTTCGCGTGGGTATCATCGCGCAACCTGACTGGCGAGATCCCGAAGCGATCAAAGTGCTCGGCGAACCAAACCTGTTCTTTGGCGTCACCGCCGGCAATATGGATTCGATGATCAACCGCTACACGGCAGATCGTCTGGTTCGAAATGATGATGCCTACACGCCTAACGATGAACCGGCAAAGCGACCGGATCGCGCAGTTATCGTTTATAGCCAACTAGTGCGAGCAGCTTACAAAGAGACGCCTATTGTTCTGGGAGGCATTGAAGCTAGTTTGCGACGCATTGCACAGTATGACTATTGGAGTGATAGCGTACGCCGATCCGTACTTGTCGATTCAGGAGCGGACATTCTCTTGTATGGCAACGCCGAGCGGGCTATTGCTGAAGTCGCGCAGAGGCTTTCAACCTCCGAAACGGTAGCAACGCTCACCAATGTTCGGGGTACGACGGTCCTTCGTAAAACGATACCTGCTGGCTTTGCCGAAATTGATTCCACCCGTATCGATTGGCCAAGCAAGATTGATGAGCTACCTAATCCTTATGAGTATGAGCCCGCTTCTGCTTCAGGGGTTGGGTCAGAGGATGGGTCCGTTGACGAGTTTGATCCCAATGCAGCACAGCCAATCCGCATCGTGCCTATGCCGCTTAAGGCCAAAGAGAATGCGCGTGAACCGCTCAAGCTCGGCACCACCTATGTACGGCTGCCTTCCTTCGAAAAAGTAAGGAATGATCCAGTGCTCTATGCCCATGCGTCGCGCGTGTTGCATCAAGAGTCTAATCCGCATAACGCACATACCCTGGTGCAAAAACACGGCGATGTTGAGGTTTGGGTGAATCCGCCGCCTATTCCGCTGACGACGGAAGAGATGGACTATGTGTTTGGGTTGCCGTATCAACGGCGGCCGCACCCGAGCTATGGTGACGCAAAAATCCCCGCCTACGAAATGATCAAGACCAGTGTCAACATTATGCGTGGTTGTTTTGGCGGCTGTACTTTTTGTTCGATTACCGAGCACGAGGGTCGGGTCATACAGAGCCGGTCACAGGAGTCAATAATTAGCGAAATAGAAGATATTCGCGACAAAGTCCCTGGCTTCACTGGCACCATATCAGACCTTGGCGGACCTACCGCCAACATGTACAAGTTGCAGTGCATCTCGGATGAGGTGCAGGCTAACTGTCGGCGACTGTCCTGTGTGTACCCCACCATTTGCAAGAATCTCGATACAGATCATGCCCCAACAACGGCGTTGTATCGTGCCGCGCGGAAGGTTGACGGTGTAAAGCGGGTGCTAATTGCGTCGGGGCTGCGCTATGACCTGGCAGTGAAAGACGAAGAATATGTTGAAGAGCTGGTCACTCATCACGTTGGTGGCTACCTGAAGATTGCGCCAGAGCACAGCGAGAAACAGACGCTGAACCTCATGATGAAACCGGGCATGGGCAGCTACTACGCGTTCAAGAAGCTGTTCGAGAAATTCTCGAAGGCGGCGGGCAAGAAGCAATACCTAATTCCGTACTTTATTGCCGCGCATCCGGGTTCCAGCGATGACGAGATGCTTAAGCTTGCACTGTGGTTAAAGGAAAACCGCTTCCGGGTGGATCAGGTGCAAACCTTTTACCCATCCCCCATGGCGCTGGCTACGGCGATGTATCATTCTGGGCGCAATCCGCTAAAGCCGCTTAAGTACAAACGTGGGCAATCGGTTTTTGCAGCAAAGACCTTACCCGAGAGGCGACTACAAAAAGCCTTCTTGCGATACCACGATGAATCGAACTGGGGTTTTCTGCGGGAGTCGCTGAAAAAGATGAATCGCCATGATCTCATTGGCGAAGGCCCGGGCAAATTAGTGCCCGATGCCCGGCGCAAGAAACGCGGGACAGACCAACCGCCGCGCAAGCGCTCGACTAAAGCCTCTGGGAAATCCTCTGCAAGAAATGCAAAGCGAGGCTTGAAGCCAGCCAGAGGCGGTCAATGGAGCGGTCGTCGCTCCTAATCCCCGTTAGCCACCAGCATTCTCTTAACCACCCGCATTCATGGTTTGAGAAATAACGGCATAGCCCGTTGTTGCTTCGAGACGCTTGCCCACAACAGCCTGATACTCCGGTGAGTTGTACCAGCCCTTGGCGGCCTCGGTAGATTCAAATTTGATGATAACCGTTTGCGGACCTGGGGTGCCTTCCATCTTTTCGGCGGCGACGTCAAAGGCAACCAGCTCACCCCCATGTGTCGCTAACGTAGGGCCCGCGCCTTCTTGATATTCGGCGTACAGGGCTGGGTTGTCGACGGAATACTGCGCGATAAAATAGGCGGCCATAAGTGTTCTCTCTCTCTTTATCTTTCTAGTTGTGATTTGCCTGGGGCATACTAACAACACTCTAAACTGAGGATGCATCATGGTCCAGAACACATCGGTACTGCTTGCGCGCCGGCCGCAGGGCAATCCAAAACCGGAAGACTTCAAGCTCGAGACATCGCAACTGCCTGAGACGCTCGAGCAAGACCAGCTGCTTCTCAAAAATCACTTTGTATCGCTCGATGCGGGCTTTCGAAACTGGATGGACGAGGGGGCAGGCGATGAGGTGCTTCCTGCAATGCCCATAGATGCCCCCGTAATGGGCCTGGTGTTGGGTGAGGTACTTGAGTCGAAGAACGATCAGTTTAGCGTTGGTGACTTCCTCATGGCGCGACTTTTTTGGCAACAATACACGGTCACAGATGCCAGCGATTTTCTGGTCAAGCTGCCACCATCGCGTGATCATCCACCAAGCTACTACCTGGGCGTGCTCGGTGACACGGGCATGTCTGGCTACTTTGGTTTGCGGGATATCGGCAAACCGCAACCTGGTGAGACGGTGCTTGTGAGTGCTGCCGGCGGCGCGGTCGGCAGCATTGCGGGACAGATTGCGCGCATCATGGGTGCGCGGGCTGTGGGAATAGCCGGTGGAGCGCAGAAGTGCAGCCGATTGGTTTCAGAGTTGGGTTACGCCGCTGCGATCGATCATCATGGCGATGTAGATGCGCAGATCAGTGAGACCTGTCCAGATGGCATTGACGTGTACTTCGACAACGTTGGTGGGCCACTCCTTGAATCGGTGCTGGCTAATATTAATCTTGGTGCGCGAATAGCGCTCTGTGGTGCTGTGGCTGACTATGGCAACCCTCAGCCCGGTCCTTCCAATCTCTTTCAGCTCGTTACACGCGAAGCGAAAATGCAGGGGTTCTTTACCCATACTCAGGTAGAGCGTTACCCCGAAGCGCGAGAGGCGTTGGCAAAGTGGGTGGCTGACGGCGCGCTCGTTGTCCCCGAGTATCGCTTGCAGGGTATTGAACAGGTAGGTCCTGCGTTCTGTGATCTGTTTGCCGGCAAGAACTTTGGCAAGACGGTAGTTGAGCTTTAGCGCTCTAAGCTTCAGAGCGCCAGAGTGCTGCGGTCTCAAGGTGCGCCCGCAATGGCTTTAGAGACAAGCCCAAACAGATTGCTGCTATGCAGTAGTTGATGGCAGCGAGCGTGGCAAGGGACAGGTCGATCGCGCTTTCACTCTTGAACACGTAGTCGTTCATGATGCCGATGATGGATGGCGCGAGCGCGTAAGAAATAAACGACACACAAATTAGATACACCGCAATGAGTTGGCCGCGCAGCCGGCTCGGCGCAATGGCTTGAAGGGCTGCGTTGCTTAAACCAGGCGGCATGGCCATAAAAAAGGTGATGGGTATTACCAGGGCTAGAGAAAACCAGGCGTTTTCTACCAGCGGCATAGCGATTGCCAGAGGTAACAGACCCATCGTCCCCCAAAAGGTGAGCCGCATGGGGCCGTCGTCTCTGCCCTGGCCGATCAGGCGACCTGCGTAATAACCTGCCCATATGCTACCGATAATGCCAATCACGATGGCGATAAAACCGTAGGTCACGCCGATCTGAGTGCGTGACCAGTCGTGTTTGCGAACAAAGAACTCCACCACCCAGGTGAGAAACGCAAAGCCTTGAATCGACAGGCACAGGTAAGCCAGAAAGTGCAGCCACAGGTAGTCCCAGCGAGATTTCACAAATTGCAGGAGCTCGGCATAAGAGTAGTGGCCGTCCGCTTGTTCGCGATCAAGCTTTGATTGCAGGCGTTTGGGTTCGCGCATGCTGAACATTGCGAGCGAAAGAACTATGCCCGGCAGCCCAACGAGCACCAGCACCGATTGCCACGAGTACATTTCACCAAACAAGGGCAAGCTAAGGCGGGGGCGGGCCTCCAGGTAGTCGATGAGAGGCCCGCCAACGATGCTTGCGAGCCCGGTACCCAAAAACGGCGCTACCGCGACAATGCCGTAGGCGAGCGGCAGGCGTTCCCGTTCCCAGTAGTCGGCAACCAGTGAGGTTGTCGCTGGCCCTAGCGTGGCCTCACCAATGCCTACACCCATGCGCGCGGCAAACAGTTGCCAAAACGAATTGGCAAACCCGGCCATGGCCGTCATGGCGCTCCAGGAAGCGATGCCGGCCGCGATCAGGTTGCGTCGATTGTAGCGGTCGGCAATTCGGGCTAGTGGCAGTGAAGCCAGTGAATAAATGAGCGCAAAGGCGATACCGATAATGAGTGATATCTGAGTATCACTTAAACCACCGAGGTCGCGCTTGATGGGGCCGATCATGACCGCGAGGATTTGCCGATCAATAAACGAAAGCGTTCCCGCCGCCGCGAGCAAGATTACGACGTAGTATTGTCGACCGCGGCTGTAGTCCGGAACGCCGGGCTCCTGGGGCCGCTGCGTTGGACTCACTTAATAGTTTCGGTAGATGTTGCTCGAGAAACGAGTTCGTGACGGGTGATTTTCCAGCCGGCATCGGTACGCTGCATCTGACTCAGGTAGGTCGCCCACAGGGTGAGGGTTTGATTGGCCGGTTCTTTCATCAGGTGCCATGCCTGCACGTCGGTCCGGCAATCGGCGCTATCGCCGCTTATGCTGGCAAGCTGTGGGCCCAGCATGTGCTGGGTTTTTGCGAAATTATTGAGCGCGCCAACAACGTATTCTGTCCAGGCATCAGCGCCATCAATTTGTGAGTCGCCAAAACCGATAATTTTCACGTCGTCTGCGAAGCAGGAGCGATACAGCTCGAAGTCGCGCTCGTCGACTCCCTTGGCGTAGCTTGCCATAACGTCCTGGCAGGCCAGACGATCGGCCAGTTGCTGAATATTGTTTTCGTTATTCATTATTCCCCCGAATATTTCCCCTGTGTGTCGTTACGAGCCTAGCTCAGCTACTGGCGGTAGGCTACTCTGGGTTGTGATGGAACAGGGGTTCTTGTTGGGAGATTTTGATGGGAGGTGAATTATGGGGCGATTAGACAACAAAGTAGTGCTGGTCACTGGTGCGGCGAGCGGCATTGGTGAGGGAACGGCGCGTCAGGTGATTGAGGAAGGCGGCAAGGTTGTAATTGCCGACCTGCAGGCTGACAAAGGCGAGGCCATCGCGCGCGAGCTTGGAGCCAGCGCTTCCTCCATCGGCTGTGATGTCACGGTAGAAGCCGATATCGCTGCGGCTGTTGATCATGCGGTGGACAAGTTTGGCCGGCTAGATGGCATGGTGAACAACGCGGGCATTGTTGGTGCAGTAGGACGCGTCTCTGAAACCGATGTCGAAGCGTTTGATTTCACCATGAGCATCCTGGCGCGAGCCGTGTTTCTGGGTATGAAGCATGCAGCTAGAGTGATGGAACCCCAAAAGTCTGGCGCGATTGTCAGTCTGGCCAGCACCGCCGGTATCATTGGCGGTTTGGGGCCGCATGCATACACCATGGCAAAACACGGTGTGGTGGGGCTCACCAAATCGGTTGCGAGCGAACTGGCAGCCAGTCGGGTCAGAGTCAACGCTGTGGCACCGGGCAATACGGTGTCGGCAATGACCAGTGCAGTGATCACGGGAGACCCGAATGCTACTGACGCCGCCACAGATCAGATTGCCAGCGGGTCGCTTCTGGGCATTGCTGGCCTACCCATAGATATAGCCCTGGCGATCTGTTATCTGCTCAGCGAAGAGGCCCGCTACATCTCAGGGCATACGCTGGTGGTTGATGCGGGTCAGACCACCAATGGAATGGCAGGAACGTTTAACACCGCGCCAGCCGATTTGATTCGGGAGGCCGGTAAAACTGGTCTTAAAGGGTAACCCGCAGATGAGCTCCGTTGGTGACGAAGCGCTTCGTGAGCGTGTACAAACTCTTGAAGATATCGAGGCGATTCGCAAGCTGAAGGCGCGTTACTGCAAGCTCTGCGATGACGACCACAACCCGGAAGGGCTTGCTGAATTGTTTGTTAGTGATGCTGTTTGGGAAGCAACTGTTAGCGGTCGCCATGAAGGTGTGAAGGCGATACAGGAATTTTTTACACAGCTGCGAGCTAGCGGTCGCATTCGAAATTCTGCACATAACGCGATGAACGGCGATATCGAGGTGAACGGCGACAAGGCGCAGGGCCATTGGCGACTCATCATGCTCTACACCGCAAACGTGCCCGCACCGCTGCCGAGTTTTTTCCGAATTATCGGCTGGTACAGTGAGACCTATGTGCGCACGGACAAGGGCTGGCGGTTTCAGAGCTTGTTTTGTCAGGTTGAAGAAAATGCGCCTTACGTCACGGCACCTGAAGATGCGGTGCTGACTTGACGGGGCTTGCGAGCGCTACCGAGCGCACCCGTGAATTTTTGATTTCATTTTTTGGAGTAGCAGTAC
>CAZFIA010000007.1:0-20826 GCA_964519335.1 uncultured Pseudomonadales bacterium
GGCAAACGTAACGTCGCAGGATTCTCTACACAGTTCAGACATTATGATCTGCGACTGGTCCGGCGCCGCGCTCGACTATGCTTTTGGCCTTGGCAAACCTGTTCTGTTTCTCGACGTACCCAAGAAAATCAACAATCCAAACTACACCTCTATAGACCTACCGCCTTTCGAAGAATCTATCCGCGAGATTATCGGAACGGTTTGTTCGATCGACGACGTTGTGCTCCCAACTCAAACCTTGAACTACGAAGTATCCGACTATGTATTCAACCCAGGCCAGTCTGCGAAGGCGGGTGCCAAGTACATTATCGAACTCGCGGCGGAGATCAAAACAAACAGCAGCACTTCCTTAGCGAGTGCCGATTGATGTACTGGAAAAACCATTACGGAAGCATCGTCTTCGCTAGTCTAGGGATAGTGGCGATCCCCCAATTGTTTTTTCATGCCAACAGCAAAGAATTTGATGGGGATTTGGTGCTCATCGCCATACCTGTTGTCGCGGCACTGGCTGTTCTCGCAGTTCTCCGCCTGCTTTCAGGAAAATCCAACACAAATCAACGAATTCAATGTGTACTGACGGGCACCGGGGTGGCCATCTTACTGTGTGACATGCTATTCCGCGCGAATCTGGGCGCACTTGACGGTGGCACCGAGGATTTTTCGGCCAGCTTCACAACAAAACTTGGCAGTCTCGCGGTCTTTTTCGGACTCCCGACAATCACGGGGTTATTCGCAGACAAAGTGGCAAAGCTAATGAAGGATCTAGCACCAATAGCGAGCCTGCTCGCTGTTGGCCTTGTCGGCTACTCCGTAGTGTTAGCTTATTCTGCGCACGATTTGCCAGAGGCCGAGTACAAAACCAATACACAGGATTCCGCTAATCCACTGACCCCATCCGCAGGTACAACGCTGCCCAATATTTACCTCATTTGGCTAGACGGATTACAAGCCGACTACAGCAAGCGTTACCTGGATAGTGCAGAAAACAGCGCCGCGTTCCCGGGCTTCACGATGTTCGCAAAGAACAGCAGCAACTACCTCTATACACTACAGTCTTACGCAAGCTTCATGTCCGGGACCCTGTATCGCAAAGGCCACTATGAAACTTGGGCAAAAGGGGGAGAGCGTTTAAGGCAAACTCTTGCCGGTCTCAACTACAGAATCTCCGCCTACGCCAAGACCGAATTCTTATCAGAACTTGATGTAGCCCAAACAGAAGCCTCGCAGATTTTTTCAGAGCGAAACGCCGTCGCCCATCCTTATGTCGCAGACTTTGTTACCTATTGGCTCACCCGATCGCTACCGGCAGCGGTAACGCAGCCTGCGTTTAAGTTAAGCCGCACTGCAGGAAACAAGCTTCACCAGCTAATAAATCCGAATCAGCACTACGCACAGGTGCAATCCATCGCCGACGGCATAGAACCCCTATCGGGGGTGTTCACGCTTGAAAAGTTACTGGCCGATGAAGCAGCAAGGTCATCTTTCGGAGAGTTAGTGATCGCGCAGGCAGTCATCCCTCATGGACCTTATGTAATAGATAACGAGTGCAACTATCGCGGCAGGGGAACAATTAGCCCCCAGGACGGCTACTACCAACAGCTAGAGTGCGCGATGCACCTGACTGGCGAATTCCTAGAAGAACTGAAGCGTTTGAATCGCTACGAGAGTTCGCTGGTCATTATTTTCGGCGATCATGGCTCAGGATGGGCTGGACTCATTGGTACCCCGCCCAAACAGGAAACGGCCGCACTAAACCCTGAGTACACAACCTGGACATCATCGATGGTCGCAGGCCGCGCTGCTGCAGGTCTGCTCATCAAGCCAAACGGGACCTCAACGGATACCCCACTGATCCGGTCCGGTGACGAGACTCAGCTAATGGACATCTATCCGACCATCTTGACCCTACTCGGCGAGAGTGAGCAAATCGACGCAGATGTTGAAGGTCACTCCTTGTTCACTCAGGACGGGACGGCTCGCCCTACACCTCCTCGCGAAAAGTTCATGACGTACTTTCGACCCAGCAAGATGTTGAATCTACGAGAGGCTGAGATTTACGACCTCAGTATTACCGAACAAGATAGTTTGGAAGTATCTCTTCGGGGTCCATTTCAAACAGCAGCAGATTTTCCTTCGATGCAATGCGGTAAGCCCATCTCGTTCGCCAACAACTATCCCGATACAGACTTCTACAGCAGCTTCGGTCTAAGCAGCATTTGGGGCTGGGGTCGGTGGAGCGTTGGCAACCGAGTTTCACTTGAGTTTAGGGCCCCCGATAGTTCCTGCGCACAGAATACTCTGGTACTCACGGCCAGGGGGTTCGTCTCCACGGCTCATCCAATTCAGAAAGCGACCGTTGAATTGAATGGTCAGCACATTGGTGACATAGAATATGCGCTTTCTCACCCGGACAAGAGAGTTCATAAACTCAACTTGCCTGCAGGCGCGCTGCAGGCCGGACAGCTAAACAGTCTTGAATTCAATATTCTGACAGCTCAATCTCCAAAAGCGCTTGGCCTCAGCATAGACGATCGTTTGCTTGGCATCGGTTTCGAAGCTCTGCAGGTAAACTAGGCCTATGTTCAACAATCTCGCAAGCCCTTCGCAAGGAGCAGTGATATCTACCCTGTTTCTGTTCGCTTTGGTTTTGTCCTGCCTCAGTACCCGAGCTACGGCAGATGAACTGCCTCGAAGCGGCGCTCAAGAAGAGATCAGAGAAAACTATAAATTCGGCGGGCTGGCGTTTTATTACAACCAGGTCACTTACTACAGTGTTCACCCTGAGGGCACCGAAAAACTGCATCGCGGAAGCACACATACCTTGAACTCAGGAGAGTGGTTGGCTGCCGTGGGCAGACTCGATGTTCTTTTAGTGCAAAGCGAGGGGCATTCGCTATCAATCACCGAAGACGGCGCCCTCCACCTGGGACGCGAGCCTTCGAACAACTTCAGAACTCAAATCGCGTCAAAAGCTGCCTTATTGTCGATCGCACCAGAACTTGATTCGTTGCGTTATGCCCACCTCTGGCCACCGCTGGCATGGATGAGTAAGCTCTGCGAATCGACACTCGAATATCTCGCGACTGGCCTGGGCCTTAGTTGGGGCTGGGCTATAATGCTGTTTGCGCTGGTTCTGCGCATCGTTTTACTGCCGCTAAGTCTTCTTACTGGACATTGGCAACAGAAGGTACGTGATATTCAAAGCACGCTCGCCCCGAAACTCGCCGAAATCAAAGCAAACTTCGACGGCGAAGAGGCTCATAACAGGTTAATGGAGGCGCACAGTAATCTCGGCGTCTCACCGTTCTACACCCTGAAACCTATGCTGGGCACCCTTATTCAGATTCCTGTACTCATCGCAGCATTCAATGCACTAGGGGAAATGCCTCAACTTAAAAGCCAGTCGTTCGGCTGGATCAACGACCTTGCGTACCCAGACGCAATAATTAGCCTGACAGAACACATACCGTTGCTGGGGAGTTCCATTAATCTTCTTCCATTCGCAATGACAATTGTCACGCTGGTCTCTGGAAGCCGGCTCTTCGGAGGACAGGAAGCAGCCGGGGCAGGAATTTCCCGGTGGCTGCTCGCGGCGGTCTTCTTTTTGCTATTTTTTCCGTTTCCGGCAGCCATGGTTCTGTTCTGGACAGTCACCAACCTTTTACAGCTGATCCAAAGCCGGGCCACCGAACGTCCTGTAAGCTATGCATGAATCACAAGCAACAGAGATCGCGCAGCTAAATCTTCAAATCGGCGCGCAAGCAGCCCGGATAAGCTCCGATATAGAGATCACCCAGGCGGCTGTAGATACGAGACAGGCTCTACTCAAACTCGCAAGTAAAGACAACTGGGACAGAGACGACAGCGCAAAGCTCAGCTTTATAGGTAAGCGCCTGGACATATCTTCCAAACTGCACGTTGGATACCACTCGAACGGAACTCGAAAAGGCTTTGCCATACTGAATGACTATCCGTGGTTACATCTCGCAACATGGCTATTTCTAAAACACGCATTATTGGTTGAGTTCCGTGGTTCTGGAGACTCATCGGAATCTCCGCCAAACCAGACAACTACCCTCGCCACTCGCCGCTACAATGTCGCATTTAAGGCACTGGACGGGCTGCAATCGGCTGACCGCATAGATGAAATCGAACCGGATGAAGTCGCCGCGCACGCCAAGCTAGCTGATGCTCTGCATTCGGGCTGGGATAGTCTAAGTGCGAAAATCTTGTCTGCGCCCGACGCCCCGGAATCAGAGCTCTTGCTTTCACCCGGCGCTCAGGAACTTTCGACTGCTCACACCCTGCCGATAACCATGCTGTTCTACGAGGGACCGATCGCACGGGCTTATCTGGCAATCATGAAGAGCATGAATCTGCGCCCTCGAAAATTGGTCGAACTAGTAGCCGCAAATGACGTTGTTAGCAATAAGCCTGTTGGCCGCTGGTTGCCGAGCGGGCTGCGAAACCGATACGCAAGTTCTATTCAACGCAGCAAGATACATTATTGGCCAAAACAGATTCGCAAAGACCACCCGCAACTCGTGAGCGCCTCACAAAGCGCAACCGGTAATGCGTTTGGAATCAGTTCAAGCACTTTCGAAGATGCTCTAACGCTAGGATCTTTAGAGAGTCTAAGCGACAACTATTCTGTATTACCTATCACAGGTCTGAAGGATCCCGCACTACTTGAGTTAGTACGGAAGAGCAGTAAAGAGACGTTTTTGTATACCGGCGGCGGCATCGTTCCCGAGAAATTGCTAACCGTTAGCGACAGCAAATTCTTGCACATCCACCCTGGCTTCCTGCCTGATGTTCGGGGCGCAGACTGCACTCTTTGGTCATCGCTTATCAGTGGGCATTGCGCAGCAACCTGTTTCTACATGGCCCCGGGCATCGATACCGGTGACATTATAAGAGCACGCTGGCTGCCAAAACTGGACATCGGTGTTGCCCTGCAGACATTAGCTGAGGCGGTAGATACGCAGACGCTATACCGCGCAATCTATGCCTTTATTGACCCCTGGGTACGGGCTGCGGTTCTGCGCGACCTACTGATCCACAGCCGCAATGACCTGTACAACGCAGACTCATACCCCCAAGACGAGGAGGCAGGAACAACCTATCATTTTATGCATGACAGGTTACGCGCGGTTGCGACAAAGGCGCTCTTCAGAACCGCTGAAAAACAATAAGCTGTGCTCGCCGCCGGTGTTGGTGGGCCCACCAGGACTCGAACCTGGGACCAATGGATTATGAGTCCACTGCTCTAACCAACTGAGCTATAGGCCCAAACGAAGTCGCGCATGGTATCACGAGAAAGAAAAAAGCTCTGATGCCTACTCAGCACACCCACTTTATTCAATAGCCAGTTCGGGCAGGCCCTTGATAACCTCATCTACCGCCTGTATCTGCTGCAGAAAGGGCTTCAGCTGATGCAACGGCAATGCACTTGGGCCATCACAGAGAGCCTCATCCGGGTTGGGGTGCGCCTCTAGAAACAACGCAGCGATGCCCAGCGCAACCCCAGCGCGCGCCAGTTCAGCCACCTGCGATCGACGACCGCCGGATGCCGCTTCACCCAGTCCGCGGGTCTGCAAGGCGTGTGTGACATCGAAGGTGATAGGCGCATTATCGCTCTGCTCTTTCATCGTGCGGAAACCAAGCATGTCCACCACTACGTTATCGTAACCGAAGCACGAACCGCGCTCGCAGATCATTACTCTGGAATTGCCACTGTCCGTTATCTTCTTAACCAGATGCTGGACCTGAGCGGGGCTCATAAACTGCGGCTTCTTAACATGAATCACCGCGTTCGTAGCCGCTGCGGCACAGACCAGATCAGTCTGCCGCGCAAGGAAAGCGGGGATTTGCAAGATCTCGCAGACTTCAGCAACCGGCTGCACCTGAGCAATCTCATGGACGTCCGTAACAACCGGCACGGCGAAAGTGCTGCTGATCTCCTGCAGAATTTTCAGCCCTTCCTCTAAGCCCGGGCCGCGAAATGAACTGATTGATGAGCGATTGGCCTTATCGAACGACGCCTTGAAAACATAGGGCATGCCTAAATCACTGGTTACCCGCGCGAAGGTTTCTGCCACCTTCATGGCCAGATCCCTGGATTCCAGCACATTCATGCCACCCAAAAGGGTTAGCGGTAGTTCATTACCTACGGAGAAATCTCCAATAGTTACCTGACTCAAGGTCTATCCTCACTCAATGGGCTCGGCTCGAAATTGCCGTCGACGCCTGCACTCTATCATCAATCCTTTTCACCGCTGTTGGAAGTAGAGGGCGCTTCAGGTGATATCATCACTACTGTCCTGTACTGACCCAGTAGGAATCTGTTTTGAAAATTCTAGTCACCGGTGGCGCCGGATTTATTGGTTCCGCCCTCGTGCGTCGATTGATCAACCTGGGTCATGAGGTCTGCACATTAGACAAACTTGGCTACGCTGGCTCGCTTAGCAATCTGGAAGAAGTACAAGAAAACCCAAACCACCGTTTTATTGAGGGCGACATCGCAGACGAACAGGCGGTGGCACAGGCATTTGCGAGTTCTCAGCCTGAAGCAGTAATGCATCTGGCTGCCGAAACCCATGTAGATCGCTCGGTCGACTCTCCACGACCTTTTGTCGACACTAACATCGTTGGTACCTATACGCTGCTCGAAGCGGGGCTCCGCATGCACGAGAAGAATGCGGCGTTTCGCATGCTCCATGTCTCCACAGACGAAGTTTTTGGATCTCTGGGTCCGACGGGCGCGTTTAGTGAAGATTCCCCCTACCAACCAAACTCGCCATATTCCGCCAGCAAGGCAGCAGCGGATCACCTGGCCAGAGCCTGGTACGAAACCTATGATTTGCCGGTAATTGTGACCAACTGCTCCAACAATTACGGACCGTATCAGCACCCGGAGAAACTCATTCCCACGATTATCCGCAAGGCACTGAGCGGTCAAGACATACCGGTGTATGGTGACGGTCTGCAGATTCGTGACTGGCTGCACGTAGATGATCACGTACGCGGGCTGATTCTTGCTCTCACTGATGGCACTCCTGGCGAGCGCTACAACATTGGCTCTGACAACGAGCGCACCAATCTCGACATTGTGGGACTGGTACTCGACGCGGTTGCGCACATAGAAAATAAAGACCGCCAGACTCTGGAAGGCCTGATCACTTACGTTACCGACCGACCGGGCCATGACCGGCGATACGCTGTCGATGCGGGGCACATACGCCGCAGCCTCGATTGGTCTCCTGAGGTTGAATTTGCTCAGGGAATAGAAAGGACCGTGGCATGGTACGCAGCAAATGAGGACTGGAGTCGGGAAATCTGTGCCGGTTCCGACGGCAAACGACTCGGATTGGGAAGACTCTAATGAAAGGAATAATTCTCGCCGGCGGTCGTGGTACACGCCTGTATCCTGTTACACGAGTGGTTTGCAAGCAGCTGCTCCCGGTGTACGACAAGCCGATGATCTACCATCCACTAACAACGCTCATGCTGGCAGGTATTCGCGAGATGTTGATCATCTCCACGCCAACCGACACACCTCGTTTTGAAGAGCTCCTCGGTGACGGCAGTCAGTGGGGCATACAACTCACATATAAGGTGCAAGACGAGCCTCGCGGACTTGCGGATGCATTTCGCGTGGGCAAGGATTTTATCGGCAACGATTCAGCGGCGATGGTTCTGGGTGACAACATATTCTTTGGGGCCGATTTCGGGCGCATTATGCGCGAAGCAGCAAGCAATAACTCGGGTGCTACTGTATTCGCTATCCAGGTAAGAGATCCTGAGCGATTTGGTGTCGTCGAATTTGGTGACTCAGGGGAACCGCTCGCTATCGTCGAGAAGCCCAAGCATCCAAAATCGCAATTCGCAGTTACCGGGCTCTACTTTTACGACAACAGCGTCATTGATGTGGCAGCTAATCTACAGCCTTCTGAACGAGGCGAGCTGGAAATCACCGACATCAATAAACACTATCTGGCGAATAAAGAGCTCAATGTCACTCGTCTGCCGCGCGGCATGGCCTGGCTCGACACCGGTACTCACGAATCCCTGCTCGAGGCGAGCCAGTTCGTTGAAACCATCGAACACCGTCAAGGCTTCAAGATCGCTTGCCCGGAAGAAACCGCCTGGCGACAAGGCTGGATCAGCGACGAAAAGCTCGCAGTAATCGCCCGCGAGCTTGTTGGCTCGGGCTACGGCGAATATCTGCTTGAGTTGCTGAGCGAACGCGAGACGCATCCAGCCAATCCCCAGCGCAGGAGCTAGTATTGGAAGTTACCCCTACTCGCCTGCCCGGCGTTGTCGTTATCACGCCCAGAGTGTTCAGCGACGATCGCGGCTTTTTCGAAGAAACCTGGCACCGCGATCGATATGCCGAAGCGGGTCTACCCGCCGATTTTGTGCAGGCCAACCACTCCCGATCAGCCCTGGGCGTGCTGCGAGGACTGCACTCCCAAATCAAGCAACCCCAGGGCAAGTTGGTTGGCGCCATAACCGGAACAATCTGGGACGTCGCGGTAAACGTAGATCCGGACTCGAGCCATTTTAAGCAGTGGGTGGGTATTGAACTTTCAGAGCACAACCACCAACAGCTCTACATTCCACCGGGGTTTCTGCACGGCTTTGTAGTGCTCTCCGAAAGTGCCGACGTACTCTATAAGTGCACCGACCTCTACGCTCCAGGAGATGAGCTGGGTGTGGCCTGGGACGATCCAGAGCTCGGCATCGAGTGGCCTCTTCAAAGGCTCAATCAGCAGGCACCCATTTTGTCTGAGGCCGACCAAAACAATCCATCTCTCGCTGCTTATCTGGAAAGCAGCCGATGAAGATCGCTCTGCTCGGTGGGCACGGGCAGTTGGGTACCCAGTTTCAGCGCACCGCGACAAGTGCAGGCTACACCGTGGTCGCGCCTACCTCTTCAGAGGTAGACATTACGAACCGGGAGGCAATCTCAAGCTGGGTTAAGGCCATCCAGTCCGACCCACCAGTGGATGCATGGGTTAATGCGGCAGCCTACACTGCCGTTGATGCTGCTGAAGACCACGCCGCAGCGGCCCACAACGTAAACGCCGCAGGTGCGGCACATCTGGCCGAGGCTCTTAACGCTACAGGCGCAACTGCGCCGCTGGTGTATCCGTCTACCGACTATGTGTTTTCAGGCGACAAGGGTTCGCCGTACAAAGAGACTGATCCGACCGATCCACGGTGTGTGTACGGCAGCACTAAACTCGCCGGTGAAAGCTCGTCTCTTACATACGACAACACCTATGTGCTGCGCATAAGCTGGGTGTTCGGCCGCGACGGGCACAACTTTGTAAAAGCTATATTGCGAGCCGCCCGGCGCTTGGATAAAGCGCGCGACAAAGACGGTTATGCAGATGCACTGCGGGTGGTTGATGACCAACAGGGCGCACCCTGCAGCACGCCGTCGATCTCAGACGCCATACTTGGGCTAATTGACCGGAAGCCACCGTCAGGCGTGTATCACTTCGCAAGCCAACCCCACGTTAACTGGCACCAGTTTGCTGAAGCGATCGTAGAAGAGGCTTGTCGGCAGGGGGTTCTCGCACAGGAGGTACAGGTACTCACCCAGCCTACCAGCGCACTCAACCAAAAAGCGCGGCGGCCGCCGGATGGCCGGCTCGATGCAGCCAAACTGCAAGCCGTCTTGGACCTGCGACCTGTAAAGTGGCGCGACGAGCTGGAATCGGTGATAAAAACACTGAACTTGGACGAACTCGATGGCTGACATAGACGGCTGATATAGATGGCTGAGCCTGACCTACAACCGGTTTTAATCGGACCGAATATCACTGTACGTCCGATACAGACCTCTGACTGGAGCGGACTATTCGCGGCCGCCTCAGACCCAAAAGTTTGGGAACAACATCCGTCCAGCGATCGCTATCAGGAGTCGGTGTTTCGCACCTTCTTTGATGCAGCTATCGAAACCCAGTCGGCGTTTGTCTTCGTCGATAACAAAACCGAGAAAATAGTGGGCTCAAGCCGCTACCACGGTCTAGGCACACAGCCCTCAGGAAGAGAGACAGAGATCGAGATAGGTTGGACCTTCATTGCCCGCAGCCACTGGGGAGGTGCGGCCAACCTGGAGGTAAAAACGCTAATGCTTGATCACGCGTTCGGTTTTGTAGATACCGTTGTGTTTTGGGTAGGCGAAACCAATCTCAGATCACGCGGAGCCATGGAAAAAATCGGCGGCAAGCTGCGCGACGGTACTCACTACCGCGAACTGGGCGGAGACTCACCCCACGTGATATTCGAAATCCGCTGCTCCGATTGGAAACAGCGGAAAACGGTGAAGGCTTAGATTTTAGTTGTCACTAGGGACGGCCGCCGCCACCCTCGCCTTGCTCATCGAGGAAGCTGCGAAGATGCTCGGAACGACTGGGATGGCGCAGTTTCCGCAGTGCCTTCGCTTCTATCTGCCGAATACGCTCGCGCGTGACATCAAACTGCTTACCTACCTCTTCGAGCGTGTGATCCGTATTCATGTCGATGCCGAAGCGCATGCGCAGCACCTTGGCTTCGCGAGCAGTTAAGCCGCCCAGCACTTCGCGGGTGGCTTCTTTCAGGCCTTCGCCTGTCGCCAGATCCACCGGTGAGCCAATAGTCGGGTCCTCAATGAAATCGCCAAGGTGCGAATCTTCGTCATCGCCAATTGGCGTCTCCATAGAGATCGGCTCTTTGGCAATCTTGAGTACCTTACGTACTTTCTCTTCGGGCATTTCCATGCGCTCACCAAGCTCTTCTGGCGTTGGCTCACGACCCATCTCCTGCAGCATTTGTCGCGACACCCGATTTAGTTTGTTAATCGTCTCGATCATGTGCACAGGAATTCGGATGGTGCGGGCCTGGTCTGCAATCGACCGCGTAATTGCCTGACGAATCCACCAGGTAGCGTAGGTCGAAAACTTGTAGCCGCGTCGATACTCAAACTTGTCGACGGCCTTCATCAACCCAATGTTGCCTTCCTGAATCAAATCAAGGAACTGCAAGCCGCGGTTGGTGTACTTCTTGGCAATAGAAATTACCAGCCGCAGGTTGGCCTCGACCATGTCCTTCTTGGCGCGGCGCGCTTTGGCTTCACCGAGCGACATGCGCCGGTTGATATCTTTGATTTCGGCTACCGTTAGACCCACCGCTGCTTCGATCTGCTTGAGTTTTTTCTGCGAACGCAGCAGTTCGTCTTTGTGCGCCTCAAGGGTGGCTGAGTAGTTTTTCTTGGCCTTGATGTGCTTGTTAATCCAGGTCACTGAAGTTTCGTGACCAGGGAATTCTTTGAGAAACGCATGCCGCGGCATGCGCGCTGTGCGCACACAGGTAGACATGATGTTGCGTTCATGGCGACGCACCCGCTCGAGTGCAGAACGGGCGAGATCGACAATCTCATCGTAATGGCGTGGAACCAGCTTGAAGCAGCAGAACGCCTCGCCAAGTTTTACCAGCTCTTTCTTAACAGCAGCTTCTGACCGATCGCCTTTGGCGGTGGTCAGCGCTTTCTGCGTTGCGTTGTAATGACGTTTTAGTTTGGTGAAGCGTTTTTTGGCTTCAACCGGATCTGGACCTTTAGGTCCTTCATCATCGTCGTCTTTCTCGACTTTTTTACCCGCCGCTGTCGGCACAACCTGCGGAGCAGCCGGTACGTGTTCTGTGGGATCAAGATAACCCACCAGAATATCAGTCAGTCGATCTTCTTTGGCGGCGTCTGCATAGGTTTCCAGAATGTACTCAACAGAACCCGGAAACCCTGCAAGCGAGGTCAGGACATCGCGGATGCCTTCTTCAATGCGCTTGGCAATGGCGATCTCGCCCTCGCGGGTGAGCAGCTCTACCGTGCCCATCTCGCGCATGTACATGCGCACGGGGTCGGTGGTTCGACCGGCCTCGGTTTCAACCGCAGCAAGCGCAGCCGCTGCTTCCTCAGCAGCAACTTCGTCCGCAGTGTTTTCTTCGTTGGTGAGCAACTCATCGGCATCGGGCGCCGCTTCGTACACCGTAATCCCCATGTCATTGATCATGCGGATAATGTCTTCGATCTGATCTGGATCGGAGATGTCATCTGGCAGGTGATCATTAACCTCGGCGTAGGTTAAGAAGCCCTGTTCTTTGCCCTTGGCAATGAGTTCTTTAAGGCGGGATTCCTGGGATTTTGCGCTGGCTGTGGCCATGTAACCTCACATCGATCCATTACCGGACCGAAGACGTATAAATTTAGTGGTTTGATGTCCAGTCGTTCTGGCAGATCTGACCAAGACCCCTTGGCTACTCTCCGAGAGTAAGAGGGTAAGAGACTAGATTCCAGTAACGATGTTGCTTGGCGTGACTAACGATTGGGTCTACGCCTGATCCGTGGCTCACCGCCTGGTGGCGCACGGCCGTGGATTATACCCTTGCAGACCACTTCAAGCCACCCGTAAACCGCTGTTTACCTCGATTTTAAACCTGTCATGGGGCCTTTTCTTGGCCCGCTATTTGCGTCTTGTGGGCTCCTCGCTAGCCCCTACTTCGAGAGCCGCTGCTCCCAATAGGCCCGCAGCTGTTCTTCCGACAAGTTGCCATCGCGGTCTGCATCACGCATTTCCGCAAGCCGTGACGCACTCTCCGAACGATGTTTCTGCATGGCTAACTGGCGAACGTCTTCGCAAAACGCATCAAAATCTGGCGGTAGCAGGGGCTGCTCGCCCGCAAGCTCAAGCAATAAGGGCTCATCTGGCTGACCCGCCCAGTATCCCAGAATGTCCACCATGCCCACGTCCATATCCGCCTCGCTATCGGCATGAGAACGTACAAACCGCAACACTTGCACAAACAGACTGGGCAAATCATCAATGGCCTGCGCTTGAGATTCCGGCAACTGCTGGCCAAACGCTGGCGCTTTCAAAAGCATCATCAGTAATCGCCGGGTGCGTTGATTTTCTTGCCACTTTTCAGTGGGGACTACAGGAGTGGTTGCAGAAGCACTCGCATGCTCTGCGGTGACCTGAAGCGGCGAAGGCGAACTCTGAAACTGACGAACAGCGGCATTGCCTGAGTAGCGAGCCAGTCGTTCCAACAGCAGTCCTTTAAGAACACCCTGGGGAACGGTTTCAATCAATGGTGTCGCAAGATGGGCAAATCGCGCCTGGTCATCTGGTGTGCTCAAATCCAAACCTTTGGCGAGCGTATCGAATAAGTAGTCGAGTGCAGACACACCGCCCGCAGCCCGCTCAATAAATCCAGCTTTGCCTTCTTTGTGCACCACCGAATCCGGGTCTTCGCCATCGGGCAAAAACATGAAGCGCAGCTGGCAACCATCTTTCAGGGCAGGCAACGCCACCGCGAGCGCTTTCCAGGCGGCCGCGCGTCCAGCCTTGTCGCCGTCAAAGCAACACACAACTCTGGGGGCAAACTGATAGAGCTTACTGAAGTGCACGGTGCCGCTGGCGGTGCCAAGCGTGGCCACCGAGTTAGGGATGCCGGCCTGCGCAAGAGCTATGACATCCATGTAGCCCTCAACCATAAAGAATTCGTCAATCTGCCGCAGCGCCTGACGCGCTTCATATAGGCCGTAGAGCTCCTGACCCTTTTTGAAGACGTCGGTTTCTGGCGAGTTTAAATACTTGGGCTCACCTTTGCCCATGACGCGCCCGCCGAAGCCAATCACTCGGCCGCGCGTATCTCGAATAGGAAACATGATGCGATTGCGGAATCGATCATAGCGCCGGCCGTTATCGTTCTCGGTTAACAGTCCTGCTCGCAACAAATCTTGTTCACTGCTCGATTTTGTACCTAGAGTACTCATCATCGTATCCCAGGCTTCAGGCGCAAAGCCCAAGCCAAAGTCTCGGGCGGTGATTCCAGTAAGCCCTCTGCTCTTTAGATAGTCGACAGCCTCACTAGAGGTGCGTAAGTGTTTTTGAAACATGCGGCTGGCTTGTTCAAGAACTTCGTAGAGTTCCGTGCCTATACGGCGAGTAGGTGCGCTCCCCCCCTCGCGTTGAACTTCGATACCAACAATGGCAGCGAGCGCCTCAACCGCCGGAACAAATTCCAGCCGATCGTATTCCATTAAAAACTTAAGCGCAGTTCCTGATTCCTGACAGCCAAAGCAGTGATAGAACTGCTTGTCGGGAGAGACAGTGAACGACGGGCTCTTCTCATCGTGAAACGGGCACAGACCTTTGTAGTTACTGCCAGCTTTCTGCAGTTTCACGCGCTCACCGATGAGTGACACTATATCTGCGCGTGCTACCAGATCGTTCAAGAAGGATTGGGGAAATCGGCCAGCCATGCGCCTACCCTACAGGAGAATCAGGCCAGCAGGCTCTTCACCAGAGCACTCACCGCGCCCATATCCGCCTTGCCTTTGAGCGGGCCCGTAATCTTGCCCATCACTTTGCCCATGTCTTTCATGGAGGCTGCGCCCGTATCAGCAATGGCTTCGGTCACTATGGCTTTGACCTCGTCCTCACTTAGAGCGGCGGGCAGAAACTCTTTGATGATCGTGATCTCCATGGCCTCCTGAGCCACCAACTCATCACGGTTTGCTTCTTCGAAAGCCTTTATCGAGTCGTTGCGCTGCTTCTGCATGCGATTGAGGATATCGAGCACTATGTCGTCGGTGGCCTCGGCCCGCTCATCAACCTCAAAGCGTTTGATTTCGGCATTGATCAGCCGCAAAACAGCCACGCGTTCTTTCTCGCGGGCCTTCATTGCGGTTTTGGTGGCTTCAGCGATCCGGTCTTGCAGAGCGCCCATAAGCAGGCGGCTAGTAGGTCTTTTCGAAGCGTCGCGACTCGCGCTGCAGCTTCTTGAGGTGGCGCTTTACAGCCGCGGCTGCCTTGCGCTTGCGAACCGAGGTCGGCTTCTCGTAATACTCGCGTCGACGAACTTCCGACAAGACGCCTGCTTTTTCGCAGGAGCGCTTGAAGCGCCGTAGCGCCACATCGAAAGGCTCGTTCTCTTTGACACGTACGTGAGGCATGGCGCCGCAGTTCTCGATCTAAATGGGCCGCGAAGTTTACTTGAAGGAATCCAAGCTGCCAAGGCCTGCTATCCTGCGCCCCAATGTTAATCCTCGGCATCGAATCCTCCTGCGACGAAACCGGCCTCGCGCTCTATGAAGGACCGGAAGACGGGCCCCCGGAGGCCACAGCCACAGCGGCCGGTACCCTGCTGGGCAGCGTGCTGCATAGCCAGATCGAACTGCACAATCGCTTTGGCGGCGTAGTGCCGGAGCTTGCTTCCAGAGACCACATTCAGCGCATCACGCCGCTGCTAAACGAGTTACTCAAGAACTGCGATAAATCGCTCGATGACCTCAGTGCGATCGCCTATACCAGCGGCCCGGGCCTGCTGGGTGCATTGCTGGTGGGCGCTACCTTTGGCCGGACCCTGGCGTTCAGTCTCGGCATACCGGCGCTGGGCATCCACCATATGGAAGGCCATTTGTTGGCGCCCCTGCTCGGTGACCCCGATCAACCGAATGCTGAACCTCCCCGCATGCCCTTCACGGCCTTGCTGGTATCTGGCGGCCACACTCAGCTTATCGAAGTAACCGGGCTCGGTAGCTACCGATTGCTCGGCGAATCGGTCGACGATGCCGCCGGCGAGGCCTTCGATAAAACCGCAAAGCTCTTGGAGCTTGGCTATCCGGGCGGTCCCGCACTCGCGCGCTGCGCAGAAACCGGTGACCCAAACCGATTCACCTTTCCCCGCCCCATGATTGATCGTCCTGGCTGCGATTTTAGTTTCAGCGGCCTTAAAACTTACGCGCGAAACAGCATCGCTGAACACCAACCAATAGACGCTCAAACGCGTGCAGATATTGCCCGGGCCTTTGAAGAAGCCGTGGTGTCGACCTTAACCATCAAGTGTAAACGTGCGCTGCAACAAACTGGCCACAATACTCTGGTAGTTGCCGGAGGGGTGGGTGCAAATCGACGCCTGCGATCTACGTTGCGCGACAAGCTCGCAGCCGATGTCCACTTTCCGGGCTTTGATCTCTGTACCGATAACGGCGCGATGATCGCCTACGCCGGCTGGCGGCGGTTACGGGCAGGTGATGCCGAAGCGCTTACGATAGCCACCCGCGCTCGCTGGCCTCTCGCAGAACTCTCGCCGCCTTCTAAACAACCAGACCAGCCGACATAGCCTCAGGTTGCACGCTGCGCCTGTTCAATATGCGCACAGCGCAATTGGGCGATCGCGTAGCCCATGGCTTTACCTGTAGGCACAGTCTCTTCTGCATCGCGCGCGTGAGCGATCGCCTGGTCAGCGCCAATAGCAGAGAGATTTAGGGCAAGCCTCGCAAGCGCACCAGCATCAAACTCTCCAAACGCCTGGGTCTGCCAGGCCAGCAGCGACAGAAAGTCCTCGTGCCGTTCCTGCGCGCCGTTTTGCAACGCGCCGCAGCTTTGTAGCGCATCAAGCAACGCTTGTGCGGGCGCCGTGGGCCACTCGAAAAATAAGCGCGAATGCTCGGCCGCTGCTACGCCAAAGCGTTCAAACCTGCGCGGCGCCTTAACTCTCACTGCGAGGTCCTTGAGTTTTTGCGTACCTAAAATCCAGCCAACACTGCCAAAGCGCTGCATTGCGGTATCGCCAAACACCTCAAGCTTTGACTCAGGAAGATCAAGTTCTACAAACCACGGCGCGAGCGCTTCGGCGTTTTTCAGAACGCGAACAAATGCGATGACGTCAACGCTCCCGAGCGCCTTGTGAAATTCTTGCCAGACCCGCTCAGCGGGTAACTCAGCCATCGCATTGTCGCGCGCCATCGTCTGCATAAGCGTGAGTGTTTCTGGTGCCACCACAAAGCCAAGTTGGGCCGCAAATCTCGCCACCCGCAATATGCGCAGCGGATCTTCCGTAAACGCAGGTGACACGTGGCGCAGCACACCATCGCGCAAGTCCTGCTCGCCACCGTAGGGGTCAATAATCAAACCGTCTGCATCTTTCGCCAAAGCGTTAACGGTCAGATCACGCCGCGCTAGATCTTCTTCAAGCGTTACATCAATTCCGGCGTGACACTCAAACCCCAGATGACCCGCCGCTGTTTTACGCTCGGTTCGCGCCAGCGCGTATTCCTCGTGGCTTTGCGGATGCAAAAACACGGGGAAGTCTTTACCCACCTGGGTGTAACCCTCGGCAAGCATTGCTTCTGGGGTTCGACCCACTACCACCCAGTCGCGATCGGTAACGTCGCGCCCCAACAACTCGTCGCGCACTGCACCACCCACCAGGAAAGTGCCTGAGCTAATACCTGAGCTCTTACCAGAAGCGGAGCTAGTTTTTACCATTTTCACTTTGCTCTTGTGCAGGAACCGCAGTACGCAAGCCAGTCTCAAGACAAAGCGCAGTCAATTCGCGCCCCCAGACACATCCGGTATCCAAGGCAGCAACGGATGGCAAGAAGCCCGCGCTATCTTTTTTGTTTTTTTTCACGTTCGGCACCAACTTACCGCCGGCACCGGAAATATTACCTTCGAGTGCCGCCCAGTGTCCGAAGGCCACATTGATTACCAATGGCCCAAGGCGCTCCTGTAAGAACCACGGCAGAAAGCCGGCAGGCAAATCGCGCGGCACCCCCTTGATCGCAAAATCCAGCGTTCCATCGACGGCCACCAGTCGCATACGCGTCAGGTAATTTACCACGCAGCGAATACGCTCAAGCCCGGCTAGTTTCTTATTCCAGCGCACCGGTGAGTTGCCGTACATGCCCGCAAAAAAGTCAGCTCCGTTAGACCCCGTATAAAATTCTCTGGCCTCCGCGGCTCGCTCGATAAGCTCTTCAAGCGACCACAGCGGAGGAACGCCCGCATGCACCATCAACCAGCCGAGTTCGTGATCGCAGTGGATTAACGGCTGAGAGCGCAACCAGGCCGCCAGATCTTCAACATCGGGTGCAGACAACAGCTCATCGAGGGTATCGGATCGACGAGTATCGTGGCCGCCATAAAACACTGCCAGGAAATGCAAATCGTGGTTGCCAAGTACCACTTTGGCAGAGTCGCCGAGTTGCTGGATACGACGCAATACAGCAAGCGACTTTGGACCCCGGTTAACGAGGTCTCCGAGCAACCACAGCTTGTCCCTGGCAGGAACAAAATCTATGGCCTTAAGCAGCGCTTCGAATTCATCAAAGCAACCCTGAACATCTCCGATCGCGTAGGTGGCCACGAGAACGAGACGCGTTAATGAACGGCGTTAGGGCGAGACAGCCCAAACGTGGGTATGGGCACATCAAACAGCGCCCCACTATCGTCTTCGAACTCATAGCTGCCGCGCATGCTGCCTACCTCGGTTTCGAGCACCGCACCGCTCACGTAGCGGAACGACTGTCCCGGGGCAAGCCTGGGCTGTTCTCCGACCACGCCGGGGCCCTTAACCTCACTTTCTTCGCCATTTCCGTCTGCAATGATCCAGTGCCTGTTTAAGAGTCGGGCAAATGAATCGGTGCTGTTGGTAATGGTGATGGTGTAGGCGAACACGAAACGATGTTCAGCCGGATGCGAATCCTCTGCCACATATTGTGTTTCTACGTCGATTTTGATCACTGAATATCTACCGCATAAAATTATCAGGGGCCAAGGCTATCGGCTGCACTTCTTGTGTTGTAACCCGAACAGGTCATGACCCGGCGGATCGCAACCGGTAGTGTAGCCTCACCAGAAAAAGAATTGCGGGCGATCAAGCACCGCAAGATCCGGGATCTAGAACGAAGGGGTGCGACATGGACACAGAAATAGCCAAATCTAGTGATCTGACTGGACAGATTGTCGGCCAGTACCACATCACTGGCCGTCTGGGTCGCGGCGGTATGGCTGACGTCTATAAGGCCTTGCACACCGAGCTGAAGGTCCACCGGGCAATGAAGTTCATCCGCCCAGAATTTGTGACCTCAGAAGACTTTCGGACCCGGTTCCAAAAAGAGGCCCAGGCAGTAGCACAGCTTGAACACCCCAATATTGTGCGGATTCACGACTTTGGTAACTCCGATAACCAGTACTACATGGTCATGCAGTACATCGAGGGTCTTGATCTAAAAAACAAGCTGCTCCAGACCAGCACCTTACCAATCGATCATGCGATTGACCTTACTGTTACTGTCGCGAGTGCGTTGAGCTACGCGCACGATCGAGACCTGATTCACCGCGACATCAAGCCCGACAACATTATGCTCGATGAGAAGGGTACCCCGATCCTCATGGATTTCGGTATCGCAAAGCTACTCACAGAAAACACCGCCCTTACCCAAACCGGTGCAGGTATCGGCACACCGGCCTACATGGCCCCTGAGCAGGCGCAGGGTCAAGCCATCACAGCGGCGACGGATATCTACGCACTAGCCATTGTGCTTTACGAGCTTGTCACAGGCACCAAACCCTACAACGCCGACACGCCGATCGCAGTGATGTTAAAAGCCATCAACGACCCCTTGCCCTTGCCTCGAACCATTAACCCTAAGGTCAGCGAAGAACTTCAAGCGGTGATCTTAAAAGCCACAGCAAAAGACCCGCTGCAGCGCTATCAAAACGCACAGGAGTTTGCCCAGGATCTGCAGGCCGTGCGCACGGGCACACAGCCAACGATCGCACTGACCGCACCCGTTACAGCCGGCATCGAACCAGCCGCAACGGCCGGTGCTGCAGCAAATGAAACGTCCACAACAAAAACGGTTGCGAACACCCTCGCTCGGGGTCTTAGCTGGCTTGGCGCCGTTACTGTTGTCGCCGGACTGGGGGCCCTCTACTGGTGGTGGAACGACACCAATCCAGCCGAAGAGTCGGCGCTATCTGAACCGGTTGTTGACACCGTCCCTAAAACAACCGCTGACACAGTCTCTAAAACAACGGCAAGCCCAGCCACTACCAGCACAAGTGCCCTGGCCCCGCCGCCCGCAAAATCGATTGCTTTCGAAGCGCCCGACACGAGTAGCGGGGCTGGCGAAATTTTTGCCTACCGCGACACTCTGGCTGAGGGCCAGGTCGTTGAAACCGACATCGACCTAAGCGAAGGCGACACGCTGTTCTTACAGGTACACAAGGTCTCCAACACCACCGACTTCAAGCTTATATCTCCCAATGGTCGAGAGCCGATCATCAAGCACTACAACACCACCGGGCCCGTGGACATAAAAGAAACCGGCACGCATCGACTATCAATAGTGCCCCGGGGGGGCAAAGAATCAGAGGTAGACGCGCAGCTTTTCCGACTGGGCGAGGCGTCTTTGGACGGCGGGGCAATTAGCTTTGGCGATTATCAGAGCGCCACGACGCAATGGCCGGGTCAACGCATGCGCTATACCGCCGATCTGGCAGCGGGCGACTGGGTGTTTCTCGAACTCCAGCGCTCCGCCGCCACAACAGACTTCACTTTACGCAGCGTCGATGATCGCACCAATCTGATCAGCAACTACAACAGCACTGGGCCGATCGAAATCCCCGCCTCCGGTATCCACCAGTTTTACGCAGATCCACGCGGCGCGGCGCTGGGTGACTTCGAGTTTATATTGCACAAACTGAACCCCGCCGTGATTAGCGGCGGCAACTACCAACCTAACTCTTATGCAGAGGCAACCACCGCCCAGCCAGGTCAACTCGTGCACTACAACATCGAATTCAATGCCGGTGACAGCATATTTTTCGAGGTGACCCGCAGCGAGGCAACTACCGACTTTGTACTCGCCGAACCAGGCGGCAGAAAAAATGTTTTCGAGCACTACAATAGCAGAGGGCCTTTTGAGCTAAAGCAAAGCGGCACCTATACGTTGACGGCGGATCCACGCGGCACCAATCTGGGCGA
>CAZFIA010000007.1:20926-41404 GCA_964519335.1 uncultured Pseudomonadales bacterium
AGCAAAGCGGCACCTATACGTTGACGGCGGATCCACGCGGCACCAATCTGGGCGACTACGAGTTTAAATTGCACAAGCTTGAGCCTGGCATCATTCAGGGTGGTGAAATAGTGGCAAATGAAGTCATCTCCGGCGCAACAACACAGCCTGGCCAGCTCGCTCATTACAGTCTTAAGTTGGACGAACCCGCCAGGGTGGGCCTTGAAGTAGTTAAGAGCAGCAATACAACAGATTACACATTACGTTCGGCTGACGATCGCTCTAATGTGTTCAGCCACTACAGCAACGTCGACAGTCAGCCTCTAGATCCCGGCACCTACAAATTCATTGTAGATCCACGCGCGAGCAAACTGAGCAAATACGAGTTTTTACTTCGAGTGCAGCCAAACGATGGTTAGCTAACTGTCTTTCTTAGGCTCTGTACCTGAGGCTTCGTTCGATAAAGCAATAAACTGCTCAACGCTGAGCTCTTCAGCACGCTGACGACCCTCAAGCCCAAACGCAGGAAAATCAAAGTCCCAGGCTTTTAGTGAGTTGTTTAGTGTTTTTCGGCGCTGGCCGAATGCCGCTGCCACGACGCGGCGGAACTCAGGCAAGTCGGTTAGTAGCCGGCTGGGTCTTTCGTCTGGAGGTAGCGGCAGCAGCCGCACCACCTGCGACATCACTTTTGGCGGCGGATAGAAAGCGCCGGGTTCTACATCAAACAGCGCCTCAACCTGAAAACCCAACTGCAGCATTACGCTCAAGCGACCCCATGCCTTGCTACCCGGCTGTGCGGCCATCCGCTGTGCCATTTCTTTTTGCAACATGAAGTGCATATCACGAATTAGATCCGGGTACTGAACTAGCTTAAGTAATAGAGGCGACGACAGGTTATACGGCAGATTGCCCACAAGTCGCCACCCCGTTGACTTCAAGCGTTCCTCAAAATCCACCGCGAGCACATCACTCTGAGTCAGTCGCAAATTTGCGAAACGTGCTTCAAGAGACGCAATGAGATCACGATCGAGTTCAACTGCATGAAGGATCTCGAGTTCGCCACACAACAATTGTGTGAGTGCACCACGGCCAGGACCAATCTCAAGCATTCGATCATCGCGCTCGGGACGAATAGCTCGCACTATAGCGTCGAGCACTTGCTCGTCAGTTAAGAAATGCTGACCAAATCGTTTACGGGGTCGCACTGGCACCAACTAGTTGCTGCGCGAGGAGTAGGGCCGCTTGGAAGCTACCCTCATCAGCGCTGCCCGTACCCGCAATATCGAGCGCAGTACCGTGATCAACGCTGGTGCGAACAAAAGGCAAACCCAGCGTAACGTTCACTGCTTCGCCAAAACCCGCGTACTTCAGCACCGGCAGGCCCTGATCGTGGTACATGGCAAGCACCGCATCCACCCCCATCAAGCGCTCTGGCGTGAACAGGGTATCTGCAGGCAATGGGCCGAGCACCTGCAGGCCCGCAGCGGAAAGCGTGCGACAGGCAGGCTCAATAACCTCAATTTCTTCACGACCCAGATGCCCACCCTCACCCGCGTGCGGATTGAGACCGGTCAGGGCAATCCGCGGCGCCGCGATGCCAAACTTTTCGATCAGTTCGGCGTGCAGAATCTTTGCGCGCCGGACCAACAGATCTATCGTCAGGGCATCGGCTACATCGCGCAGCGCCAAATGGGTAGTGGCGAGCGCAACTCGCATTGATTTCGCCACGAGCAACATCACCACATCTGTAGCCGCACTTTTCTCGCGCAAAAATTCGGTGTGCCCCGTAAAAGCAATGCCAGCATCGTTAATCACCGACTTCTGCATGGGCCCGGTAACGAGCCCGCTAAATTGCCCGCGAAGTACCCCGTTGGCCGCAGTATCAAGTGCCTTGAGCGTGGCTTCTGCGTTACCTACACAGAGTTTCCCGGGGACAACAATCTCGGGGAGCGGTACATCCAATACCGTGAGTGCTCCGGGTTGAGATATCGGATTTTGTAGATCGCTCCTAACGTCAAGCGCCACACCCAGAGTTTTTGCCCGAGCTGCAAGCGTCGTGGCTGAACCAACGACTACCCAAGCTTCTTCTCGCGCTTGTTGAGCAAGCCCCACAATCAGATCGGGACCAATTCCGGCAGGCTCTCCCGGCGTAACGACAAGCGTCACAGTCTGAGGAGGATTCTAGTTCTAGTTCTAGTTTCCTGCACCCTGCATCCGCAGCTCTACGTACGCTTCATCGCGCACTTCTTTAATCCACTTTTGCAGTTCGTCTTCAAATCGCTGCTTGTGCAGAATCTGCGCGGCCTTGTTTTTTAAAGCCTCTTCGCTCATATCTTCCATGCGCCGCTCCTGCACCTGCAGAATGTGCCAGCCATACTTCGACTTAAACGGCGGCGTGATCTTGCCGATCTCTGCAGAATCCACCATGGCAGCAAACGCGGGCACAAAGTCAGACGAAGTAGACCAACCAAGGTCACCGCCCTTAAGGGCACTGCCGGGATCTTCTGAAAACTCCTTGGCCAAGGTCTCAAAGTCGCCGCCATCGGTAAGGGCTGCATAAACAGAGTCTATTTCAGACTTGGTTTCATTCTCGGTGCGAATTTCCGACGCCTGCATAAGAATGTGTCGTGCGCGGGTTTGTTGCTGCTCTTCCATACCAGCGCCCTGCTGCTCAAGCAGCTTAATAATGTGCAGCCCGCGGCCACTCTTTATTGGGTCAGAAACTTCGCCAGGTTCCATGCTGAGCACGCGCTCGCTGAAAAGGCTAGGTAACTCGCCCGCGCGGCGCCAACCCAAATCACCACCTTCTAGTGCACGCCCACCAGCCGAATGAGCTATCGCGACCGGACCAAACTCTGCACCGGCGCGAAGCTGACTAACAAGCTCGCCTGCTTTCGAGGCGGCAACTACTCGAGTGTCTTCTGATGCGTCTTCGTCTATCTCGAGCAGAATATGCCCCACACGATATTGATCAGACAACAGCGCTTCGTAAAACGGCGAATCGATAATCGCGTCAACATCTTGTTCACTTATCTGAATGCGCCGGTTAACTAGTGCCCGCTGCACACGCGTGATAACCATCTCGCGACGAATCTGCTCGCGGAACTCGCCATACGCAATGCCATCCCTCCGCAAAGCTTCTCGAAACTGATCGAGGGTCATGCGGTTTTGTTGCGCGAAGGCCGCAACAGCTTTGGTGAGCGACTCATCGTCAATCTCGATGCCACGACGCGCCGCTTCCTGGAGCTGAACGCTTTCGACAATCAGCCGCTCTAGTATCTGGCTGAGCAGCACATCGTTCGGCGGCGCTTCGATGTTGTTGGCTTCCATCTGCTCGCGCACCGTGGTGAGTCGGGTGACAAGCTCGGAGCCGAGTACAACATCGTCTTCGACAACGGCAACAATACGATCAAGTTCGCGCAAGGCAGCAGAAGCCGGCGGGACATAACTGCCGACGACCAAAACCAGAAGCAATGCCAGGCAAAGGCTCGCTAAACGGTAGCTAAAAGAAGTTCGAATCATCTGGTCTATACCCTCGAATACCACGCTGTATGAGCGTGTCGATCTTGGTGCCAAAGCCTGCGAGGCCTTTGAACACAAACTGGAAGAATACACCCTTATCAGGCTCGACCTCTTCGATAAGAGCAACGCTGCGGCTTTCGATGAAGCGGCGAGCGATCAACCGCATCTGCCAGCAGCAATTATTATATTCAAGACCCGCAAAGCCCTCGATAGTTCGGTTGCTGTTCAGATCGAAATTCCAACGCCCCAGCACGCTTATACGGTTCGAAACCCCCCACAAAATCGACAGATCCGTCTGATCCAGCCGCGTTGGACCACCCTGTCGGTAGCCAATATTGGCAATGCGCCGATTGTTTCTGCGATAGCCTAGATTGAAGAGACTTTCGTCAATTGTATTGTCGTTAGGGTCCCAAATCACGCCGGTATTGAGATTCCAGTCCCGCGCAATCCGGGCCCGCAGCTGACCGGCGATCGCCGAAGAAGAGTGCCTGTCGTCGTCTTCGAGACCCCCCAAATCAGTCACCGTCCGGTCGCGGAAAAAGAAAATCTGGCCAACAGAAGCCCGCACATATTCGCGCCCACTCGCGGCATTAACAAAGGCGCTAGAGACGCCTACCGAGACCTGATTTGCATCGCTAATGCGATCAAGCCCGCTGAAGCGATTGCGCCGGAAAAGCTGGCTGTAATTGAAACGCAGTTCGGTTACATCGAACAGCGGCAATTGATCCTGAGCCTCGCGCTCTTGATACAGATAAAATACTCGCGGCTCTAGTGTCTGAATGAGTGACGTACCAAACAACGTCAACGGGCGCTCGAAGAACAGTCCCCCGTCGGCGCTGGCGAAGCCAATCGAACGCTCGGGGCGCTCATCAAAGCCGAGGGGTACATCGCGCAAATCATAAGCGGTGTAGCGAAAGCCACCGCTAAGCTCCGCAAACGCGTGGGGCCATTGCAACGGCAGGCGCACTTCGGGTTGAAGGTGATAACGCTCGCCAACAATGCGGCTGATTCCTGCAAGATCATCGTTATTGCGATCAAAGGAAGCCGCTTGCGCGGTCAGACTAAATTCTACGGGACCCACCAGTGCACGCGTGTAAGTCAAATCAAATTGCGGTAACCGTTGGTAGGCTTCGGTAGGTATCTCATCAAGGCGCTGGAAACGCTGGGTCCAAAGCCGCGCATCCAGTTCACCAGTGGATGCCGATTTACTCCCAAAGCGATAGCGCACACCGGCGCGGCGTTCGAGTTCAACTCGACTGGATACCGCCACGCCAGTACCGAGATCGCGAAAATAGTCCGGATCGCTAACCGCGGTGTAATCGACAGTGGTGTCGAGTCGACCTAGTCGGCCGGCGGTTCCACCATTGTGCTCACCAGCGAGCAACCAGCGATCAGCCTTTTCAAAATCGCCACCCGGAAACTCATCTCGAAAATCATCGAGACTTAGCACGCCATTGAACTGATCATCGTTGGGCAAGAACGCCCCACCCAAGCGATAGTCACCATAGCGGTTTTTGTGTCGAAGCTCGCTCTCAACGCCCAGGCCACGCTCGGTCAGCAGCCGGGGAGTAACCGTCGCGTCCCAGTCTGGCGCAATGTTTATGTAATAGGGTGCGGCGATTTGGAAACCGTCTTGCCCGGAGTAGCCAAGATCTGGAAATAGCCACCCCGACTGACGCGCATCATCGACCGGGAAGCGGATGTACGGCAGGTAAAACACCGGCACATTTTTTATCCTTAAGGTCGCCCCGCGAGCGGTTCCCCACACCGCGCCTTCGTCAACCGTAATACTGCGGCTATCGATGCGCCAGGTGTTGCTGCCGGGATCACAGCGAGTTACCGAGCCTTTGCTAATCACCAGGTCGCCGTTCTCATCCTGCGCAACACTGCCCGCACTGCCGCGCAATCCAGCCTCAGTCAACAGAAAGGCTACCTCGTCGAGCCGTGCCGAGTCACTGGCCAGCTCAACGTCGGCGCCATCTCCTAGCAGTACCAGCCCCGGTTCTTCGAGTCGCACGTTGCCCTGCACTTCAGCACGCTCAGAAACCTCAAACACCACAGCAGAGTCTGTGCGAACTCGACGGTTACCACGAACAATTTCAACATCGCCATCAAGTTCGAGCCGGTCATCAATAAAATAACGCGCAGTATCAGCTTCTGCCTGTATCGGCAAAGTCGAAGGATCAACGCTGACCGGCACCGACTGCGCAACGGCTCGATACTCGCCCTCACACCAGTCCGGCAGAGCAGCGCGACGAGCCGCAGCCAACTGTTCACGCGGCAGCCAATATTCGGCTAGCAACCGCTGGGCCGCATCAGCGGCGGCGCTTGCAGTGGCCGTGTTGTCATCTTGAGATAGCTCAGGTGCATCGGCACCTACCTCAGAGTCAGCATCAGGGCCAACATCGGCGCCAAAGACACTCTGAGTACCCAGGGTAATCAGTACACAAGCGGCGAGCGCGACAGCGAGCAGCCCGTTGGCAGTGCCCGAAAGGCGTTGTTTTGTTGTGAGCAGCAAGCGCCGGAAAGACTCCATCAATACCTCATAAAGATGGTCGCGGATCATAGGGTATTGCCTCTTGATTGCCTATGATAGGTCCATGACCCGCACGCCACCGTCTTCTAAGCGCACCTCTGCTGCAAATAGCACCTCCACTCTGTCTGGGGAAAGATCGGACAAGATTAGCCCGGCGCTTTATTCCTGGCTGGTCGATACCCTCGAACAAACAGGAACTGCGGGTCCGACGGCTCCCGGCTTACAGGCGTTGCAAACAGAGGCCAGTTTCCGACAGTTCTATCGAGTGACCGGCACCAGCGAACCTCTGGTGCTAATGGATTCACCACCGGCCAAAGAACAGAACCCACAGTTTGTTGCGGTTGCCGCAGCGTTTGCCGCACAAGGCATTCGAGTCCCGAGTTTGCTCGCCCACAACATCCCCGAAGGCTGGTTACTGCTAACCGACCTCGGACAAACGCACTTCATTGACGCTTACAAAGACGGCAACGAAGCGCAGTGCCTGCAGGCCGCTCTGGTTACGCTACAGCGCATAGGTTCTGTAAAGGATCCAATCATTCCAAACTACACAGCACAGCGTCTGTCGGATGAACTAGACATTTTTGTCGACTGGTTGGTTCGAGATGCATGCGATGTTGCGCTCCCAGATAAGCTGTTCGAAGATACGCGCAAACTGCTGTTGGCAAACGCAGCCAATCAGCCACAGGTGTGTGTGCATCGCGATTTTCACTGTAAAAATTTGCTTTGGGATAGAAACGCGCAGAGAAACATAAGGAGAGACGTAAGGAGAAACGTACAGAAAAACACACAAACCGAAGGAGCGTCGGCAGACCCAGTGGGTGTGCTTGATTTTCAGGACGCTTTGATCGGCCCGGCCGGCTACGACCTTGCGTCGCTTCTGCACGATTGCTACTGGAAATTCTCTGATCCGGTGATCGATACTGTGGTCTCCGGCTTACCCGACACCAACCGGCGTGCAGTAGATTTGCTGGCCGTACAACGCCAGTTAAAGGCCGTAGGCATATTCGCGCGCCTCGCTAGCCGCGATAGCAAAACCAGTCATTTGCCACATATAGAGCCCGTGCTGGGTAATCTCGTTGATCTGTGTCAGCGTTATGAAGAACTTAAGCCCTTGAGCGGTTGGTTGACCGACTCATTGGTTACGCCCGCTCGACGTTGGGTCGCAGACATACAGAAGTAGCTCACAGCACAAAGCTCATGACTCCCACAGCTCAAAACAACCACGGCAAAAAATCGCCGGTAACAACCGCCATGATTCTGGCGGCCGGTCGCGGCTCAAGGCTTGCGCCCCTCACCGATGACATTCCCAAACCCTTGCTGGAAGTGCACGGCCACCCGCTAATTGTTCACCAACTGCAATGGCTAAAGCGCGCCGGCATTGAACGCGTTGTCATCAACCTGTTTCACCTGGGTAACGATATTCGCCAGACCCTGGGCGACGGCAGTCACTTTGGACTGCAAATCGCTTACTCTGAAGAACCTGCGTTACTCGAAACGGGCGGCGGCATCGCACACGCGCGCAAGCTCTTGGGCGAAGATCCATTTATTCTGCTCAACGGCGACATTTGGACTGACTTCGACTTCAGGACACTGCCACCGAGCCTGCCCGCAAACATCGATGCACATCTGGTGGCCATTCCCACACCGGAAAGTCGGGCGACGGGCGACTTCGAGTTTCAACATCACCGACTTTGGCACCCCGCTAAAGTCGAGCGACGCAACTACGTTTACTGCGGCATCAGCCTAATGCGCGCGCGCTTCTTGGATAAACAGGTCAGGGACAAGCAGGTCAGGGACACCCACAAAGGGGGTGGACCACCGGCGGCCTTTTCAACTGCGCCTCTGCTTTTTTTAGCCGCGCAACGCGGCGAGCTTGGAGGACAGCATTTCAGCGGCGTCTGGCGCGACATCGGCACGCTGGATCAGCTCATCAGCGTACGGGAAGGCAGCCCACTCCCATGAAATTTCAGACCGGCGCTCCAGAGCAAATGTGCCCGGAGCAGAGTAAACTGCGCGCCTTCCTGCCCTAAGTTGCAGATTTGCTGAGCCACAGGAGCCCACGCGTGACGCCCTTCATTGCCCCGTCCATTCTAGCTGCCGATTTCGCTCGCCTGGGAGACGAGGTAAGTACCGTACTCGACGCCGGCGCCGACATCATTCACTTTGATGTTATGGACAACCACTACGTGCCAAACCTGTCCGTAGGACCGCTGGTTCTAGACTCACTGCGCAAACACGGTATTAGCGCCCCGATGGATGTCCATCTCATGGTCGCACCAGTTGATCGGCTAGTCGGCGACTTTATCGAGAGCGGCGCGAACATCATCAGCGTTCACCCGGAAGCCACAGAACACCTGCACCGGACACTTTCTATGATTCGTGAGGCTGGTGTTTCGCCCGGGGTAGTATTTAATCCCGCGACGCCACTTACCGTTTTGGCGGAAGTAATAGATCTGGTGGATCTCGTACTTATCATGTCTGTAAATCCAGGCTTTGGCGGGCAAAAATTCATTCCCGGCGCACTTAGTAAGCTCACCGAAGCGCGAGAACTAATCGATGCGTCAGGCCGCGAGATACGCCTGGAAATTGATGGGGGCATCAAGATCGACAACATCGCCGACGCGGCGGCGGCCGGTGCTGATACCTTTGTCGCGGGCTCTGCAATTTTTGGCAGCAACGATTACGCAAAAACTATCTCAGCAATGAAAAACGCTATCCAATCGATGACGCAGCAAACAGCCGCGCAAAACTAGCGGATGGCGGGCTCACTCTCACGACCGGCTGCAGAATTTGAGGCCTATCTATTCGATCTCGATGGCACACTTGTAGATAGCGCACCCGACATCCATGCGGCGCTCAACCACACGCTAAAGCAAGAAGACCTGCCCGAAGTTGAGTTGAATCTCACCCGCGATTTTGTAGGTATGGGCTCAAAGGCGCTTATTACTCGCGCCCTGGATCATCACGGCATCAACGACGTAGACCCCGAGCCAATGCTTACGGGTTTTCTCGACTACTACGAAAACAACATTGCCGTTTATTCAAAACCCTTCCCCGGCACCCGCAAAACCCTATCTGCACTCAGGGATCGGGGCGCCAGACTCTCCGTAGTTACCAACAAATACATTGGCCTTTCTGAGCTGGTATTGGAACAGCTCGACCTACGGGAGTACTTCACTTGCGTTGTGGGTAGCGAAACAACGCCCAATCCAAAACCCGCGGCAGATCCCGCATTGCACGCCTGCAGGGAGTTGGGAGTGGCACCCAAGAACGCCTTGTTTGTAGGCGACGCAAGTCCGGATGTGGGTTGCGCCAGAGCCGCCGGTTGCGAAGTTGTGGTCCGCCGAGACGGTTACAACAATGGCGTACCCGCAACCCAGCTTGGAGCTGATGCCGTAATCGATGCGATAAGCGAACTTTTGTAACCATGAATTCTCTCCCCTTATGAAGCAGGAAGAACTCGAAGCACTGAAGGCTGCGGGCTATAACCGGGTGCCTATTACCCACACGGTGCTCGCCGACCTCGATACGCCCTTGTCGGTTTATCTGAAACTGGCGGCGGGCCCCTATTCCTATTTGTTGGAGTCTGCTCAGGGTGGCGAAAAATGGGGGCGCTACTCTATCATCGGGCTACCGGCGCGCACCCTGCTCACCGTAACCGGTAACACCATCACGATCACCCACGACCAAAAGGTGATTGAACAACACGAGACCAGCGATCCTATTGCTTTCGCCGAGAGCTATCACAAGCGATTTAAGGTCGCGCCTGTAGAAGGCTTGCCCAGATTTCACGGTGGCCTGGTGGGCTATTTTGGTTATGACACCGTGCGCTATGTAGAGCCGCGACTTAAAGACAGCACTCCGCCCGATCCCCTGGGCCTGCCGGATGTGCAGCTTATGGTGTCCGATGACCTCGTTATCTTCGACAACCTCCGCGGCACTATGCAGCTCATTAGTCTCATTGACCCGAACGATGTTGATGCGTTGCAAGCCACCAAAGAACAGCTTGAAGCTCGGGCCAGACAACTTGCCCAACCCTTACCTGCGATGCAGCACAGCAAATCTAACCAGCCCGTAAAAGAAAGCGATTTTGTCAGCTCGTTCGGCGAGGCTGAGTTCAAATCGGCGGTAGAAAAAATACGCGAGTACATTGTTGCCGGTGACGTCATGCAGGTCGTCTTAGCCCAGCGTATGAGCCTGCCGTTCTCAGCACCACCGGTTGATATGTATAGAGCGCTACGCAACCTCAATCCATCGCCCTACATGTATTTTATGGATCTCGGCGACTTTCAAATAGTTAGCTCCTCGCCAGAAATTCTCGCGCGTGTCGAAGATGGCGAAATTACCAGCCGGCCGCTTGCAGGTACCCGCCGACGCGGACACACCGAAGAAGAGGATATAGATTTCGAAAAGGAGCTCTTAGCCGATCCGAAAGAACGCGCTGAACATTTAATGCTGATCGATCTAGGTCGTAATGACGTGGGCCGGGTGGCTAAAACGGGATCTGTAGAGGTCTCCGAGAGCTTTGTGATTGAGCGCTATTCACACGTCATGCACATGTCAAGTAATGTCACAGGCAAGCTCCAGGACGGCAAAACTGCTTTCGACGTACTGCGCGCCACCCTTCCCGTGGGGACCCTATCGGGCGCCCCAAAAATTCGGGCACTTGAAATCATCGATGAACTGGAGCCCGTCAAACGCGGTGTTTATGGCGGCGCCGTGGGCTATATCGGCTGGAACGGCAACATGGATACCGCTATCGCGATCCGCACAGCTGTCATTAAAGATGACAATCTCTACATACAGGCTGGGGGCGGCATCGTGGCCGACGCCATCGGTCGGCTCGAATGGAAAGAATCGCTCAACAAGGGACGCGCTATTTTCCGGGCCGCAGCCCTCGCAGAAGCCCGGCTAGACCTCTCATCTTCCACAGAAGAAGAGCACTAAACAGCCCCCCGGCTAGCCCTGCGAAAGGGCCGCGCCAAAAGGCCTGAAGGCTCCCCGGAGCGGTCATAAAATCGTGACGTCCGCCTCAGTATGCAGGCCGACTGGAACCGACAATGAGCGCTCTATATTGCATGCCTAGAAGGACATGGAGCCAAAACGCTTTAACATCATCGCCACCGGCGCGTCTCTGTTCGTTTGCCTGGTCTGGATTACCGTGAGCAACGCAGCCCCCGCTATTGAAGAAGAACTCACGGAGGCTACCAGTCGCATTCCCGCAGAGGGTAAAGACCTAAGTTGGGTCGAGGCGACTCTTGACGGACAGAATCTGACACTGACCGGTTACGTACCCGATACGTCGGCGCTGCAACGCTCGCAGCAAATGGCTGAAGCTACCGCTGGTATTAGCACAATCGAAAACAACGTAAAGCTTGTCGGTACCGCCGGCTCATGCCAACAAGGACTGAATGACGCCTTGTCGCGAGAAAAAATCCAGTTCAAACCTGCAAGCGCCGCAATAAGTAGTAATAGCGATTTCTTGCTGAAAATGCTCGCTGTCGTCGCCCGAAATTGCGACACCAGAATCCTCATCATCGGTCACACCGACGGTGTGGGTGATCGTGAAAACAACCAGCGTTTGAGTGAAGAACGAGCAGCATCGGTGCTTCAGTATCTTGTGAGCAGCGGCGTGAGCCCAGACCAACTAGGAGCGATGGGCTTTGGCGATACCCGCCCCATCTACGACAACAACAACCCGGAAGGCCGGGAAAAGAACCGACGCATAGAGTTTGTGGTTACGGACGCACACACATGATTTATCTCGTAAGTAAAATTGTAATCTCTCTACTGGCAGCGCTGGGCATTGGTTTCGGTATGGCCTGGATGCTGCAAATGCATCTGGCAGCCAAACTTCGAGAACAGCTTAACTCAGTAATTTTTGAAACCAAGAGTCGCATCCCCGCTCTCGAGTCGGAGATAACCAACCGCGACCAGGAAATAGACGGCCTAAGAGAGGAACTGGCAGAGAAGTCAAAGCCTGTCGAACCCAGCAACCAGCAGCAGGGCAGCAAAGAACAGGAAGCACAGATCGACGATCTCCGTCAGAAGGTGATCGATCTAGAAAACGAGTTACGTGCCTTGAAGAGCACTGGCAATGAAGAAATGGTCTTCGAAATCGACGAGGCTGATCGCGCTAAACCAGAAGAAACGGAACTGAAGGCCGACGACGAGTTCCTCTCGGACATTCAAGACATCTTCGAAGACGGTGACGACCTGGATGAAGACTCTAGCGCGGAATCGCCTGAACTCAATGTTCCAAAACCTGAGACAAAAAAGAACATCGAAGAAGAACTGCAAAACGAGCTTGAAGGTTGGGACAAGTCCGACGCAGACGAAGCTCCAGAGCACACTGCAGCACCAAATCCTGAAGAAGCTTCTATAGAAAACAACAAAGACTCCAAAAAAGCCAAGGGGCCAGGCCGTGCCGGCCGGACTGACCTTAAAGAAGAACTACTCGGCCTAGAAGATGAATTCCGAGAAGGTGACGAGGCGGCCAAACCAGTTGATCCGAACGATATCGAATCATTGCGCAGCGAGGTCGAAGATCTCACGAAGGCCCGCAAATCGCTAAGCGAAGTAGTGGATACTCAGGCTAAAGAAGTGGCCAGCTTACAAAACCAACGCGACCTGCAAGACAAGTCGCTCAACGTACTCAATCAGCAACTCGAACTTGCTCGCATGGCAAACGAACGAATTCTGCGAGAGTTACGTGAACTCAAAGACGGCAAACCCGCATCACCTGATGAGCCGCGCTCAGCCGCCGGGAGTTAGTCGTCCACATGGATGATCAACAGACCAGGTTGCCAGACCGCCAACGCCTGTTCGCAGCATGCTCCCAGGAAGCCGAACGCCTGGGCGGTGACGAGCGCTGTGCCGAGTACTTTTTCGTGCGGGCCCAATCATCACGCGTGCAGTACGGCGCCAAGGGCGCAGTAACCGTGGCCGATATGAAGATCGAAGACTGGTGCGATGCGATCGCCTGGTCTGCGCCCGGCATGGGAAAACCCCCCAACCGCGCGAGCAGCAGGTCCTCGGCAAGCGACACCGAAACCGGACATCCGCAGCTTGAGGCGCGCAAACAACCGCGATCGGGCGCCAAGTCAAAGCGGGCCTCCGGAGACTTCGCCTAGAACAGCATTGCCTTTCTAACTCTGCACAATCTACGCATTGGCCACGCATTGGCCGCGCACAGGCCCCCCACTAGTGGTGCCTTGCAAATTCCCATGTAAACTAGACCCATGATTACTCTCACCCGCACCACCCGTTGGCGACACTAGCCCCCGTTTTTTCTAGCTAACAGGGTTCTAGCTAGAAGAGCGCCCGGTAGGCCCTGCCTGACCTGCGCCCAGCCAATCCTTAAGAGCCAAACCTTCCGATAAGTGCACGGTCACCGCAAAGCAATCGCCGGTTCCGTTGAATGAGAGAGCAAACAACATGCTGCTATTGATCGATAACTACGACTCGTTTACCTACAACGTGGCCCAATACCTGGGCGAGTTGGGTGCTGAGGTCGTTGTGCATCGCAACGACGAGATAAGCATTTCGCAAATACGTAAACTGTCCCCGGATAAAATTGTCTTGTCGCCTGGGCCTTGTACGCCCAACGAAGCCGGCATCTCAATGGAGGTGGTTCGCGAGTTTGGCGCTACCGTCCCGCTTCTCGGAATTTGTCTGGGGCATCAGAGCATTGGGCAGGTTTTCGGCGGTACCGTCAGCCGCGCACGTAATGTAATGCACGGCAAAACCAGCGACATCCATCACGACGGCACAGGCGTGTTCCGCAACCTCGAGGGGCCATTTATTGCTACTCGCTATCATTCGCTGATCGTCGAAGCAGCCAGCATGCCCGACTGCCTGGAGGTCACGGCATGGACAGAGCGAGACGGTGTACGCGACGAAATAATGGGTGTGCGACACAAGACCCTCCCTATTGAAGGCGTGCAGTTTCACCCTGAGTCTATTCTCACCAAATCAGGCCATGAGCTGCTCAACAACTTTCTCACGGGGTACTAGTCATGGAAATTACCGAGGCACTCGATGCACTGGTAGATAAAACTGATCTGAGTTTTGCCCACAGCCAAGATCTGTTCAACCAGGCCATGCAGGGCAAGCTCACAGACGTGCAGTTTGCGGGCTTACTGATTGGCTTGCGAGTTAAGGGAGAGACCTCAGACGAGCTAGCCGGCGCCGCCGCAGCCATGCGGGAATTATCACTGAAGGTCGACATAGACGCAGAGCATATGGTGGATACCTGTGGCACAGGCGGCAGCGGTGGCGCAAAGCTGTTTAATATTTCTACCGCATCCGCCTTTGTTGCAGCAGCAAGTGGCGCCCGGGTGGCAAAACACGGCAATCGAGCAATGAGCAGTAAATCTGGCAGCGCAGATGTGCTCGAGGCCGCGGGCGTTAACCTCGCGATTACGCCAACACAGGTCGCCCAGTGCATTCGCGAAGTTGGCGTAGGTTTTATGTTTGCCCAGGCCCACCACAGCGCAATGCGTCATGCCGCAACGCCCAGACGCGAGCTTGGCGTCCGTACCATGATGAATGTACTGGGCCCCATGACCAACCCAGCGGGAGCCAAGAGCCAGGTAATTGGGGTGTTTGCCCCGGTATGGCAAACAAAGATGATTGACGTGCTCAACACTCTGGGTAGTCATCGCGCGCTAACCGTCCACAGCGATGGCTTGGATGAATTCTCGCTGGCCGCACCCTCGCAGGTGGTAGAACTGCGCGACGGTGAGATTCGCAAGTACGCGGTTTCGCCCGAAGATGTCGGGCTACGAACCCGCTCCATGGAGAAACTGGTGTGCACCACTCCAGAATCGAGCTTGCAGCTGATTCGTGAAGCGCTGAGCGACGTTGACAGCGCCGCCGCGGACATCGTGGCCTACAACGCCGGAGCCGCTCTTTATGCGGCCGGAGTGAGCGAGAGCATTGCCAACGGGGTTGCATTAGCAAAAACCAGCATTAGTGAAGGCAAGGCGCTGCAGCGTCTAGAGGCATTGAGCGCCCTTAGCCAGTCTTTTGGCCAAGCCTCATGAGCGTACTCAACGATATTCTTCGCGACAAAGCGCAAGAGGTGAAAGATCGAACCGCACAAACCCCACTGGCCAAGGTAAAAGAACAACTCAAGAAGAATCAGGAGCTAACCGCATTCGCCCCCCGCGGGTTCAGCGCAGCTCTCGAAGAAAAATCCGCACAGGGTCTGAGCGCGGTTATTGCCGAGGTAAAAAAAGCCTCACCGAGCAAGGGCTTGATTCGCGAAAACTTCGCTCCGGACGCTATCGCCAAATCCTACGAAGTAGGTGGAGCCGCCTGTCTATCAGTGCTTACCGATCAAAAGTACTTTCAGGGTCACGATGACTATCTGCAGGCCGCGCGCGCTGCGAGCAGCCTGCCGGTGTTACGCAAAGAGTTTATTGTGGATGACTATCAAGTCTGGGAAACCCGCGTGCTGGGGGCCGATGCGTTGCTGCTTATCGTGGCAGCCCTATCTCCAGCACAGCTGCAAGAACTCTATGGCCGGGCACGAGAGCTTAAGCTTGACGTGCTGGTGGAAGTTCATGACGAGCAAGAGATGGAGGAGGCGCTTACGCTCAACTGTAACCTACTTGGGGTAAATAACCGCAACCTCAAAACGTTTGAGACATCGCTTAAGACCACCGAGCGGCTTGCAGCGCGTGCGCCTGAGAGTGCACTGTTGGTGTCGGAGTCGGGGATACATACCCGGGCAGATATTGAGTATTTGCGCGGTTTGGGGGTGCACTGTTATCTGATTGGCGAGGCGTTTATGCGGGTTGGGGATCCTGGGGAGGGGCTGCGGGAGCTAATCAAATAAAAAAGCGCGTATCCCGACGCGCCTCGTAAAACACGTTGTTAGCGCGCGAAGATACGCGCCGCTGCAACGTGTTTTTGTAGAAGCGCGAGGATACGCGCGGGGGCAATTCCATTGCTACTGCATCATGCAGCGTTCAATCCCTGTCTTCGGCTATCCTGGCCGAATCGAAACGCTTATTCGACATTGAGCTACGCTATCGCAAGTTTCACGCAGCAGTCTTAGTTAAAAGAATCGAGTTTTAGCGAGTTCCAAAAACCACCATGGTTTTTCCTTTCACCGATACCAGTCCCTGTTCAACCAGGGTCTTCAGTACGCGGCCAACCATCTCTCTGGAACAGCCAACGATGCGGCCGATTTCCTGACGGGTAATTTTGATCTGCATGCCATCAGGATGCGTCATTGCATCAGGCTGCTTGGCAAGCTCAAGGAGTGTGCGGGCAACGCGGCCGGTCACATCCAGGAACGCAAGGTCAGAGACTTTTTGCGTTGTCTTGGTAAGCGATTTGGCCATCTGCGCACCTACGGCGTAAAGCAGACGTGTATCTCGCTCAGCAAGCTCTTTGTACTTGGCGTAGCTGAGTTCAGCAACTTCGCATTCTGTCTTTGACTTTACCCAGGCGGTGCGAGGGTTGTTATCAGACATGAACAACGGCATCTCGCCGAAGAAGTCACCCTTGTTCAGGTAGGCAACGATGATTTCGCGGCCAGATTCGTCTTCTACCAGAACGGTTACAGAACCCTTCTGGATGTAGTAGATAGAATCAGACTTGTCACCGGCATAAATCAATGTGCTTTTTGCCGGGTACTTGCGGCGGTGAGCCGCGGCAAGAAATGCATCAAGATGCGATGTGTCTTCACTTTGCGCGTTAGCACTCATTGCGAAGCCCGCGGCCAATGGTCGTTTCGCTGTCAGTCCCGAAACTTTCGTATTTTTTGCTGCAAGCATGCTAGCGCTCCTTCGTAGTAAACCTTGCGAATTGCCCTTGCGTTAGGTGAATCCTCAATATCAAGTTGAGGTGCATATTCAATGCCAGCTTTTTGTTTGGTGCCGACATCAAGGGTCGAGTGAGACTTTTGCACAGCACCGTGTTTGAACCTAAGCCTTCACGACAAGCGGCGTAAAAATGAATGCCGAACGGTCGTTTCAAACGAAAAAGTACCCTTTGATCTCACATACATGCATACAGGCTTCACAAGCAAGGCATCCAAATAGTATTCAAACGCACAATTTTCGTGAGCCGTTACACGCAACAAACCACTTAACTGCACCTCTATGAAAGCAGAAATACTAATAAAATCACTCAGTCAGAGAATGCTGGCGTGAACTGTGTCACACTTTATTTTTGGCAAGCTTACGATGAGTGAAATAAACGCGATGCAGGAAATGACAGCGAAATTAGTTTGGCAAGACGACAAACAATTTCTTGGCACCACAGGCACTGATCACAGTGTTTTAATTGACGGCAACCGAGAGACGAATCAGGGCGCTAGTCCTATGGAACTCGTGTTGATGGGAATGGGCGGATGCAGTGCCTACGACGTTGTGCACATTTTGGAAAAATCGCGTCAGAAAGTGACCAAATGTGTGACTGAGTTAACAGCCCAACGCTCCAGCGAAATCCCTGCTGTGTTCACCGATATCCACATCCACTTTGTGGTGGCCGGAGAAGGCCTGTCTGACGACAAGGTGGCCCGGGCGGTAGCCTTGTCAGCTGAAAAGTACTGCAGCGCCTCCATCATGCTAACAAGAGGTGGTGTCAAGGTTACCCATGGCTACGAGCTAGATGACAACTAAGCTAACAACATCCGGGATGCGGCACGTCGCCTTGAACGTCACCGCCCTGGAAGACTGTCTCACCTTCTATACAGAGGTGATTGGGATGGCCATCGAATGGCAACCCGACAGCGATAACGTCTTCCTCTGCTCGGGTAACGACAATCTGGCGCTGCACCGCATCCTTAAGGCAGACCCAAGCACCGCGGGCAGCAACGGCTCCGTTCAGACGAAAGACCGGCTCGATCACATCGGCTTCATTATTGACAACATTGATGACATAGATCGTTGGCATCAGCACTTGCGGGACAAGCAGGTCAGCATTGCCCAGCCACCAAAAACTCACCGCGACGGCGCGCGTTCGCTGTACTGCCACGACCCCGATGGCACTCTGGTGCAGCTTATCTATCACCCGCCGCTGTCAGGCGGGTAGAGAATTAACCCACTGCGAACAGGCGCTGAGCTAAATTCTATAGGTTGTTGCGGTCATAACCCGGGCAACCCCAGCCATTGCTCGCTTCTGCATAGGCGTTAGTTTTTCGCCACCCAGAGCCAAGGCTTCGTCACCATGCCGGGCCTCGTCTGCGCGCATCTGCGTGACAACAGCTCGACTCTTGAGATCGTCTGCCGGCAGCGATTCCAGGTGACTGTCCAAATGTTTCACAACCTGATCTTCGGTGGCCTCGACAAAACCGAGGCTCAACCGGTCACCCATTAACCCGGTTATAGCGCCCAGGCCCCAGGACATGCCGTAGAAAAGAGGGTTAAGCACGCTTGGCCGAGCATCAAGATCGGTAAGCCTCTGCTCGCACCACACCAGATGATCCACCTCCTCATCACCCGCCTGACTCAGCGCTTCTTTTACTTCCGGGTTTCGGGCGGTTGCTGCCTGACCGTCATAGAGCGCCTGCGCACACACTTCCCCGGTGTGATTCACCCGCATAAGTCCAGCCGCATGCTGAGTCTCTTCCTCGGACAAGGGCTGCTCCGGTGCCACAGTGGCCTCGGCGGGCGATTCGCGATGGGCTCGATGTTGCCCGGTAAGCGTCCGCAGCGCGCGGTCAAAACCAAGAATGAGCTGATCCATAAAAATGGCTCTTGCTGACTTTCAACCCTATTCTAGCAAACTGCGTCTAAACTCTGCTGCTCATCCTCGATTCCGGCATTTCAATCGAGGCCATCGAGTCATCCGACGAGCGACGGCTGCTTGGCTTGCTGCTAGCGCTAGCGATGAAACTAAGTCCTTTCTAAATGATTCAAAACAGTCTGTATGATCCAAAATACCGATATCCAGATCAACATCGAAGACCCAGCGACCGCCGACATCACCGAATTGCTCACCGAGCATTTGAAAGACATGGCGGAGCATTCACCACCAGAGTCGGTACACGCGCTCGACATAGAATCTCTGCAACGCCCGAACGTCAGTTTTTTCGCTGCTCGCCTGTTACCCCAGCAGCATGAGCCACAGTCATCTGGCGAACTTCTGGGCTGTGCAGCACTTAAGGTTCTAGAAGATGGCCAGGGCGAGCTAAAATCGATGCGCACGTGCGTAGCGCATCTGCGCAAAGGAATCGCTGCACAACTTCTGGAACATATTACTTTCGAAGCAAGATCTCGCGGCATGCGCAGCTTAAGTCTTGAAACAGGAACCCCAGACGCCTTCCTGCCAGCGCGGCAGCTCTATCTGCGCTTCGGCTTTAAGGAATGTGCACCCTTCGCAGACTACAAGGCCGATCCATACAGCATCTGCATGCGATACCTGCTCTAACAGGCCCCTATTAGCGCAACACCACCGAATAGCCACGATGAATCATCAGTAGCAGCAGCAAATCGTGCGCTACAAGCTCAGAACCCACAGCAATGCCGTAGCGATAGTCGGAGGGCAGCGAGTCGAGCCAATCACGCAGAACCAGGGTTGAGGTTTCTTTCCTTAACTCAAGAAGTCGATTATCACACTGCCACGACTCAGGCCTTCGGGCGAGCACCCACCAGAGGTCATCAACCAGCCCAAAAAGCGCAGCCGACTGGCCACGCAGAACACGCCCCCCGGCTGGCATCTGGACAGTCGCGTTTCGGCGCTGGCCACTAAGCAAAGCATCTTCGCCAAAAAAACCTCCAGGGCCAATTTGCGCAAACTCTACTTCCCCGCTCACCACAGCAACACCGCTCTGCACAACATAAAAATAGTCACCTACGGCTCCTTGTTCGATCAGAGTTTCCTCTGACCCAACGTCAAGCGCGCTAAAACTACGCAACCAGCTCTGCCAACCCGCAGCACCGCGACGCTGGTAAAGCACCCGCAACAGTGGGCTTGCGGCAAAGGTCTCTAACCACTCGCTGGTATCGAGCGCTGCAGCCAATGGCTTTCTCGTCGACTGCGGTGACTTCGCAAGAGATGTTTGCAGGTGAGCCAAGCAATCTTCGGCAAGAAACAGCAGGCGTACCTCGGTAACCGAGCGCAGGCTTGAATGGCCAGGCCACACGGGTGATCTGCACTGGGTTGACCCTGAGCGCAAATAGACCCCTGTGCATTCATCAAACAAGGTGCCCGAACTCAAATACCAAACACCGCGCAATCGTCGCGGTGGGCGGACCAGCACTCGGCCCGCAGGGAGTTTTAATTCCTTCGCCTGCTGCGCAATCGAAGAAAGATCAGGCCAATCGAGGTCAGCCAGCGGATCAAAGCGCCGCAATAAATTCAGGGTTGCATTGGAAGAAAAGCTAACTCGCCGGGCTGCCTTTTTAGTAAGAGTACTTTTTCGAGCAAGAGTACTTTTTCGAGCAAGAGTACTTTTTCGAGCAAGAGTACTTTTTCGAGCA
>CAZFIA010000007.1:41504-46691 GCA_964519335.1 uncultured Pseudomonadales bacterium
AAGAGTACTTTTTCGAGCAAGAGTACTTTTTCGAGCAAGAGTACTTTTTCGAGCAAGAGAACTTGTTGAACGTTGCACCATGCACCAAGCATGGCGACAAACTATCGCGAGCTATGCAGGTCTATTGCTCCTGGTTAGGTACGCCAGTGGCTATTAACAATTTTGGCGTTAGTTCTCGCGCGCTACTGCTCGATAGCCTATGTCACGGCGACAATAGGAATCTGTCCACTCAATGCTGTCAGCCCGGGCATAAGCCCGTTCCTGGGCCCGAGCAACCGTAGCTCCGAGCGCAACAACACAAAGCACCCGACCTCCTGCGGTTACGATCTCATTGTCCTTTATTGCCGTACCCGCGTGAAATACCTTGGTGTCCGGGTGATGTTCGTCTAAGTGGACCGACAAACCACTAATTGCCTGACCGGAGGCATAGTCGAGTGGATAACCACCTGCGGCCAATACAACACCAAGTGCTACCTCGTCCGTGAACTCGAGTGATACGTCTGCGAGCTGCCCCGCCAGTGCTTTAACGCACAGCTGAGCAAGATCTGATCTCAATCGCGTCATTACGGGCTGCGCTTCTGGGTCACCGAATCGAGCATTAAACTCGATCACCTTCGGAACGCCATCAGGACTGATCATAAGGCCGGCATACAAGAAGCCGGTGTAGGGATGCCCATCCGCCGCCATACCTTTGAGCGTGGGCTCGATAACATCACGCATAACGGCATCATGCACCACCTGAGTCACTACGGGCGCCGGAGAGTAAGCCCCCATGCCGCCCGTATTGGGGCCAAGGTCGCCGTCATCGCGAGCCTTGTGATCCTGCGAACTGGCAAACGGAATCGCACTTGTGCCATCACACAAACAAATAAAGCTGGCTTCTTCGCCCGGCAAGAATTCTTCGACAACAACCCGCGCTCCCGCATCGCCAAACGCGTTCCCACTGAGCATGTCGCTAATCGCGGCCTCGGCATCAGTCAACTCTTGCGCCACCACCACGCCTTTTCCTGCCGCAAGACCGTCAGCCTTAATAACAATCGGAGCGCCCTGTTCCCGTACATAAGCAAGAGCGGCATCGACGTCAGAAAACGTTCGGTAAGAACCAGTGGGAATCTTGTGCCGCGCCAAAAAATCTTTCGCGAAAGCTTTGGAACCCTCCAGTTGAGCCGCCGCAGCACTGGGACCAAAACAAGCAAGACCTTCCGCTGCAAAGTAGTCACAGATACCGTTAACAAGCGGCACTTCAGGGCCAACCACGGTGAGATCTATGTTGTTTTTGCGTACATAGGCCACTAAACCACTAAAGTCGTCGACAGATATCGCAGTGTTGCTCACCCCAGGCTCTGTGGCCGTACCCGCGTTACCGGGCGCAACTACAACTTCGCTTACGCTCGCGCCCTGAACAAGGCGCCATGCAAGCGCATGCTCACGTCCGCCGCTGCCCACTACAAGTACTTTCATATTGTGTCGCTCTTAATAACTCTCTTAGTGTCGAAAGTGCCGCATGCCAGTCAACACCATTGCAATGTCGTGTTCGTTCGCGGCGGCGATCACTTCCTCGTCTCGCATAGATCCTCCGGGCTGAATTATCGCCCGTATGCCTGCGTCTGCGGCCGCATCAATGCTGTCTCGAAACGGAAAAAACGCATCTGACGCCATCACCGATCCCGGCACAGTCAAACCTTCTTCCTCGGCCTTCATGGCCGCGATCTTTGCGCTTGTCACCCGCGCCATCTGTCCCGCACCTACCCCAATGGTTTGCCGGTTTCGCGCATAAACGATGGCGTTCGACTTAACAAACCAGGCAACCTTCCAGGCAAACAGTAGGTCTGCGTGTTCTTGCTGCGTCGGGCTTCGGTCGGTGGCAACTTTAAGGTCAGCTTCAACAAGGGCTGTCTGATCTGCATCTTGCACCAGCAGCCCGCCGCCAACCCGCTTAAAGTCACGCACAGCCTTTTTTGTTTGTGCAAAAGCGCCCGTCTGTAGCAGCCGCACGTTTTTCTTGCGTTCGGCCACATCGCGCGCAGCCTGATTCACCTCGGGCGCAACTATTACCTCAGCAAATTGACGTTCAAGTATCGCGTCAAGTGTCGGGCCGTCGAGCGCTACGTTAAACGCAATGATGCCGCCAAACGCGGAGGTTGTGTCGGTGGCAAATGCACCTTCATACGCTTCAAGCGCCGTCGGCGCGCACGCAACACCGCAAGGGTTGGCGTGCTTTACGATCACACATGCAGGACCGTTAAAAGCCTTCACACACTCAAGCGCTGCATCCGTGTCCGCGATATTGTTATAACTGAGTGCTTTGCCCTGCAGCTGTTCGAAGCATGCAATAGATCCAGGTGCTGGTCGGTCTTCAACATAGAATGCAGCACGCTGATGCGGATTCTCACCGTAGCGCATGGTCAACTTCTTCGTGAACGACTGAGTATAGGTCTCTGGTAGCACAAGCGCAGCCGCTCTTTGCGTGATTTCTGTCGAATCTTCGCCGCACGCGGCCAGCGTCTCGAGTTCGTGTGTCATCAAATAGCCGGCAACGGCACTGTCGTAACTCGCCGTGTGCTGATACGCCTTTAGCGCCGAGTGTCTGCGATCTGCAAAGCGACTACCTCCAGCCGCAATTTCTGTCGCCACGAGATCGTAATCATTGGGGTCAACCACTACCCAGACGTCGCGGTGGTTCTTGGCGGCCGCACGCAACATGGCGGGACCGCCGATATCAATGTTCTCAATGGCGGCTTCATCTGTAGCACCCGGCTGCGCGATGGTTTCGCGGAACGGGTACAGATTAACGATCACCAGGTCTATGGGCGCAATCTGCTGCTCCGCCATCACTGCATCGTCAACACCACGGCGACCAAGAATGCCGCCGTGAATTTTTGGATGCAGGGTTTTTACACGGCCGTCCATGATCTCTGGCGAACCGGTGTGCGCAGATACTTCCGTCACATCCAATCCGGCGTCGCGAAGTGCCTTGTATGTGCCACCTGTCGAGAGTAGCTCGACGCCTGCTGCCTTGAGCTTTGTGGCAAGCGCGGCGACACCCGATTTGTCAGAAACACTTAGCAGAGCCCTGCGTACCGGCGTCCGCAAATTGTTAGGCTGACGGGATGATGGTTCGGTCATGAATTCTTCTGCATTTTTTGGGTTGTAGTTTGGGATTGGGGGCGTAACAGTCAGGCAGCACGGCGCTCAAAAGCTTCAGACAGCAGCTCCAACTGGACCTCTGCTGAAGGCGCCCGCACCAGATCGCTTGCTAACTGCTTAAGACTCAAGAGAACCTGATCATCACACTGTTTCAACTGCGAAAGACTCTTGTGCGAGAGTGTCCACTGAACGTGTTTACGGGCAATTCGCGCCCCTTGCTCAGCCCCATAAAAGTCATGAGTTGCAAGCAATTGCTGCATAAGCCATGCAAGGCGTTGATCAAGATCAGGCAGCGGATAGGGATCACCTTTGAGCTCAGCCGCAATCCAGGCAGGCAACCAGGGAGCCCCAAGCGCTGCACGCCCAATCATCACGCCATCTGCTCCGGTGTGCGCGAGCACGCGTTGTGCATCTGCGGGCGTTGCAATGTCGCCGTTAGCAAATAGAGGTATCTCTATCTGCGCCTTAACCTGTGCAATTGTGTCGTACTCCGCAACGCCATTAAATTTGCAGGCCCGCGTTCGGCCGTGAATCGCAAGTCCGGCAACCCCTGCGTCTTGCAACCGACAAGCAAGCTCGGGGGCGTTTCTGTTTGCAGCCTCGGGCCCGGTGCGCATCTTTACCGTTACAACAGTATCGCTTTCCCGCGCAGCCTCAACAGCCGCCGCGGCCAACGCAACTAGCTGGTCCGGCTGCTCCATCAATGCGGAGCCCGCCGCCTTGCGACACACCTTTTTTGCGGGGCAACCAAAATTTATATCGACAATTGCCGCCCCCGATTCCATGGCATCGCGCGTCGCGTCACGAATCCATTGCGCATCAGTACCCGCGATTTGCACCGCATGCAGCGCACCAACCACCGCCTCGCGTCGAAGCAGAGTTTTGCGGGTATGTCGCAACTCTGGCCGCGACCCCGTCATTTCACCCACCATGTAGCCGACGCCCAGTCGCCAGGCGAGCTGCCGGAAGGGTACGTCGGTAACACCGGCCATCGGAGCGAGGGCAACCGCGTTACGTAAACTGTGAGAACCGAGAGAGAACATAATCGAGGCTATCGGAACTGCAGCTGATAATTGACGGCCTTGGGTCCCGGGTCTGGGATATCGATATCAATGTGGATCGGTGTGCGAACCGCCATCAGAGAGTCACTGCCTAACAATTCACCGTCCAGATAGGTATCAGGCTCAAGTCGATAGGCCTCGAGCACGGTTTGAGCGATGTCCATAAACTGCAATTCGATCACCGGAAAAGGCTGTTCAAAATTGGCTTCATTAATAATCAGCGCATCAACCAACAGCGACCCTTCCTTGTCAGGGTGACTACGAACCGCCAGCTTTCGCGACTGCAGGTCACGCAAACTGCGCCGTGCCGGCAGTTCGCAGCCCAGCACGCTACATATCCCTGAGTACAGTGGCCGCATAGTCTCTGTCTTCGACCAGTCGTCAAATTGCGAGGCGAGAATTTGTCCCGTGAGCACGACAAACGCAAAGAGAGTAGCCAAACGCAATGCCACGGCATGGCCAAGGAAACGATCCAACAGACTCTTCGCGCGCTCAAGCAGTGAAGGCTCGTCTTCTACAACGGGCTGCCCGGAAGCAGCCATTTCTTCGGAAATTTTTTCGACCAGATCGGCCGGCGTCTCCGCGAAATCGGTCGAATCCCAAACCCCACTAGTTTCCGCCGATCTTTCTGATTCAGCGACAGAGCGGGTATCAGATTTTGCTGCTGGGCTGGATGACCGATGAGGCGATTCTACAAGGGCGATCGGTCCATCACCGGAGTGCTCCGACAACGGCGCCACTGCCGCCGACTTTTCCACCCGAGAAGCAGAGCTTGCCAGTCGTTCAGCGGCTGCCGCAATAGTTCCGTTGGCCATTGCGCGCGACATAAGCGGTTCGGATTCATCCGTCGTGGAATCAGGTTCAATGCTTGCCGCCTGACTCGCAGATTCTTCAGCCAGGTTCTCTTTCTCTGAGGAATCATCGGTCGGTGCTAAGTTCGCATCCTCTGCAACGTCTGTGTCTGTGTCTGTGTCTGTGT
>CAZFIA010000007.1:46791-51747 GCA_964519335.1 uncultured Pseudomonadales bacterium
GTCTGTGTCTGTGTCTGTGTCTGTGTTTTCCGCCTCTTCGCCTGAGAAAGGGGTATCCGCCAGATTGTCCTGGTTCGCCTCCTCATCAAGGTCTTCCTCAAACAGCTCCTCCAACGCGCGCGCGTTAGATTTATCGGCGCCGGTTTCTATGAGCTCACGCAGATCGAGCTCTTCCTCCTGCACCGCATCTAGTTGGGAGAGCTGCACCACCATTTCTTCGTCGCTGGGCTTTGCGTCAAAGACACCCGAATCAACCGCGCCTGGAAGCTCATCTTCAAGCCACCAACGCAGCGCTTCTTCGTCGGTTAAGGCATCAGATATAGACGCTCTGTTTTCTCTTTCAGGGCTCGACACCGATTGTGAATCATCAGTAGCGGCCGCTTCTCCATCATATGCTTGAGATGCAGACACGGGCTCCTGAGTTGTGTCGCGTCCAAACTCGCGGGTATCGACAGATACCGAGGTCCAGTCTGTACGCTCCTTTAACTCGTCGTCGATAGGCCCAGCAGCGGGCTGTTGGTCTGTCTGATTTTTCGCCTCATCACCCGGGTCTGTACTTTGCTCTGCCTTATCTGCTGACTGGGCCGCAGGCGACACTTCCAGCTCAGCGAGCACTGACTCGAGCCCGTTGGAATCGGTCGGCAATTCGGGGCGCGGTTCAGATTCATCGAGCAACAGATGATCCACTCCGGCAAACACAGCAAGACATGCGCCGCATCGCACTTTCCCGTGCGCAATCTGCAGCTGCGACTCGCCCACCCGAAACCGCGTCTGGCAGTTAGGACACTCGGTAATAAGTGGCGGCGGGTCGGTGACGTTAACGCTCACGCTTTTGTCCTGCTAAACAAACCCAGTCTTCCGCTGGGCTCGCGACAACTCCCCCGATATCTGAAAGCGTTGCTACAGCTTCTGCGATAGAACTGCCTTGATAAGCCCGTGGCGATGCAAAATCGAATTCCGGGTAGGCCGCCTGAACCGATTCCGCCTGGTTCTGCAACAAGCCAGCCATTATCAACCGGCCACCTGCAGTCACTCGCGCACTGAGTTCTTGTGCCAGTTCGATAAGTGGGTTTGCGAGGATGTTAGCCACCACGACCTCATAGTGCGCGTCTTCGGGTAAATCGGAGGGCGTAAACACCTGCAATGCGCCGCCAAGATCATTGTAGGCAGCATTATCGAGGGTAGCCACCAGCGCCTGGGGATCATGGTCAACGCCGTGGGCCACAGCGACCCCAAGCGCCAGGCCGCCTAGCGCCAGCACCCCAGACCCACAGCCAAAATCGAGCATTCGGGCGCCGGCAAGACCCTCCATCCGAGCCAAATGGTCAAGGCAAAGCTGGGTTGTGGGATGCAGCCCACTGCCAAAGGCGAGCCCCGGGTCTAGCTTGATGTGTGGCACACCGCCAAGCGCTTGCACCCGGGCAGCAGAGACGTCTCTAGGCACCAACCAAAGGCACCCGCCACCAAACCTCAAGTCTGCGACTGGCTGCGGAGGCGGCTCCGGAATGTCGTCATCATCCACGAAAATAGCATCAACTTCGGCGAAAATGCCTTTATCATGAATATAGCCACCCAACGACGAAGAGATTCGAGCTATATCTGATTCGACAGGCCAAAAAGCTGTTATAACAGCACGTTCCCAGACGATCGTCGCGCCGGGAGCGGGTTCCAGGACCGCGTTAGAGACCGAATCGGCGCCCGCATTGTCCAGAGTTGCTGATAGGGCACCTACTTCCAGGCAAAAGTCGCTTAGTTCGTCTGCAAAAGTGCCCGGAACGTCCAGCTTAAGCTGCAACCAGCTCATGCTTCGTGATTATCCGTCGATCAGGAAGAGAGGCTGTCCCGATTCAACGGGTTCGCCGTTGGTTGCAAGCACCGCTGTGACCACGCCCGCCCGGTCCGCCTCAATCCGGTTCATCATCTTCATGCTTTCAACAATACAGAGCACGTCGCCGCTGGACACTGGGTCACCGACACTGACAAAAGCGGCTGCATCCGGGGACGGCGCTGAATAAAAGGTCCCACTTAGGGGCGACACAAGGGGCTTACCTGCACTCGCTGTCTGGCCGCCAACCGATCCGTCATTAGCGGCCTCAGCCTCGGAAGGTCTAGCGACCGAACCGGAAGCCACGGCTGCGGGAGCATGTGCAATCGGCAGAGCCGCCACAGGGTTCATTGAAATCCGCACCGCCTCTTCACCAGATTTCACTTCCAGTTCGGCGATGCCAGACTCTTCGACCAGCTCAATCAGCTTCTTGATCTTGCGCAGATCCAAAGGCCTTCTCCTTAGTTACCCAATCCAGTCTTCACACTAAGCTTCCACTGTCACTGCTCGCCGCCCACTCGCTGCACCGCAGCATCAAGGGCGTAGAGATAACCAGCCGCACCCAGCCCGGTGATCACCGCCACGGCTATATCAGACAAATAGGAGACCTGGCGAAATTCTTCGCGCGCATGCACGTTACTCAGGTGTACCTCAATGAACGGCAGCGCCACGCCTAGAAACGCATCGCGTAGAGCAATGCTGGTGTGGGTAAAGGCTCCAGGATTAATAATCACAAAGTTAATGCCTTTTGCGGGGGCCTTCTGCAGCGCGCCCACCAACTCATGCTCTGCGTTGCTCTGCAAAAACTCGACGCTCGCTCCAAGTTCGCTCGCCCGCGCTTCGATCCGGCCGTGAATATCGGTCAGTGTATCGGTACCGTAAACCTCCGGCTCCCGGCTACCGAGCAGATTGAGATTGGGGCCCTGCAGAACCAGAATTGAAGGCGCAGTCATGCGTTGCGTATCCCGAGGTGGAAATAATGAGGCTCAACGAGCCCAGACGCAGTGTGCCGCAGCAACCCGATAGAAGAAAGTAGATTAACTGAACTTAAGCGAATTTAAACGCTATTTAGCCGAATTTGAGGCCAAATTATAAGAAGTTTCTGCGCTAGTCAGATTCAAAACCTGGGCTAAATGGGCTTCCATACCGTCCCGGTCTAACTCGCCCTGTACGGTAAATCCGCTGATTGTGCTGCCATCAGGTGCAAAAAAGACCATGCTCGGAGGGCCGTAGAGCCCATAGCGTTCCATGAGCGCCTGATCTTGCTCGCTATTGCGTGTGACGTCCGCCCGAATCAGGTGAAACTGCGCAAGCTGGGCGCTCACTGCGGGATCCGGAAACACCCGGCGCTCCATGACCTTGCACGAGATGCACCAGTCGGCGTAGAGATCGAGCAGCACCGGCACGCCTCGGGCGATACCCTGGGAAAGTTCTGCATCAAAGGCATCAACACCTTTAACCGTGACCCAGGCCCCGTGTCCACCAGGGTTGCCAGGTGCTGCATTTACCACCGGCGAAGCCGCCAGATTGGTGAGCGGCCGGAGCGGATCGTTCGCCCCACTGGCTGCTCCAATTAGTAAGAGCACCCCATAGACAAAACTCAGCGCACCACCAGCTTTCCACAACTGACCAAAGCCTGACCTAGGTGAGAAATCTAAGGCTCCAAGATATACGCCCACGCCAACGGCAAGTGCCGCCCAAAGCGCAAGGGTAACCGACGCCGGCACCACTCGCTCGAGGAGCCAGACCGCAACGCCAAGCAGCAATACGCCAAACACTGCTTTCACGTTGTCCATCCACACACCAGCACGCGGCAGCAGGTGCCCACCACTGGAGCCAAGGATCAACAAGGGCACACCCATACCTAGACCCAGCGCCAATAACGCAAGCCCACCAAATACCGCATCACCTGTTGTGCTGATGTAAATCAATGCACCCGCTAATGGCGCACTCACACAGGGCGATACCACAAGGCTCGACAGCGCGCCCATAATAAACACGCTCATGTAGCGGCCACCCGACCGACCTTCGTTCATCGCGTTCAAGCGATTGGTTAGCCCCTGCGGTAACTGCAGTTCGTAAAATCCAAACATTGAAAAAGACAGCGCAACAAACACCAGCGCAAACACAATCAACACAGGCGGTGATTGCAGCGTCGCTTGCAGATTTAGACTCGCTCCAAAACTACCTACCAGCACGCCTAGAATCGCATAGGTGATCGCCATACCCAGCACGTACGCAAGCGACAGCCAAAAGGCACGCATTCGGCTTAAGCCATCGGCTTCGCCAACAATAATGCTCGAAAGAATGGGCACCATGGGCAAAACACAGGGCGTGAACGCAAGACCGATACCCAGCAACAAAAACAATCCCAATGCCCAGAGCACGCTGGAACCCTCAAGCACCGCAGCAAGCTGTTGTTCTTGTGTGCCCGCAGTTTGAGCAGGATCTACCGCCGCAGTCTTGGGCGCAGCGACTGCACCAGAACCACCGCTCGATGTTCCTGAGTCAGCGCCACCAGCAGACCCAGAAGCGGCGGCCAAATCAAACGCAATCCATTTGGTTTCAGGCGGGTAACAGAGTCCTGCATCTGCACAACCCTGGTAGGTAATGCCAATTTCAGCCGGCGTAGTTGCAGAAGCTGCGGCAACACCATCCAACGGCAGTCGAGCCTGCGCACTGTGGTAGTACACCTCTACTTCACCAAAGAACTCATCCTCTTTGGTTTTGCCGGGTGGGATCTGGGGTTCCTGCAGCGCAGCACCTGCGGTACCCCGGGTTTCAAACAAAAATCCATGGCGATAAAGATAATAGCCATCAGGCATTTCCCACCGGGCAAGCAACGCACCATCGCTGCCCCGCTCGGTAGTTAAAGCGAAGGCCTCGTCCACTTTAAGAAAGGCAACATCTTGCTCAGCAAGCCACTTTGCTGCACCGTTATTGGCTAGACCATCTTGGGGTGTCCCAAAATCCTGCGCCAGCACCGAGCCACTAAAAGCAACTGCTAACAAAGTTGTGGCCACAAGCGCAGCCCAGCGCGCGAGCTGTCCAGAGATCCGTCCACAGCCGGAGATTTTGATTAGAATCGCTTCAGCCATATTTATTTATTCACGCATTTTCTACGCATCAAG
>CAZFIA010000007.1:51847-64423 GCA_964519335.1 uncultured Pseudomonadales bacterium
TTCTACGCATCAAGAAAGACGCCGAGAAATTTTCTGTCCACTAAATTGACCAACTGGGTCTGCCCAGCCAATCCACCTCAGCGAGATCATTCAGCATACGCCAGCAAAACTTTGACCCATTAACCTTGCCGAAGTTCGCTCCAGTGCGCCACGACCCATTTTATAAAAAACCCGAGAAAGACGCTGTTGTCGCCCTATAACTCACCCTTACGTCGACCGTGGCGATACCGCGCAACCCGACCCCGTATGCTGCTGGTCCCGTTAATCATGCTCCTGACAGCCTGCGCTGATGCAGGTAGCGAGCACAAAACGGGCATTTACCTCGACCATGCCTACATAAAGACCGCCGTTCCAGGAAGAACCCTAACGGCTGCTTACGCCACCATAATCAATCACGACCCCGAGCCGCTGTGTTTCGTACGGTTCGCCGCGCCGTTTGCACAGGCCATAGAACTTCATGTTACCGAGCCAACGGGAGCTCCGGACAGCGGTCGAGTCAGGATGCGGCGAATCCCCAGGTTGTGTCTCGAACCCGGCCAGCAGGCGCAACTCGAGCCTGGCGGCATGCATTTGATGGTGATGGGACTAGCAAACGACCTGGCAACAGGGCCAGATTCCGAGCCCGTGGCGATCACCCTGGTTACGGACAATGGGCGGGCTTTTGCGGGGCGCTTCCGGGTAGAGCCCTTTAACAAATGACACGCAGACCCGAGCACTCAAGGCCAACGGCAGGCACACCCAGGCGCAAAAACCTGTGATAATCGAATGATGAACTTAAAATTCTGGAAAACCAGCTACTACAGCACCAGCTCCGACGGCAGCACCGCCGGCAGCATCTTTCGTATTCTGTTCGGCCTGCTCGCAATCTATTTGATTATCGCCGCCGTCATCGGCATTTGGTGGTCACGCGAGCCTGACCTCTTTGACGTGACAGAGAACGCCCAAAACTATGCAAAGGAAGATGGTGTCGAGAAGCTCGTCACTGGCTACACCACCGCCACCGCCTTTCACCGGGTTGCCGAAACCCTGCTAGAGAAGAATGGCGGGTACATATCTAACGACAAATTTCCTCCTGGCCTTTGGCTCGACAACATCACGAATTGGGAATTTGGCGTACTTACCCAGATTCGCGATATGAGCCGCTCAATGCGCATCGATTTTGCGCGCTCGCAAAGCCAGTCAGCCGAGGACAAAGACCTGCAGCTCGCAGAGGGTCAATTCTTCTTCGACAACTCAAGCTGGATTTTCCCGCGTACTGAAGACGAATACACCAAAGGCAATGAGCTAGTTCGCTCCTATGCCAAGCGCCTGGCGAGCGAAGCAGACGCTGACGGGCAATTCTATGCCCGGGCCGACAACCTGCAGAAGTGGCTAGAAGGTGTGGCCTCAAGGCTTGGCAACCTGTCGCAGCAGCTGTCAGCCAGCGTGGGCAAACGCCAACTCGATCTCGCGCTGGCAGGTGATGCCAATGCCACTCAGTCTACTGAGACAGCCAGCGATGCATCCGTTAAGACCCCCTGGCTGCAGCTCGACGACATCTTTTATGAGGCACGCGGCCAAACCTGGGCACTCATTCATCTGCTACGAGCCGTCGAAGTCGATTTCAAAGACGTGCTCGAAGACAAGAACGCAGCCGTCAGCCTGAGGCAGATCGTGCGCGAGCTCGAGGGCACTCAGGAGACCGTCCTGAGCCCCATGATCTTGAATGGCGAAGGCCTCGGTTTTGTTGCCAACCATTCACTGGTTATGGGCTCCTACATCTCGCGGGCCAATGCCGGCATCATCGACCTGCAGGCACTGCTTTCAAGCGGCTGATAACAGGGTTTCTAATCCCTTCTTTTAGTTCTTATTCCCACTAGGCTTGGGTATTATCTACGTGCATTTCTCTGGGGGGGATGCGCGGCGCAAAAGCGTTCGCTTGAATCAAAAGCTAGACTAAAACAACCGTTCGTTCAGAAACGCTCAAAATGCGTCGTTCTGAGCAACGAGAAACAAAATATAACTGGGATGAGCTATGACTTATTTGTCGTTGCTGCCACCCATATTCGGTGTCCTCGGCCTCGCAGCCGCTTACGTCGTTTATGGCTTGGTAATGCGTTACACCGAAGGCACGGATGCCGTTAAAAAAATTGGCGATGCCATTCACACAGGCGCCATGGTTTTCATGCGTCGTGAGTACACAATGCTGGGCATCTTCGCTGCCGTGTTGTTGGTACTGATCTTAATTTCACCACTCGGCATAGGCACGGCCGGCGCCTTTATCGCCGGTGCTGTATCTTCCGCCATCGCCGGCTGGATCGGCATGTACACCGCAACCAAAGCCAACGTCAGAACGACGACGGCAGCGCACACCGAAGGCGCAGCAGCGGCTCTGTCCGTCGCTTTCTTCGGCGGTTCCATAATGGGCCTCGCGGTTGCTTCGCTGGGCCTTATCGGACTTGGCACCGTTTACTTTTTCATGGGCGGTGATCCCCACACAGCACACCAGATCCACGGCTTTGGAATGGGTGCGTCTTGCGTAGCCTTGTTCTCTCGTGTGGGTGGCGGCATCTACACCAAGAGTGCTGATGTTGGCGCTGATCTGGTGGGTAAGCTTGAAGCCGGCATACCCGAAGACGACCCCCGCAACCCAGGCGTTATCGCCGACAACGTGGGCGACAACGTGGGTGACGTAGCCGGCATGGGCTCCGATATTTTCGAATCCTACTGCGGCTCTATGATTGCAACCATCGCCATCGCTTCAACGATGGCACTGGCATCTCTCAACAGCCTGGTTCCCGGTGCAGACGAAGCATCCGCACGCGCATCACTGATGTTTGCCCCCTTACTGCTCGCCTCGGTGGGTCTCGTGTGTTCCGTCATCGGCATCGCCATCGTTCGCCGTATGTCAGATAAAGACCCTGCGGTTGCTTTACGCATTGGCATGATTGTTACGCCTGTTCTGTTTATCGCCGGCGCCTTCTTTGCGCTTCTGGCTGCAGGCATCGACAACAACGTGTGGCTGTCTGTTCTTGGCGGCTCAGTGGGTGGCGTCATCATCGGTCTGGTTACCGAGTACTACACCTCCAGCACACCGGTTGTGCGCATCGCAGAATCTGGCAAGACCGGCCCGGCCACAGTCATCATCACCGGCCTCGCGGTGGGTATGCAGTCGGTGGTTGTGCCTATTCTTACAATCTGCGGCATCATCTGGCTGTCTACCGAACTCGCCGGCCTCTACGGTGTTGGCGTGGCGGCCGTTGGCTTGCTTGCAACCGTCGGCATGACCATGGCGGTTGATGCTTACGGTCCTGTCGCTGATAACGCTGGCGGCATTGCAGAGATGGCGGGCCTGGGTGAAGACACTCGCGCCATTACCGACTCGCTTGACGAGCTGGGCAACACGACAGCGGCAATGGGCAAAGGCTTTGCCATTGGCGCAGCAGCGCTTGCCGCACTTGCAATCATTGCCGCGTACGTTGAAACGATTTCGTCACAGCGCGGCGGCGAGTTCATCTTGCACATCGGCGACCCCGACGTTTTGATCGGGCTGTTTATCGGCGGCCTGGTGCCTTTCTTGATCGCGGCTATCACCATGACCGCTGTGGGCGACGCGGCGATGGAAATGATCGAAGAAATCCGCCGTCAATTCCGCGAGATACCTGGGCTGCTCGAAGGCAACGCCGACCCTGATAACGAAAAGTGTATCGATATCGCAACGAGCGCAGCGCTTAAGAAAATGCTGCTACCCGGCGTAATTGCGGTCGCAGTACCACCCGCAGTGGGCTTTATGCTGGGTGCTGAGGCGCTTGGCGGCTTCCTTGGCGGCGCTCTACTGGGTTGCGTATTACTCGCGCTCACCATGGCAAACGCAGGCGGCGCCTGGGATAACGCCAAGAAGTACGTAGAGAAAGGCAATCTGGGCGGCAAAGGTTCAGACACGCACACCGCAGCAGTGGTTGGCGATACGGTCGGCGACCCCTTCAAAGATACCTCAGGCCCGGCCATGAACATTCTGATCAACGTCATGGCGATCGTCAGTCTGGTTATTGCGCCCCTCTTAGCATAGCTAAACCCAACAGCGCATGGCGCACCGACTTTCGACCGGCAACCCATGCGCTGCTTCCTCTCTGAGCAACGCTTGCAAGCGCGGCTCAGCCTCAAGTTCTTCGACTAGCTCAAAACCCAAGCGCTTATAAAAAGGGGCATTGAACACAACATCACGAAAGGTGGTAAGCGTGAGGTTTGTGATTTGCGCATGGCTTCCAGCGAAAGCCATAGCGTGCCGCATAAGCTGGGTGCCTACACCTGATCCCTGCGCATCTGCGTGTACTGCCAGTTCCCAAATATGCAAGGCGCTGTCGGCCACACTCTCCGCGCAAAGAAACCCAACGAGCGCTGATGCATCGGATGCAACCCAAGAGGTGCCAGCGGCAACAAACCCTTGATGATCTTCTATCGACATAAGGCTATCGTCAGCGACCCAACTAAATTCTGGATAGGCACGAAAGGCGGCACCAGCAGAACGCTCTATCGACGGTAGTACTGAAACCTCAGCAAGCCTTGTTAGGCGAATCTCTGGCATATTTTTTCCTTAAGGCTTACACATTCTATGGCACAGAAGAGCTCAGAAGATTCAGCCACCACCCCGGTTATGGGTGCTGAAACCATCCCGCTGCAGCCTGTGGATGCTGGCGATTTTACAACCTGGTTGCAGGGCACTCGCGCAACGCAACTGGAAGGCAACGACGCGGATGTACCCTGCGGTGATTGCAACGGCTGCTGCAAGTCTTTCTATTTTATCCATATCACACCCGAGGACACCGATGCGCTAGAGGTGATTCCCCAGGAGCTGTTGGTCGACGCCCCAGGATTACCGCCAGGCCACTTTGTAATGGGTTACAACGACCAGGGGCATTGCCCCATGTTGCGCGACGATCGTTGCACAATATACGAGCATCGCCCGCAAACCTGCCGCGCCTACGACTGCAGAATTTTCGCAGCGAGCGATATGCAGCCTGGCGAAACAGATAAGGCGCTCGTTCGCGAGCGCACAGAACGCTGGGTTTTCAACTACGAAACGCCCACAGACAGAACAAGCCAAAAAAATGTCGCCCGGGCGGCACGCTGGTTAACAGAACAGCGCAACAACCCCGATTCGCATTTGCCCGCCAACTTTATCCCCAGCAACAGCACCCAACTGGCGGTGCTTGCCATAGAACTGCGCGAACTGTTCACTCGGGAGTCAGGCACTCCGGCCTATGCAGGCAAGGCGCACGCAGAGGCGTGCATTGCACTAACTGAGCAGAGCGCCCCACACGAACAAGACAAATAAGGCGCAGTTGGATTACTCGGGTCGTACGCTTGCGTCGGTAGACTCCGCCTCAAACCAGGGGCTGGTTTCAGAACCATCATCCGGCCAGTCGTTCATCGGAAACGGTTGTTGCTCGGAGTTGAACGTGAGGTAGGCAAAAATCTCCCGGGAGTAGATCGCAAGCGATCCCCCCAATCGCAACAGCTGCTGGTTTGCTCCGCCGGTTACCAACACCACCACAAACTGCACGAATACGAGCACAGATAGCACGACTTCAGCGACGCCATACAGCACCGAAAACAGAACCATAAACAGGCCGCGTTTCCAGATTGCATTTCGATCCGGCGACTCTTGAATAACTTCACTCATTAGCTTCAAACCTCTTCGGGCCGCGCGCAGGCGGCGTCATCTAAATAGAGTGCAAGTATCGGGCCGGTATAATTAGCTATTTAATATCAATGACTTACGGATTTTCACAACCAAAGATCGGGCTATATCGGCAGAAAAGTTAGCGCTTCTCGCCAGAACCTCGCGATACCCATCTCCTAGCGTCTCATCTAAGCTAACCGGAATAAGGAGGGACCATGATCTACGAAATACGCGACTACCATTACCTACCGGAAAAATTTGAGGCTTATAAGACCTGGGCCGACGAGGCCGTGCCTGTGCTGAAAGAACTTCTCGATGTCACCGGTTTCTACGTTGATGCGGGAGTAGATCCCGAAGCCACGGGTACAAACCCCGAGCGGCCTTCAATCGGTTACGCGAACATCACCTGGATTATTCGCTGGCCAAGCAAAGCCGAGCGCGATGAAAAATTCGGAAAAATCATGCAATCACCGAAGTGGACAGCGGTATGGGACAAACACCCCGACGCCGATGGCTACGTGCAGATGCTAAGCCGCTTCGTGGAGGAGATGTAACCGTTGCACCCGAAACTGCTGCGGCTCATCGAGTCGTACCAGGTGAGTGTGTCGGAAGCCTTTACGGCGTTCCTCGACAGCGGCTTGTGTCCCGCTCCGGGCAGCCACGTGCAGTGGGCAGCCAACGGGCTGGCACACCGCGGCAGCATTGCTTCGGGTGGCGACTACCAAAAACTTGAATACGGCCTGCACATTGAGCGCAACGGACTAAGCGTCGCTTTCGATTTTGGCAAACAAGGTCAGATCAATGAGTTTGATGCGTTCAGGCTGAGCCAGTACTGGGTGGACAATCGTCCACCCAATAGCTTTAGCAGTGCAAACGAATTGGAAAGAGCCTTCGATGACGCCGTTGTCGCAGGCTTGCTGCGACCCACTCACTCAGAGCGATTCGAATTAAAATGACAGAATCAAAAACGTGGGGAAATGGCGACGCCACCTTTCAGGCGGTCGGCGGACAAGAAGGAGTAACTGCCCTCGTAGATCGCTTCTACGAGTTGATGGGAACAAACCCCGACTACAAAGTTATCTGGGATCTGCATCCACCGGATCGCGACATGTCGCGCGACAAACTCACGCGGTTCCTTTGCGCCTGGATGGGCGGCCCCAGATTGTATAAGGAGAAGTATGGCGCCATCAGCATTCCCGGCGTGCACGCCCACCTGCCAATCACCGAGGCAGAGAAAGCTCAATGGCTAAACTGTATGGGCGACGCGCTAAACTCACTTGGCGTCCAGCAGGAACTCAGCACCTATCTGCTTGAGCAACTTGCGATCCCTGCGGGCAGAATTGTTAGCGCGAGCAAGCCCGCCTACCAAAGCCAGCCGCGCCTGAAAATTTGCTGCATTTCGAGTGTAGCGGAAGCAACGCTTGCGATTCGCTACGGCGCACATGCCGTTGGCTTTGTTGCAGACATGCCGTCAGGACCAGGCATAATCAACGATACAGAAATTCGCAACATTGCCGCAGTCATCCCTCCCGGGATTGATACTTTCTTGCTGACATCCAGAACCACCGCTGACTCTATTGCAGATCACGCGCGCTACTGCGGCTGCAGCACTATTCAAATTGTCCAGCAGGTCCCGCCGGCTGAGGTCGAAAAACTCGCAGCAATACTGCCGGGCATCCGCCGCGTTCAGGTCATTCACGTCGAAGGTCGCGAGGCGCTGGATGAAATACCTGCTTATGAACCCTTTGTTCACGCCTTTTTGCTCGACAGCGGCCGCCCCAATCAGGCCATTCCAGAGTTTGGCGGCACTGGTCGCGCCCACGACTGGAACATAAGTGCTGAGTTTGTGAAGCGCAGCAGCAAGCCGGTTTTTCTGGCAGGAGGATTGAATCCAGAGAACGTTCGCGACGCCGTGACGCAGGTTGCCCCTTATGGCCTTGATCTGTGCAGCGGCATCAGAACCGGAACCGATCGCGCGCTCGACGAGTCCAAGCTTGCGGCCTTCGTGAAGAACGCCCAACCCGAGCGCACGTAGGGAGGTAGCTACCGTTTTGGCAAAAACTCCTGCACCTTTAAAATTCCCGCCAACGGGTGCGTTAAAGCGCAGTTGGGATAGGGTCACTCGATTAGCGGTAAAACTACCGGACGTTGATATTGATCGTTCCTATGGCACACCGGCACTCAAAACCAAAGGCAAACTGATCGCCCGTCTGCGCAGTGAAGCAGAAGGCGGACTGGCACTTAAGTGCGAATTGCTGGATCGCGAGATGCTCTTACAAGCCGACAGCGCTGCCTTTTACATAACCGATCACTACGCTGACTACCCTATGGTGCTGATCGATCTTGCCAGGGTGCGTTGGGACGCCATGCCAGGCTTGCTCGAAGCCGCCTGGCGAATGTCGGCAACCAAGGCGGCGGTAAAGCGCTTCGAGAGTAACTCGTGAGCGAGGACTCGCCCGGTTCGCGAGAACTTCGTGGCGCCGGACCGAGTGTCGATGCATCCAACATCCCTGTTCTGAACACTCAACGCTTGCAACTGCGCGCGTTTACGCTGGGCGATCTACCGGCGGCATGCGCGCTGTGGGCGGACGAGGCGGTTGTGCGCTTTATTGGCGGCAAACCCCGAACCCAAGCAGAAGTATGGACCGCTGTCGCACGAGGGTTTGGTCACTGGGCCCTGTTGGGGTATGGCTTTTGGGTAATCGCCGACAAAGCGACCAATGCCTACCTGGGTGAAATCGGCTATCTCGAGGCACTGCGTGATCTGAAACCACCCCACACCGGCGAGTGGATTGGTGCACCGGAAGCAGGCTGGGCCCTCAGTCAACAGGCCTGGGGACAAGGGATTGCCAGCGAAGCATTGGAGGCTATTAACCTGTGGTCTGATCGAAATCTCGACGCAAAGCACACGCTCTGTCTCATCGACCCGGATCATGCCGCCTCACTAAGGGTGGCCGAGAAAAATGGCTACCAACAGTTTCGGATGGCCCAGCTGGGCGAGGAGCCCACGGTGGTGCTCACCCGGCTAAGACAATCAGGCACTCTGACTTGAGAGGATATAGCGAGTAAGTTGTTTTTGAGCCTCATCCTGGCTCGAAAAGGGCCCCGTAAGGCCTTCCCGGGCAGAAAAGTACCAGCCGTCAGACTGTTGCTGAATGCGCTGGGCCGAGGTTGCAGCACCTATGCTGTCCAGAGTCATCTTGGCGCTTACCGACAGCCGCTGACTAATCTCTAAGAGCGTCATTTCGACAACATTCGATTGACCGTCTACACGGCTACTGACCCGTGCCATACCGCTCGACTCATCGGCTTCAACCACCATGCACAAGCGCCCATCCTCAAGAAATAGCCGCCCCTCAAAACGATTAACCATTGAACTACTCATCACTGTCCCATCTATTTGACCCAATTCCACGTGTCCCAACGCACATTAAGTGTACGAACGGGGTCACAGAAAAACTGTGCGCTGGTTCACAAAGGTCGGTACGCAAGCCGGCCTTCAGAGTTCGCATAATCTCTCGCCCCTACTTAAACTGGCCGCCTCATCAATCTGGCGACAGCTGAATGTCTGAGGCCGACCTCTACGCGCCGATAAAGAAATTTCTCGAAGCCCAGGGCTACGCAGTCAAGGGTGAGATCGATGCCTGCGACATAGTGGCACTTCGTGAAGAAACTGAGGGCAACCAGAGCATGGTAGTTGTAGAACTCAAGAAGCAATTCAATCTGAGCCTGGTGCTGCAAGCGGTCGATCGCCTGCGCGTTTGTGAAAATGTCTATATCGCTTTTCGCGTAGGAAAAGGCCAGAGTGCTAGCTGGCGCACGAAACGCAAACAGGTCTTGCAACTGTTGCGCCGGCTCGGTGTGGGCTTACTAACGGTGTCTACCCGCAACCGGGTTGTTTGCGAACTCGACCCCCTGCCTTACCAACCGCGCACGGATCATCGGCGACGCTCGCGACTTCTAAAAGAGTTCGCGGAACGAGTGGGTGATCCCGAGGCGGGGGGCTCGAGTTCCAAGAAACGCCTTACCGCTTACCGCCAGGATGCCCTGCGCTGCGCCCGCGAACTTGTGAACATCGAAGAACTAAAAGTTAGCGAGGTAAGGGATCAAGCCGATGTTGAGCGGGCCGGACCCATTCTTCGCGACAACCATTACGGCTGGTTCGAACGAACAAGACGCGGCTACTACGCGCTGTCACCCAAAGGCCAAAGGGAACTCGACGACTGGCCGGAAAGTCAGAACCAACCCTCTTGATCTGTTCGCCAGGAGGTCCCACATACTAAAGAGCCAATCAAGGGCTAATGCTGAATGAAAGCACGGTGTCCTGGGCAGACTCTGTAACAACCTGCCAGCCCAGCTTCTGATAAAGACCGGGAAACTGCGTAAACACAAACTGCTCGCTTGCGCCAGTTGCCCGGGCTGCTGCTTCGGCCTGCGCTATAAGCCTGGAAGCAATACCCTGACCACGACAATCGTCGCGGACCACAACGGCGTTGATCCACAACGCCAAATCCGCGCGCTCTGGACGCGCGAACTGAGAAAATACCAACCCGCCCAACAATTCATTTTTGGAATCCAACGCAACCAGCGGTGCGGGAATAGAAATTTTAGGAGAAGCCACGGCAATGGACTTCATGTCGGGCCACTCTGCAGCACAGAGCGCAAGCAGCGCCTGTCGATACACCGGGACCGAATTGATACTTAGAATCCGCACACTAATCCTGCTAGCGGATTCCGGAGATTCTTTACGGGCCCGTAGGGCGGGCCCAGAGAGCTTAGGCGCTGGTTTCCGCTTCTGCGTCTGAACTGCCTTCGGCTTCCGCCAGATTTTCTTCCAGCTCCATCGAGTCAAAGGTTTTTGAGTAAAGCTTGAGTTTGGAGACGCCTGTCCACTTAACGCCGCCCAGTCCGACCGTGATGCGACCGAAGAGCGGTTCAATGTCGTTCACGTAAATGGTGAGTCGAGCAGGACTGCGAGATTTTCTGGGCTGCTCGCGCACCAGGATCATCCGACCCTTGGAGTGCCAGTCAACCTCACCAAACTTAACTGTAGTGCTCGACGCCGCAACCAACGCACTGAGCGTATCGGTATAGGCCGCAATGTGACAAACCCCCCAATCGGGAGTCTCGATGGTCGAGGCATCAACCTTGGTGCCGCCCAAATGATGGAGCGCAAGTCGAACCGCCAACGCTTTGTTTGCCGCTCGCTTGGTTGGGTGGAACAGCACGTATTCTTGGGGTCTACCTGTAGGCACTTATCTATCCAAAAATTGAGTAGACGTAATACTACCCTACTGTGCCTTGAGTCTCCTGTTATTACGCAACAGATTGCTTTGTGTTGGCCCTAAACGACAAAAAAATCACTCACCCTAGTCGGATCAGAGTCGGATCAGAGTCGGATCAGAGTCGGATCAGAGTCGGATCAGGCAGCGGTTGCTAATTCAGGGTCGCAATAGGAATGCGCGACCCAACAAAAACTAGCAACCACCAACCGACATCAAAGCTTGCCAACTCATTGGCAGTGAGCCAACAAATCAGAAGTGTTTAACATCTGTTAGGCCCGCCTAATAGGCCAAAGGCTACCGGGTAGAGACCTTACTCCGGACGATGGATACCACAGATTTTGTGACCGTCCGGATCCAGGAAGTAGCACAGGTGCATGAGACCCATAGTGCCTTCTCGCGGACCTGGGGGCTCTTCAATGCTGGAGCCACCATTAGCCACTGCAACGTCGTGAAACTCCTTCACCTGCTCTGGAGAACTGCAGATAAAGCCAATTGTCGAACCATTGGCGACGCTCACAGGCGCGCCGTTGATCGGCTCGCTAATGCTGAACGTGGAGCCATCGTGAATATAAAACAGTCGCGTCTGACCTGTATCGTTCACGTGCTCCATTGGCGCACCCGCGCCTAACACTCCTAGTGCCGCGTTATAAAAATTCTTGGTTTTTTCGATATTGCTAGAACCAATCATTACGTGATTAAGCATGAACCTTCTCCTTTCGTATTACTAAAGTCCGTTCACCAGCGTAGCCGCTAAATACCGAGGGAAGCAACTTGGGAGAGAGGGGGTAAGAAAGAAAGAGAGAGCGGGAAAGAAAGAGAGAGGGAAATATCTAGTGCTGATCTGGGATACCGTCCGCAGAATCTACGGACAGCACCCAGAGGCACAGTTTAGCTAGCCAGGAACTCCCAAAAAGGGCGCAGGCTAGCTAAGAGGCTAAGGGGTCTAGTCGTCGCCGTCGTGCGCGCCCAACCATCGGTAGACCACACCAGCAACAGCGGCACCCGCAATAGGCGCAGCCCAGAACAGCCACAGCTGTCCGAATGCCCAGCCCTGAACAAATACCGCCTGACTCGTAGAGCGAGCGGGATTCACAGAGGTGTTGGTTACCGGAATGCTAATGAGGTGAATGAGTGTCAGTCCAAGACCAATCGCAATCGGCGCAAGGCCAGCAGGCGCTCGGCTATCCGTTGCCCCTAAAATGATGATCAGGAACATGAAGGTCATGACAAACTCACAAACCAAAGCAGCCGTCATAGAGTAGCCACCCGGTGAATGCTCACCAAAGCCATTTGATGCAAAGCCACCGCTCAAGCTAAAGCCATCAGCGCCCGATGCGATCGTGTAGAGAACAAAAGCACCCAGAATAGCGCCAAGTACCTGCGCGACAATGTAAGGTGCTAATTTGCCAGCTTCAAAACGTCCGCCCATCCACAGGCCAACAGAAACAGCAGGATTTAAGTGGCAGCCAGATATATGACCAATGGCAAAAGCCATCGTCATAACTGTCAAGCCAAACGCGAGTGAGACGCCGAGTAAGCCAATACCCACGTCGGGGAAAGCCGCAGCCAATACTGCGCTTCCGCAACCCCCAAGAACCAACCAAAATGTGCCCAGAAATTCTGCGCCGA
>CAZFIA010000008.1:0-9430 GCA_964519335.1 uncultured Pseudomonadales bacterium
GCTTAATAAGCTCGAACGGGTAAACCGCGCACTCGACGAGCAGATTTCAGCTGGAACACTTGCAAGTTATCAGAGCGTGAGCAGCCTCTTACCCAGCGCAGAAACCCAGAAATATCGAAGGCAGATTGCTCGTGACCTCATTAAAAGTGGCAACTTTAACCGCGCGGTGGAAAATTCGGAGTTTGATCTCGAGGCGTTTCAGCCGTTTACGCAGGAGCTGCAACGAATCGCAGATACAGAGGCACAGGCCACTCCACAACGATTAAAATCAATGAGCCCGCAGATTGCGCCGCTGATTGATTCCCTGCTCTATCAATCGAAAGAGGCGACTTATGTTGCACTGATTTTTCTGCGCGGCATAGCCAGCACCTTGCAAAGCAGCGCGGAAGAAGGCACTGACGCACAAAAAGAAATAGGCAAATCCATCCAGCAGATTTCCGGGGCCGAGTTTGTCGACCTAAAATCAGCGTCCATGTCTCTCGTAAGCGACTACAGAACGCGGGTGTTCTTCTTGTTGGGCGGCGCGCTGATTGCCATCACCACTCTGCTACTGCTACGCACCCGCAATCCCGCACGCGTTCTGTGGCTGTTAGGCACGGTGGCCGGCGCGCTAGCGATAAGCCTCACGGCGGGATCTCTGTTGTTAGGGGGCCTTTCGTTGTTCGACGTTATTGCCCTTGCGCTGGTTGCGGGTCTCGGCCTCGATTACGCGCTGTTCTTTAGCCGCCCCAACCAATCTAGAGTAGATGCAAGAACCACACAAAAGGCTATCACGCTCTGCGCACTATCAAGCCTTCTGGTATTTGGAATACTTAGCTTCTCAAACGTACCCTTGTTGCGAGGGCTCGGGATAACCGTTGCAAGTGGCGTCGCTGGCGCTTACCTGTTGGCTCGATTTGGAAGACGCTCAGAAAAAATGTCAGACAATTTCTAGGCGAACATACCTGTTAGATCCGGCATTGACTTGCCCTCTTCTGCATCCGCCAACAGTCGTTTCACCGAATGGGATACTTTTTGCAACTGGGCTAAGTTTGAAGCCAATGCACCAGCGGTATCAGCGACACAGCCCTCTAGCAGATCCTCTTTCATACTGTGAAAAACCGGCACGGCGTGATGATCAAAGAACCGACCCTCGCCGCCAACGCGCTGCGCCTTACGAGCAATCTCGCGAAATCTTCTCTGCATACCAGAGTTAAGTGCCGCGGCCTGACCAAAGCTTGATTGCTGAGCCGACATAAATTCTAGATTGGTGTACTGACCGCTGAAGTACAGTTTCGATAGCACGCCCCAATAGTAGGCGTAATCCCAAAGCGTCTTCGCGACCATGAGGTCACGATCGCCAAACCCAGCGTACTGACCTCTATACAGGGACAGTGTACTGGTGAAGAACGACAGCAGCAGCTGCTCGCAGCCTTTGTATGTCGCGGGATCTCTAACGTCACTACAGATAAGTTCGGTAATATAACCGTTGGCAAGGGCAATGAAGTCACCACCGGGGGAGTACAGCGGGTCAGAGAACACCCCCGAGTCGCCAGACGTCATCCAACCATCACTCGAAAACACCTGACTGCTTGCCACCGCGTAGTTTTCAAGACAGTGGTAATCAAGCGGCACACGCGAGGCTAGCTGTTCAGCAACCAGCGGATGTTCACCCGCAAGCCACTTAAGCAGACCGCCATGTTTACGCACTGCACCCAGATCAACAAAGTTGGGATCAAACACCAATCCTATGCTCGTGGCCTTTGACGCCAATGGAATCAGCCACAACCAATACCCCGGACCGGTAAAGTGATTGGTACTGTAACGGCGTGAATCGCCATGGCAGCGCGCCTGCCACGCAGTCGAGCTACTCCATTGATCAATCTCAAGACTGCCTTCCACTCTAAACCAGACAGCATGGTTGTTATGTCGGGTGGGGCGCGCAAGCTCCACGCTCTTACGCAACCAGGCGCGTCGACCGCTGGCGTCTACCAAATATCGACACCCGATGGTGCGCTCGCTTTCCTGCGAACGAACCCTTACTTGATGAGCACCCGGCTTAAGCACCAGATCGCACACTGTGGTGTTATCCAGCAGCTCAATTCCAGAAGCAACACAGCGCTGGGCCAAGTGATTTTCGAACTTGCCGCGATCGAGTTGGTAGGTAGGAATGGGTAACACGCGGCTGGCGCCAATTTCATCGTAGCTAGCTAAGTCGTGGGTAATCTTGTTATCGCCACGCAAGAACATGCGCAATCCAAACTTGGGTAGCTGCTCCGACTCAAGGTGATCACGTAAACCAAGTTCTTCAGCAAGGTAATGTGACGCGATCTCGACCGTAGATTCACCTACTTTGTGCGTCGCATTGGCAACCGGGAACTCTCGGTGTTCAACTACAGCAATAGCGAGTTCTGGCTTACGCCTTTGTAACTGCCGCGCAAGCGTAAGCCCGGCGAAGCCTGCGCCCAGTACCACAACATCATATTTTTTTTGCTCCGATGTTGACACGGTCAGTGCGCGACCCTAGAAACTGATTCGCAGCATGGCCGCGGGGGCAGCGGCCAGGCGCAACTCATTGAGTAACGGGATCTGTTCCAGGTCAGCACCACTCCGCTTTGCTGTAATCTGCTCGAGCAACGCAAACCCTGCGCCCACCGGATTAGCGCAAGCAAAATCTCGCAGTGGCTCGCTCAGGGGCTGGCTGATAACTTGCTCTCGCCCGCCGTCGTTTTCTATTTGCGCTTCAAAGTCGACGTCGAAAAGCACAGTGTTTTGTCTCCCTTGCGCGCCAGTTTGCGGGCCATGTGCGCCAACTGACTCGCCGTTGGTCACTACCAGCCCAATACCAACCGATTCTGACACCGGTTCTATGTCTTCGAAAGGTGCGCTGTTAGCAATGTCGTAAGCCACCAATAATACCGGTGTGGCAAACGCATGCGCCTGGCTCACCGCCTCCAGAAGCCCAGCGCCAAAGCTCTCTCGAAAACCACCCACAAAACTGCTGGGCGCTCTGTTTTCAGCACTGATGGTCCAGTAACCCGAAGGGGCGTTGTGCACCGAATTGTGGAACTTGGTAGGCGACAACAACTTCTCAGGCTGCGCCAGCTTTCGACACATGTAGTCAGTGATAGCTGTGTCACCAAGCGCCGACACAAACACGGAAGGGATTTGGGTTTTATCGATAGCCGCGTCGTCGCAGGCTTGATGCGCAACTTCCACAGCTAGGTTAATCATCAAACCGGCGCGACGTCGCTCCTTAGGTGGAACACATTCCGGTTTTGGATTAACGAAGCTTGACTCGCACATACTTTCAAAGTCGTTGAGCTGGCTTTGCTCAAACTTAGCAACTCCCTCAACGCCACGCGCCCAAACCCCAACCCCAGCTATTCCCGCTTTCATGATTTACCAAACACCAGCGTGCAATTGTTACCGCCAAAACCAAATGAGTTACTCAAGGCAGTTGAAATGTTCGCCTCCACACTCTCAAGCAACAGAGGGAAATTATCTTCAACAGACTGGGTGTTGCGGGTGCCAGGCACGAAGCCGGTTTTTAGCGAATCCAGACACAAGATCGCCTCAACAATTCCCGCAGCCCCCAGCGTGTGCCCGGTCCAACTCTTGGTTGCACTCGCGAGCGTTTTGGCGCTCATCAGCTCGGCGCAGACCTTACCTTCGGTTGAGTCATTAGCCCGGGTACCGGTGCCGTGCAGATTGATATAATCAATATTCTCCATGCCAAGACCTGCCGCCTCCAGGGCTCTTTGCATGCTTAGTCGAGCGCCAAGACCATCAGGATGCGCGCTGGACATATGGTAGGCATCACAGCTTTCACCGGCGCCCAAGAGCTTAAGTTCTTGCGTCTCCCCAGCCGCTCGTTCAAGCAGTGCAAATCCGGCCGCCTCGCCAAGACTGATACCGGAGCGATCGGCATCGAAGGGTCGACAGGCATCTGCGGCGACCAACTGCAATGAATGGAACCCGTAAATAACGCTCAGGCACAGACTATCGGCACCACCGACAACACAGGCATCAACCAAACCTTGGTTAAGCCAACGCTGCGCGGTTGCAAAAACCTTGGCGCTAGAAGCGCAGGCGGCGCTGATCGTCACCCTGGGTCCAAGCAGCCCCAACTCACTGGCCACAAAGTCGCCTGGGGCATGGGGGTTATGGGTAAGCGGTTGCTGGTGCGCTTGCCCAAATCGGCCATCCTCGCCAAGGGCCGTATAGGCGTCTTCGGTGCGATCGATGCTCGAGGTGCTGGTGCCCATGACCAAACCAACCCGCGCAGCACCACAGCGCGTAACCGCCGAGCTCACAAGAGTCGTGAAATCATCCTGCTGCAATGCCCAGGCGATGGAGGTGTTGTTGCGGCTCAACCGGCCGCCATCTAGCTGCGGGAACCGATCCGAAGTTTCAGGTAGCGGCATTCGGCCCAGATGGCACTGCACGTCGCAATTTGGCCAGCTCGAATTGGAAAGTCCCCCGCGATTGGCCCTTAGTGAATCGCGCATGCACTCAACGCCCGCCCCCAGCGAACTGGTGAGGGTGTAGCCCACCACGTCTACCGGATCAGTTACCGGACGCTGATTTGGCTCTCCTGCCATTGTCTAACTTCTGGGTCCTTGCATGAGACAAGTGTAACCGGATCAGTCACTCAGCACCCTAGAACTGACTATAATCTGCCCCCTATGAGCGACTCATCAACCACCCACCAGGCCGAAGGGCTACAGCCAGAAGGCACGCCCCCATGGCACTGGCGCCTCTGGCAGTTAGTGGTCATCCCCATCAACTACCCTGCCTTCGTTATTGGCAGCGCCATGATGATGGCTTTAGTCCCAATTGCCCTGATCCGGCATCGCTCGCAGGCAAAACGCACCCGATGGCTGCGCGCGGCGCTGCACCGGGGAGCAAAACTGTGGGTCGGGCTGAATTCGCAGCTGCGCATGCTCGAAGTTTGCATCGATGATCGCCGCGAGTCCTCGCCAAATCCGGGGCCGGTACTGGTCATCGCAAACCACCCAAGCCTTATAGATATATTGCTGATTACCGCAGCTCTGCCCAATCTTTGCTGCGTGCTCAAAGGGGCGCTGCACTACAACCCTCTCTTTACGCTGTTAATTCGCAATCTCGACTATTTGCCAAACAGCGATCCCGAGCACCTGCTCGAAGAAGCCCGGGAGCGTCTGGCGGCGGGTGAGCAATTGCTGATTTTTCCCGAAGGCACCCGCACCGAACCGGGCAGACCCCTGGATTTCCGGCTGGGCGCAGCAGAGCTTGCGGTAACAAGCGGAGTCCCCGTTCTGCCGGTCATCATGCAAAGCAACAGTCGCTATCTCAGCAAGGGGTTCCCCTGGTACCGCTGGCCCAGCGACAAACTGCGCTACCGGCTGGAACTGGGGCCCACGCTACCGCCGTGCGATCTTCGCCACTCCGATACCTTTACTAGCTCAGATTCCGAGGCCAAGAAGGTCCGACGGGTCGCTCGAAGAAGCCTGAACAATCAGTGGCTCGATCACTTTAGGCAACGACTCGCGGCGCGGGGTGTGGGAGACTAGATCACCAGCAACTAAAGCGTCTGGAAACGGGTCTTATGGCAGCAACACTCCAACAATTAAGCGCGCTTCTCGCCGACGAATTCGAAATCGAACCGGAGAGCATCACCATGGACGCTCACCTGTTCGAAGATCTCGACATCGACAGTATCGATGCTATCGATATGCTATCGAGGTTGCGCGAACTCACCGGCAAGGCATTGCCGGCCGATGAACTTAAATCTGTACGCACCGTGGGCGACGTCGTGTCGTTGGTAGAGGCGCACTAACACTTGCGGGTTACGCTGGCTATCGCACTGCTATGCTTTCCCGCGGCCGTGTTCCTAATGGCCGATCGAGCCCCGCCTTTTGTTATCGCTTGCCTGTTCGCTGCAATAGCCGGTCCTCGTCTGTTGCTCGCAAAGCACCTTGCAAGATCTGCAATCACGCTCGGGCTCTGCGCACTTGCGGTCTTGTGTGTTGTGAGCGCTGTTGCGCAGAACTATTTCGCAGTAAAGCTCTATCCCGCCACTATCAGCGCAGTCGCTGCGATCTGGTGTGCTTACACGCTCGTGGTTCCGCCGAGCGCCATTGGACGTTTGTTAACAATTATAAATCGGTCAACCAGTGGCTTGCCGGCACAGGTTAGGGAACGTATTCCTCTGGCTCAGGGATCGAATGGAGAAATAGACCCCAGCCCCGCACAACAGCGCTACATGCGCGGACTGACCGGAGTATGGATGGCCTTCTTCGCGCTAAACGCAGTTTTTTCTTTCTACACCGCAATGGCCTACAGCACCGGGGCCTGGGCACTATACAACGGCGTCGCAAGCTATCTGTTAATCGGGCTAATTGTCGGGCTCGAGATTCTGTATCGGCCCTTCTATCAACGACGTTTCGGGAACCAGGCGAGCGATGCCGCCTGAGAGCGAAGCTCGAGCACGGGCGTTTCGAATAGCCTGCTCCGAAGAATGTGAGGCACTCTTCAGCGGTGAACTGAGCTTGCAGGCCACCCGCGCCTGGCCAACAACCGCCAAATCGTGGCTCACATTGCACGAGGGTAATCTAGGGGCTCACACAGAACCCAGCACCAACCTCGCCTGGTGGCTTAGCTCGCAGCTGGTAACAAACGCAGACCGCACAATCATGCGTACGCTGGCTTTTGTTCCCCCGGGACTACCCTGCTTCGCCGGCCACTTTCCCGGACACCCCTTGCTGCCCGGTGTCATTCAGTTGCAGTGGGCACTTGCGCTGGCCGAAAAGCACTGGCCGCAAATTGCCGTCGCCGAGAAATTTTCGGGCACAGCAAGACTCAAGTTCAAAGCGCCCATTAAACCGGGTGATCTTATCGCCATACAGCTTTTGTCCTCTTCAGATCAAGGTCCAACAGAATCTATAAAGAGGGCTGAAAACACAGTTCAGTTCGAGTTTCATTCCCGCAGCGCACTGCTAACCAGCGGCCGGCTCAATTACCGCCACTCGTGACTGACACCTACTGCATCGTCATCCCACACTTCAAGCACGTGCCGCAAGTGACCCGCTTTCTGCCAACGCTTGCTCAGGCCGAGTTACCGCTGTTCATAATCGATGACGGCTCAGGCACCGAGGCAGTAGCTCAACTCAACGAACTGACTAGCGACTATTCGTGGGTCGAACTAATCACCCGCGAAAATAACGGCGGCAAGGGCGCGGCGACGGTCACGGGCCTGCAAAATGCACAACATCGCGGCTACAGTCATGTCATTCTGGTAGACGCTGATGGCCAACACGACCCTCAAGATCTCATCCGGCTGCACCAAGAATCGCAAATCAAGCCAGAGGCGCTGTATTCGGGCAATCCTCAGTTTGGCGATGATATTCCGGCCGTCCGGCGCTACGGCCGAGAAATAACCAATGTGCTCGCGCGCATCGAGGCCGGCAACTGGGGGTTAGAAGACGCCATGTGCGGGCTGCGGGTTTACCCTGTCAATACCACTCTCAACCTGGCTCGCGCTTGCGGCGCGCGCCTTCGGATGGAAATGGACACTGAGCTGCTGGTGCGCGCCTGTTGGCAAAGGCTAGAGGTGCGTTACCTAGATACAAAGGTAGTCTATCCCGAAGAGGGTGCATCACACTTTCGGATGGGCAAAGATAACGTACGCATGGCGTTGATGCACATCAGACTGCTGTTAGAAGCAATCGTGCGAGTGCCCATGCGCAAACTGGCGCCGGCCACAAGAACCTCCGGGGAATTAAATGACAACCAATAAGTCGCGACCTCGAAAGAGACGCAGAGCGCTGTGGGATAAAGGCTGGCCCGATCACTCTGAGCTTTGTGTTGAAGTCGACTACACGGTGCCTTTTCAAGACGCAGATCCCACCGGCATGGCCTGGCACGGCAACTACTACCGCTACTACGACAAGGCGCGGGTGGCGTTGCTCGAAAAACTCGACTTCGCTTATCGGAGTATGGAGGCAATCGGCCAATTCTGGCCGATTGTTGACACCCGCGCTCGATTCGCCGGCAGCGTGGCCTATGACGATCAGATCAAGATCAGCGCCCAACTGGTTGAATGGGAATTTCGGCTGCGCATTTACTATCAGGTGCACAAAGCTGATGGCACTCTGGTAAATGAAGCCTGGACCGTGCAGGTTCCGGTAGGCATGCAGGCAGGCTTACCCACCTCCAACGAACTTCTAATCGTGGGCTCGCCGGATGCGCTACTGGAACGCATCGGTGCGATCATAGAGAAAAGCTAGATGAGCCCCGCCAATCAATTTGCAGCGATCGAGCAACTGATTCCGCACCAGCCACCCATGCGATTGATCGACAAGATTGTGAGCGCGAGCGAAATCAGTTTAAAGGCAACCGCAACCCTGAAGACCGGTTGTCCATTTTGGACACCTCAAGGCGTACCCGCGTGCATCGGCCTTGAATACCTCGGTCAGGCCGCTGCTGCGTTCTTTTCTGTTCTGGCACAAACCAGCAATAACAAAGAGGACCCTCGTCCTGGCATGTTTATCGCCAGCCGCAGTTACGAGGCCGCAACAGGCTTCTTCCCTGCAGACTGCACACTGCTGATCGAAGTTACCCCGCAGAACAAGGTGCAGAGTTCAGGGCTTGTAAAATTCTCGGGGACGCTGAACGATTTTCAATCATCCCAGTCCTTTGCGAAGGGCGATATTTCTGTGTACCTTCCGCCGCCATGACCCAGAGCATATTAGTTACTGGCGCCAGTCGCGGCATCGGCCGCGGCATCGCGCTACGTCTCGGCGAAGAAGGTTTTGATGTTGTCGTGCACTATCACAGCAATCAAGGTCTGGCCAAACAGTGCGTCGATGAAATAGAACGCGCCGGAGGCCGTGCGCGCTTGGTTGGTTTCGATATAAGCGATCGCGACGCGGCAGCAACTCAGCTCTCAGATGACATGACAAAGAACGGAGCTTACTACGGCATCGTGTTAAACGCGGGTATTAGCCAGGATCAAGCACTCCCCATGATGGAGGGCGACGCCTGGGACAGCGTTCTACGAACCAACCTCGATAGCTTCTATAACGTCATCAAACCTTGCATCATGCCCATGGTGCAGCGCCGCAAGCCGGGACGAATCGTGGTGATGACGTCGGTTTCAGGCCAGATCGGTAACCGCGGCCAAACCAACTACGCCGCGTCAAAAGCAGGCCTCATAGGTGCCGCTAAATCGCTGGCGTTGGAGATGGCGAAACGCAAGATCACGGTAAACTGCGTGTCTCCCGGTTTGATAGACACGGACATGGCAGAAACAGCACCCACCGAGTTCATTAAGAACGCCATTCCATTGCGCCGCCTGGGCGAGGTAGACGAAGTCGCTGGATTGGTTGCCTTTTTGTGCTCTGAACAATCGAGCTACATCACGCGCCAGGTGATTGGCGTCGATGGCGGGTTGGCGGGCTAGTACAAA
>CAZFIA010000008.1:9530-40056 GCA_964519335.1 uncultured Pseudomonadales bacterium
CGAACAACACGCAAGCGAACAAAAGAAGGGTAGTGATTACAGGTATAGGCGGCATCACGCCGCTCGGGCACGACTGGTCAACCATAAGTCGAGCCTTCAAGAGTGACACCTGCGCCATTACAACAATGCCCGATTGGCAACGTATCGAAGGTCTAATCTGCCATATGGCAGCACCTTGCGAGTTCAGCCCACCCTCTCACTATCGTCGCCGCACCTTGCGTAGCATGGGCCGGGTTGCCCAACTCGCAGTTCGCTCAAGCGAACTCGCACTCGCCGAGGCGGGTTACAAGAAAGGCGATAACTGGCTATCGAGCGGTCAGGTAGGCGTTGCCTATGGTTCGGCTCAAGGCAGCGTTGAAGGTATGCAGGAATTTTTTGGCCTGCTCAACGACCACACTACCGAAGAGCTCAAATCCACCAGCTACATTCGCGCCATGACGCACACGGCACCGGTGAATATCGGCGTGTACTTTGGCTTAACCGGTCGAGTGCTCACCACAACCACGGCCTGCACGGCAGCAAGCCAGGCGATAGGCTTCGCCTGCGAGGCGATTCAGAACGGCCAGCAAACCATGATGCTCGCCGGTGGCGCCGATGAACTGACGGCAATTCACTCTGCAGTTTTCGATTCGCTACTCGCTACCAGCAAAAGCAATGAATCCCCCAGCACGGCTTCGCGTCCTTTTGACAAAGGTCGTGATGGGCTGGTGCTTGGCGAAGGCGCCTGCACTTTTGTCTTGGAGGAGTTCGAACACGCGCGCGCCCGCGACGCCACTATCCTGGGTGAGGTGGCGGGTTTTGCGACTAACGCAGACGGGGCACACATCACCCGGCCCCAGGCCCAAACCCAAACCCAGTGCATCGACATGGCGCTCGCCAACGCAGGGCTCAACGCCTCAGACATAGGCTTTGTCAGCGCCCACGCAACCGCTACCGAATACGGCGACGCAGCCGAAGCAGAAGCACTAAAACACGCGGGCATGAGCAACACGCCCGTGGCCTCGCTAAAAGGCCATATTGGCCACACATTGGGCGCCTGCGGATCAATAGAAGCCTGGGCTGCATTGATGATGATGAACGAGGGTTGGTTTGCACCAACACTCAATCTATCTGAACCCAACTGCGGCGAGCTCGACTACGTAATGGCGGACGGCCGCAACATCGATACCAACTACGTGATGAGTAACAACTTCGCTTTTGGCGGCATCAACACGTCACTCATTCTTAAACGCTGGCGCGAATAGGCAGTCGAGCAGGGCCACGCGCGCTCAATCCGGGTTTGTATTCGGGCTCACCAGCCGCGTGAATCTCTTTTGTGGATGCGAGCAAGCAGCTAAACAGAATATCCATCGACAGCCTGGCCAGATGATTGCCAAGACAAAAATGCGCGCCACCACCAAACGCCAGGTGTCGATTAGGAAAGCGACTAACATCAAACCGATCGGCATTCTCAAACGCCTTTGAGTCTCGGTTGGCCGAACCATAGAGTAGTCCAAAGCGCGTGCCTTGCCTGAATTTCACGCCACCAACCTCAACATCCTGGGCTGCGTAGCGGTGAAAGAATGGCAACGGCGAGTCAAACCGAAAAATCTCGGGCAGCGCCGTTTTCATAAGCGCAGGGTTTGCACGCAACGACATCTGTTCATCCAGAAACTCAACGAGCGCCCGCATGCCACTCCCCATAACATCAAGCGTCGAACCGTGCCCTGCCATCACGATGAGCATACAGGTTGAATACAGCTCGTCGTGGGTGACTAGTCCCGCCGCCTCAACGGCAACAAGCTTGGTCAGCAGATCTTCCGGCCGCCTGTGTTCTGCAAGGCTGCGCCTGTGTTCTACAAGAGCTAGCAAATACTCATAGAAGGTCTGAGTGGTTGATTCCGCCAGCTGTTTCCGCGCCTCGCTTCGATCCGGATCAAAATACTGCACTATCTGCTCAGACCACTGACGAATCTGTTCGCAATCGGCAGGCGGCACGCCCATCAAAGTGCCAATAGCATAGCCAGGGACCTTTGCCGCCAGATCAGAAACAAAGTCAAACGAACCACTGCCAATCGCTTCTTTCACCCAACCTTCGATTTGCGGCTCGAGCGCTGCCCGCATACGCGCAATCGGAGCCGGACCAAAAAACTGAAAGACCTGTTGGCGCAATCTATCGTGCACCTCGCCATCGCTGTCGAGCATGCTGAATTGAACAAAGCGTGAGTGGAACGGCATGTCGTGCCAGTTATCCCGACGCTTCTGCTCGGCAATCTGCGTAGCAGAACAGAATGCATCAAGTGTTCTAACCAGCCGCCGGTCCTTAACCAACGCACTTACGTCATCGAATCGGGCAACAAGATAAGTATCAAACGGCTCATAGTAGGTAAGCCCCGGCGTTGACCGAAGCGCGGCATATGCTGGGTAGGGATCACGAGCAAAGGCTTTGCTACTGGGATCAAACGCGGGGTTCGAGACGGAGCTCAAAAACCTTGCGCGCCGCTAACTCATGATCTGCTCGTCTTGAAAGACGAGCTTCGCGTTCTTGCGGCGGCGTTGCCAGGCCTTGAAGGTTTCTGGCAGTCGCAGTACACGATTTAGCTGGTAGATCCCGCGAAACGCGAGCAGTCGTTTACGAATAGCGCTCGAGCCGTCGCCGTTACCGGCGAGCATAGAGATCACCGATTGCTCGATTTGCCAATCGTTACGCGGGTTGCGAAACAAATCGCGCATGGTGGGTGTGGTGAATCGGTAGATAAACCAGGTGAAGGATGAGATCTTTCGATTCACCTGCGACTGATAGGTTCTGGCTGCACCACGATAAGCGCCACGGTTACCAGATAGCGCAGCCTTAACAACCGGCAACGCGCGTTCTGCAGAACTCATCGCCAGATAGACACCGCTGGAAAATACAGGGTCTACAAAGGCGTAGGCATCGCCGACCAGCAGATAGCCGTCGCCCCATAGTCGATCGGATCTGTAGGAATAGTTACCTGTGGCTCTAACCGGCTCAACGGCAACCGCATCTTTCATCCGCAAGCCTGCCGCCTTGGAGCGCGCCAGCGTTTGTCGCAGGAAGGTTTCGGTGTCGCTATCACGCAATTTCAAATAGTCAGGCCAACACACTGCACCCACGCTCATGCGACCATCTTTCAGAGGGATCATCCAGATCCAACCCTGATCAAACCAGTAAATACTGATGTTGCCCGCATCAATGCCATCGCGATAAGGGACACCGGTGAAATGCCCAAAGATGGCCGCGCTCGCATGCTTGCCGTTCTTTTTTCGCCAATGATTCTTGCGCGCCATAAAGCCATCGCGGCCGGATGCGTCGACCACAAAGCGAGTCGGCACCCGCCGCACCTCTCCTTCACTGTTGCTACAAACTACATGCAACAAGCCGTTTTGATCACGTTCTTCGACCGACTTGACAGTGCAGCCTTCGAATCCGCTTACGCCTTTGTCGCGAGCATTGTTGAACAACAGCTCATCGAACTCAGAACGGGTAATTTCCCAGGCATGCTCGGGCGAATCACCTAGCGCCCGATCGAACCGAAAGGTTTGCAACAGACTGCTTTCACCGTCGATCTCGCACGTAAAATCGGCGCCGGCCTTTCTTACGCCTATGCGACGAACTTCATCAGCCACGCCAAGGCGTTCGAGTATCGGTAAATTATTCGGTAACAAGGATTCGCCGACATGGAATCGAGGATGTTGAGCCTTTTCGAGCTGCACAACACTTACACCCTCAGTTGCAAGCATAGTGGCAATGGTGGAACCACCAGGTCCACCGCCTATAACCACCACGTCTACCTGGGAACTATCAGGCAACGGCAGCGACGCCTTGTTGCCCAAACAGTTAGCGTTGGCTTTTTTCGCCCGATCTCTTTCCGCTACTTCTGCGGCCAGTGCACTCATTACGTGTTGCTCTTTTACTACTTGTTACTCTTTTACTACGTATTAAACGCCTATTCACCTTCGGAGTTTAGTGCGTTCAGTGTTGAAGTCCGAAACTTAAATCGGTCGGGTCTCTAACAGGAGTTTACACAAATTGACTCAATCAATGCGCCGCAAGCCCCCTAACTTCGGTACGTACAGACGACCTACAATTCAAAAAGAAAAAATACTTGCCGAGTTGTAAGCCTCCGAATAGCCTCAATGTTATGAAAGCATTAACAAAGACTCTGCGCGGCGCGAGCGCCAGCACACTTAACACTGTACCAAACTCTCTCTTGAAGAGATCTTCACTACTCGCCATAACCCTGGTGACGGCATTAGTGGCAATCCCTGCATCAGCGAGCTCCGTAAAAATAACCGACTTGATTGGCCACCCGGTTGAAACCGATGGCGGTGACAAGTTGGGCAACATCGAAGATTTTTCTATAGATCCCAAAACTGGCAGCCTGGAATTTGTAGTGATCTCAATCGGCAGCTTTTTGGTAGAGAACAGCCTTATTGCTGTTGAGCCACGAGCCTTGTCGCAGGTGGCAAATGGCGATCCGGTGATTCTGCGGATGGAAGATCTGGAAGTGGCTCACCGCTTTAACGCAGACAACTGGCCCGACAGTGCGGATGTACGTAGCGCTTCTGAAAGTGACTCAGAAGGAAATGACACCGAGGATGGAAGCAGCTCAGAGAGCTCCACCGCGTTATCAACATCGGGCACCGCCACCATTACGGCCGGCAGCAAAAAAGCGACCTACGAAAACGGCAAACGCGAACTAGTTAACGGCCCTATGCGAAGAGCCAGCCGAACCAGTTCTGCAAAACCGGCAACTGCCCCAAGGACTGATCGCGTCGTACCCAACTTCAAGAACCTGGATCGCAATAAAGACGGTCGACTCAGCCGCTCAGAAATCGGTGCAGAACTAAATCAGCGGTCTGGATTTAAAGACCTCGACGCTGATGCCAACGGCGCTATCGATGACTTCGAATACGAAGCCTATCAACAGCGCGAGGCAAGCCGAATCCATCGTCGTTGGGTCGGTAACCGCTAGAGTCAGTTACCGGTAGGCACCTCGTTAAACGGGATGCCTTTATCGGCTCGCGGTTCCTGCGGCAACCCCAATACTCGCTCGGCGATGATGTTGGCCATGATTTCGTCGGTTCCCCCAGCGATGCGCAAGCCAGGAATCGCCATATAGGTATCCTGAAACAACGAGCCGAACTTCTTGTCGAACTCGGCATCGCGAACGATGCCCTGCTGTTCCAGCAAATCGATCGCGTAAGAGGCCATGTCCTGAGCCTTGCGCGCCCCTACAAGCTTGCCAATCGAATTCTCTGGTCCAGGAGTTTCACCCCGCGAGATCGCTGACAGCGTGCGAAATGAGGTGTACTTAAGCCCCGCCTCTTCCACATACCAGCTGGCAAGCTTGGCCCGAACCGCCGAATCTTCGATAGCCGGCCGCTCCCCAATATTCACGTTCTGCGCCAGATCTTTCAGCGTATTAAATTTCACGCCACCGCCCCCAGAGCCGATGCTCGCCCGCTCGTTCATGAGCGTAGTGAGCGACACCTTCCAGCCGTCGCCCACATTACCCATGCGCTGGCTATCGGGAATCCGCACGTCAGTGAAATACACTTCGTTGAAATTCGAATCGCCAGAGATTTGTCGAATAGGCTTGATCTCAATGCCTGGTGATTTCATGTCGAGGTAGAAATAGGTCAGTCCCGCGTGCTTCGGAACCGTTGGATCAGTGCGCACCACCAGAATGCCCCAGTCAGAATAGTGCGCCCCGGAGGTCCAGATTTTCTGGCCATTGATCACCCAGTCGTCACCGTCCTTTTCAGCCTTGGTTCGCAATGCCGCCAGGTCTGAGCCACCTGCCGGTTCGCTGAAGAGTTGGCACCAGATGTCTTCACCGCTGGCGAGTTTGGGGATGAATCGCTTCTGTGCCTCCTTGTCCGCCCAGGCCATGAGCGTGGGCGCGGCCATGCCCTGACCAATGCTGAACACGCCCGTTTCAGGCAGATCGAGCTTGGCTTCTTCCTGAGAAAAAATAACGTTCTCGATGGCGCTCGCTTCGCGGCCGCCAAATTCTTTAGGCCAGCGGATGCAGGCCCAGCCCGCGTCTGCCTTGCGCTTCTGCCACAGCTTGGCCGCGTCCATGCCAGTTAAGCCCTTTAGCTCGGAGGCCTTGGGTGCGTTGGCTGTGAGCCAGCTCCGTGCTTCTTCTCGGAACGCCGTCTCTTCTTTAGTTTCTTCGAAATCCATCGTGTAACTCTCTGTAATATCTGTATTTTTTAAACTAGAAAATGCGTTAGACAACTAACCTTGTCGCCTGATGACTAGGCCGCATTGCTCTGTTCGGCCGCCTGCAAGAGTTTCTCTTGCCACACATTTTCGCTGCCAATCGCCACCGCCAGGAGCTTCGAACGCCGATAGTAAAACTGGCAATCGAACTCCCAGGTGTAGCCCATACCGCCGTGGGTCTGAATATTTTCCTTGGACGAAAAGTAGTAGGCCTGGGTGCTCCCCACCCGGGCAGTCGCCGCCGCCAATGGCAGCTCTGCAGCGTCTGTGGCCAGCGCCCAGGCGCCAAAGTAAGCGTTGGATCTGGCCAGTGTGTTCTTCACATACATGTCGGCCAGCTTGTGCTTGATGGCCTGATAAGAGGCGATGGCGCGACCAAAAGCGAAGCGTCCCAGCGCATAATTTTTTGCCATCTCAAGGCACGCTTCAGAGCCGCCAAGCTGCTCCCAGGCGAACAAGACGGCGGCACGATCGAACAGCTTTTCGAGTTGCGTCCAACCCTGGCCTTCGCCACCCAAAAGCTCAGCCGCTGCGCCGTCGAAAGTGACGTTCGCGTGAGGGCGAGTAGGATCGAGTGTCTTGACCGGCTCACAGCTCACACCCGCATCACTCATATCCACCAGATAGAGCGATGCGCCATCGCCGCTGCCACTGTGCGCCGCCACAACCATAAGCTGCGCGATCTGCGCATCGGCAACCACGGTCTTGGTACCACTAAGCTTGCCGTTCGCAACTTTCGTAGTCAGCGAGCTGGCCGTGGTCTGGCCTGCGCCCTCTGCATAAGCAAGGCTACCAATCACCTCGCCCGCGGCCAGTTTGGGCAACCACTGCTCTTTTTGCGCCTGCGACCCAGCACCAAGAATGGCCTCGGTGGCCAGATAGACCGAAGAGGAGAATGGCACTGGAGCCGCAGAGCGACCGAGCTCCTCAGCAATAACAACAAGTTCGAGGTGCGAAAGACCCAACCCGCCAAATTCTTCGGGAATCGCGGTGGCCGTCCACCCCATCTCCACGATCTTCTGCCACAGCCCTTGCGCCCAGGGCTCTTCGCCATCGAGTACTTTTCGGACCACCTCCGGTGGGCAGTTATCCGTTAAGAATCCGCGCGCCTGATCCCGCAGCAGATTTTGTTCGTCTGAAAATTCAAAATTCATGAGCCCTCCCCGGCTAACTGGTATTTTGTACCCAAATCTTGCACAAATCGCCGATCGAAGCGAGGCCTGACATGGCACAACCCAGAAACAAACTGACCCCCGAAGAGCTCACCGCCGCACTAGAAACGCTCAATGCAGCGGAAACAGGCGCCTCTGGCTCCAAAGAGAACCGCTGGACGCTGGAAGACGGCAAATTGCACCGCCGCTATCTATTTGCGGACTTTGTAGCAGCTTTTGGTTTTATGACTCAAATGGCTCTAGTCGCAGAGCGCATGGATCATCACCCGGAATGGTTCAACGTCTACAATCAGGTCCGGGTTGATCTTACGACCCACGATGCAGCCGGCATCACGGCGTTAGACATCGAGTTGGCCAACGCCATGAACAAGGCCGCTTCTGCTTCTGTTTCCTAAGAAGAATCAGAGTCCGCGCTTGCCGGCTTCTCTAATCATTGGCGCCGCCTGGTTGAAAGCTGGCGCCGCAGCAGATGCACCCGTAGTAACGCCAGCGTCCGTCGTCAACGTGTGACCATTGGTATAGCCAGACTCATCACATGCAAGCCAAAGGGCGGCGTTTGCCACATCTTCTGCCAGCCCAGGTCGACCAGGTAGTGGTGACCTTGAAGCCAAATCGGCCTTTGCACCTTCGATATCACTGGGATCGCCCGACAGACCAGAAATCATGGCAGTCGCCATGCTGTGCGGGGCTATAGCGTTCACCCGGATGCCAAAGTGACAAAGTTCAGAGGCAACGCTTTTTGTTATGCCAATCACTGCATGCTTGGACGCTGTATAAGCATGCGGACCCAGACCACCCATTATTCCAGCGGTACTCGACATGCTCACAATGGCACCGGTTTTGCGCGGCTTCATTACCCGGGCGGCATGCTTCATGCCGAAGAACACGCCGTCGAGCAATATGGCGGTAGTGGCCGACCACTCTTTTGCATCTACCGTTTCGATGGGGCCTACCGACCCAACGATGCCCGCGTTATTAAACATGACATCGAGCTGGCCAAATTCTTTAACCGCAGTGTCAACGAGGTTAGCGATGTCGTCTTCCCGGGTTACGTTACAGTGGACAAATCGCGCCGCATCGCCGATGGAATCTGCGACCGCTTGACCGGCATCGTCCTGGATGTCTCCAATGACAACCCGGGCACCTTCACTAACAAACAGCCGAGCGGCCGCTTCGCCGAAACCGCTGGACCCTCCGGTGATAGCCGCCACTTTACCGGCTAATCGTCCCAAACCAGCCGCTGAATTGGTATTAGACATGGTTTAACTCCCCAAAATTAAATTAAGCCTCACCCAGAGTATGATGAACTCGCAAGCGGCGCACCAACTTCCAAGCGGCGCAGCAAGGAATTCGGGCATGAAAAAAAATATCGCCATCGCGATCCCTGCTTTGGTAATCGTTCTGATCATCGCAGGCGCCTTTTGGTTGTTTGAGCCCGATTTTGACGCCGCGACCGTCGATGCAAAGTACACCAACGAGGCGTCACAATTCTTAACAACTGCAGATAACGCCCGGGTGCACTTTCGGGATCAGGGAAACACCCAAGGTTCGCCACTGGTGCTCGTGCACGGATCAAACGCATCGCTTCACACCTGGGAGCCCTGGATCAAAATACTGGGCGCTACCTATCGGGTAATTACGCTTGATCTCCCGGGCCACGGACTCACCGGCGCGGTGCCCACAAACCGCTATGACTCTGACGCTCAGGTACAGACTGTCGCAGCTCTTATGCAACACCTCGGCATCAATCGATTTGCACTTGGCGGCAACTCAATGGGCGGTGGCGTAACCTGGCGCTACGCGTTGCAAAACCCACAGCACGTGAGCGCGATGATTTTGGTGAATGCCTCTGGTCTGCCCGGGTGGCGAGAAGACAGTGCATCAATCACAAACGAAGACAGCGGACCGCTGGTGTTTCGGCTTCTCCGCAAACCCTGGTTTCGCCGAATCGCGGCGCAGCTCGACGCAAGAAGCCTCACTGCACAAGGGTTGCGCGCGGCATTTGATGACGAAAGCAAAGTCACCGACGACATGATCGATCTCTACTACAACATGGGCATGCGAACCGGCACCCGAGCAGCAACAATTGCGCGATTCGCAGCCTACGGCTCTGCAAGCCCAGAAACCGAAGCAGATCTTGCAACGCTAGGCATGCCAACACTCATACTGTGGGGCGAAACCGACGCCATCATTCCCGTCGGCCACGCAAATCGCTTTGCAGAAATACTGCCGGATACCCAATTGATCATCTATCCCAATGTCGGCCACCTGCCCATGGAAGAAATCCCGGAGCGCTCAGCCGCAGACACACTGTCCTTCCTGCAGGCACGACTCGACCGGTGACCACCGAGTTTCGCGCCTACCTGGGATCAACCGGCTTTGTCGGTCTCGCCTTTGCGATGCAGCAATTGCTGATCAGTTGGTTGCTGATCGGCGTACTGCTGCTGCCTGCAGATCGAGTGGGCGTGCTGCAAGCGTTGATGGGTATCCCAGGTTTGTTTCTTATGCTCTGGGGCGGCGCGAGCGCAGATCGATCAGATCCGCGCGCGTTACTGCTCAAGGTCTATCTGTTCGCACCCCTGCTGCCGCTGTTCCTGATTGTGATCGTTGGCCTGGGAGAACTCGCCGAATGGTCGGTAGTGATCTGGGGGCTGGGCATGAGCACGGTAATTTCTTTTTCTATGCCCGCCCAGCAAGCAATTTTAAATCGGGTGGCCGCGGCAGACGACATTCAAAAAGGCGTGTCTATTGCTACTGCTATCGGATTTCTGGTGCAAATCATCGGCCTGTTTCTGGCCGGACAGCTCGACAACATTGGCCTGACCACCGTGCTGGTATGCCAGGCGGTGTCTCTCGTGGTGGGTGCATTGATGATTCGCAGACTGTCGGTTGTTACACCCAGCAGCGAGCTCTCTAAACAAAGCCCGCTAGAAAGTAGTCGCGAAGCGCTCAAAAACATTCGCGAAGGGTTGGCCGCAACCTTCAAGCACCAGGTGATCTTTCAGGTTTTGCTCATCAACTTTGTGTCAAGCATATTTAACGCTGGCGCTTTTATGACCGCCTTTCCGTACATCATAAAGCGGGTTTATGACGGCGACGCACAGCTACTCGCCATTATGATGGCTGTGTTTTTTGCAGGCGCGATGTGTGCGAACGCACTCATGCTAAAACTCATGCCGTTCAAACAACCCGGACGCCTGTTCTTGCTGATGCAGCTATCGCGCATCATTGTGCTGTGGTTGATGTGGATAAAACCCAGCTGGTGGTTGCTGGTGGTCGCCACTATTGGCTGGGGTATCAATATGGGTTTCACATCCACCCTAAGCCGCACCATTATTCAGGAATCAGCCCCCCCTGAGTTTCGCGGCAGGATCATGAGCGTGCTGACTCTGGGCATGATGGGCAGCGCGCCTATCGGTGCGATTATTCTTGGCATCATCATAGAGTCGGTAGGCACACTGGATGCCCTGGTACCAGCGATGTTTGTTTCGCTTGCGCTCTTTTTATACGGCGTGGCTCGCACAGGCGTATGGAGCTATCGCTCCCCATCAAGCTAAAGCCCGCAGGCTTTAGTATTTTCGCTATCTATCGCCGAATATGTCGCCTAGGCCGCCGAGCACCGAGCCCTCGCCCTTGGATCCGCCTACTGATGCCGCACGCATCACCCGATTAGCCAGGCGAGAAAACGGCAGGCTTTGCAAATACACCGTGCCCGTACCGCGCAACGTAGCGAGAAACAGGCCTTCACCGCCAAACACCATGGATTTCAGATTGCCCGCACGCTCGATGTCGTAATCGATGCCCGGCGTAAATGCGGCAATACAGCCAGTATCTACCCGAATAGTTTCGTCTTTAAGCTCACGTTTGATCACCGTTCCGCCGACATGCACAAACGCAAGACCATCACCGCGCAAACGCTGCAGAATAAATCCTTCGCCACCAAAAAACCCCGCGCCCAATTTTCGGTTAAACGCAATATCCAGGCCGGTGCCAAAGGCGGCACACAGGAACGCATCTTTCTGGCAGATGAGTTCCTCGCCCATTTGCGCCATATCGATCGGAATAATCTTGCCCGGATAGGGTGCCGCAAAAGCAACGCGTTTTTTACCTTCGCCATTATTGGAGAAGTGCGTCATGAAAATGGATTCGCCAGTTATCACACGCTTGCCCACATTCAGAATCGAATCGAGCACGCCCCCCGAAGGCTTGGAGCCGTCACCCATCTTAGTTTCAAAACCGATGCCGTCTTCCATGTAGTTCATGGCACCCGCCTCGGCGATCACCACTTCAGAGGGGTCAAGTTCCACTTCGACGATCTGCATATCGTCGCCAAAAATCTCGTAATCTACCTCGTGGCAGCGCATAACTGCTCCTTAACTCAAAGTCGTAAAAACTATAACATGCGCTATTGAGAAATTGCTTCGCACCCAATCAAAACCAAAAGAACTAAACCGAGACCGGCATCCTAAACGAACTACTCCTAACACTTGCGCAATGGCTTGATACCTTTGAGTCCAGCACCGCTCTGCATGAATCGTTCTATATGTACAACTGGGTCGAATCGACCCACGTGTTAACGCTCATGATTTTTCTTGGCATGCTAATCATCATCGACTTGCGCATGCTCGGGTGGATTTTTCCGAGCGTGCCAGCCTCAACTATCGCAGATCGGCTCGATAAACCGATGCTGTTCGGAATGGCCGTTATGTTTATCACAGGTTTTCTCCTGTACTACGCCATCCCCGTTAGGACCACTCAGAGCTTATGGTTTCGAATTAAAGTAGTGCTGCTCATTGCAGCCTCCGCAAACGCTCTACTGTTCAGAGCGCGAATGCGCGCAAGCGTTGATAGTTGGGATACTCGAGCCAGGCCACCCGCAAACATTCGCTACGCCGCTGCGGCGTCACTCACTCTATGGTCGGGCGTTGTAATCACTGGCCGCACCATCGCCTACGACTGGTTTGACTGCCACAAGCAAATGAGCGGGTTTATGTATTGGGCAGCGGGTTGCGTCGATGAGCTCGAAGCATTGTCTGAAGGTTAAATGGGCATGATTGAAACCCTACCCTTTTTCGAATGGCTTGATACATCGTGGCTCGCCACTTTGTCCAAGTCTTACGGTGGCGTGTTTGCCGTTGTGCAAATGTTCCATCTGCTGGCCATGGCGCTCCTTGGCGGCATGGTGCTGCTGGGTGATCTACGCTTGCTCAATCTGCTGTTGCGCGATGTGCCTTCGGAAGTTGTCATCGACAATACCCATCGCTGGTTTGGCATTGGCCTCGCAATGGCTGTGGTGAGCGGAATCTTTATGGCGTCAGCGGTATCGCTCAAGCTGTATTACAACGAGAGCTTTTGGGCAAAAATGACCTGCCTCGCTGTGGGCATTGTGTTTGTCTACGCCGTTCGCCGGCCCTTGCTGCGATTCGACCACTCAAGCATCAACCCCTGGGCGATGAGGTCGCTTGCAATTACTTCCATGCTCCTGTGGTTCACAGTTGCCGCGAGCGGCCGGTGGATTGGATTTTCTTGATGACTCCTGAAGACGTGACACCTGAAGAAAACTCTCAACGGAACTCCGAAGAGAAAAAGCACCAGCTTGAGCGTATAGCCATGATAGTTGCGGCTGCAGTCGTGGGCGGCTCAATCTGGTACTGGACCGGTCAAGTACAAAACGTGCTCGAGATTCTGGAAATGGCCTACGGTTAGGCTTGTTGCCGCCAGGCTTATGCTTGTTGCCACCAGGCAACCCCATTCTCATCTTCCTCAACCGTGAGCATTCGACGCTCTAACGCACAGTGCAAGTGGGCGATCGACTCACCGGTTGCGGGGAAGAAACTCATGTCAGTAATTTCACTTTTAAACAGCGCCGGAAACACATCAACAGCACGCCTCGGTTCGTTACACATGTCATAGAGTTTCTCGAGCCCAACTTCGTGCCAATCGATGAGTGCAGTTAGCCGCTCGTGCACGCCTTCATAAAGATCTTCGTGCGATGGCAACACCAGCAAGTTAGGTGGCAACAGCTCGCGAAATCGCGCGCAAGTGTTCAGGAAATCCATGAGCGGATTAGCGTGCGGCTCGCTGGGCTGCACACTAACGTTGGGCGTGATGCGAGGCAGCAGTTGATCGCCACCAATAATCAGTTTCAGTTCAGGACAATAAAGACACACATGCTCTGGCGCATGACCGTGGCCAATAACCGCGCGCCATTCCCTGTTGCCAATCTCAATGTATTGGCCATCGCTTATGCGTCTGTACCCCGCGGGCAACGGCGGCATGTTCGCTCCAAACTGACCAAAGCGTTTTCGGTATCGATCAAGCCGATCCTCAGTAAAGCCGGCTCGGCGATAAAAGCGAATAGCATCATCGGGCACATCGGATGGGCCATCGGCCGCCATTACCTTGCACATGTAAAAATCCGCCCGACTCATCCACAGCTCACAGCCCCACCGCTTGGTAATCCAGCCAACGAGTCCTGTGTGGTCCGTATGCAGATGAGTGGCAATAACCCGGGTCACAGGTAAGCCATCAAGGTGGTTCGCAAATATTGTTTCCCAATGGCCTTTCACCGCGTCTGTGGGGATGCCGGTATCGACAATGGTCCAGCCGGGTCCGTCGCGCAGCAACCAAACGTTGATGTGATTCAGTCGCCCACCCATGGGCATGCGCACCCAAAACACCCCGTCAGCAAGGCGCGTCACTGCGCCAGGCTCGGGAGCTTCGTCTTGAAATCGGTAGCGCAGGGGGTCAAATCCGCGCTTCGACATGTTGTCTACCATGATTTACACCTGTTCCAGGTTACTGGGCCCACCTGCAAGCCTACGCATTTGCGACAAGCCCTCCAACCACGCAAACTCTGAGCTAAGGGTTGGCAATGCTAATCGGACGACAGACGGCAACAGGCTAGAAACTATGGATCAACCAGATATCGACCGCATCTACGCCCTGATGGAATTCGAGGCGGCTCGCACAGAACCACCGCGCGACTTTCCAGACCTTCCTGACCTGCCCGGCGGCCGCTATACCGACCCGCGATTTTTTGAGCTGGAGCAGCAACATATCTGGCGCAAATCCTGGCTGCTGGCGTCGCACATCGACGAAGTACCGGAACCAGGGTGCTACCGGCTCTGGGAGAATGCGGGCCAGCCCGTAATTATTGTCCACGAGAAAAGTGCTGAGCCGGGCGGCAAGATCAACGCGTTTTACAACACCTGCAGTCACCGCGGTGCGCCTATAGTCACCGACAGCTTTGGTAAGCGCCCGCTTCTGACCTGCAAGTACCACGGTTGGAGCTACACACACGCAGGCGATCTGATCGCGCTGCGCGACGAAGAAGACTTTCGCGACTTAGATAAGTCCTGCCGCTCGCTACAGTCAATCCGCTGCGAACGCTTTGGCAATTTCATCTTTGTTAACTTCGACGACAATGCGCCTTCACTGCTCGACTGGCTTGGCCCTATTGCGCAGGAATGGCAAGAGTTTCAGTTCGACAAATGCAGACTGTCGGCACGGCACATCTTCGATCTCGACTGCAACTGGAAGATCGCAATGGAGGCCAACACCGAGGTCTACCACGTGCCCAGTATTCACCCCAATACTGTCGCGCCTATGCTCGACAATCGCCGCAACGTAAATACGCTTTATCCGAACGGCCACGGCCGCATGATCGCTCCAACGCCTGAAAAAAACCTCGCCAGCCGCACCGAACGACTCCCGGGTGCGCCAGAGATAGACACGGTGTCCGAAATTGGCCGCACCTGCACACAGTCCTACGGCATCTTTCCTAACTGGGTGTCGCCACTCAGCCACTTTATGGTGCCACCGTTGCAATTCTGGCCGAACGGAATCAACAAGTGTCGGCTCGAAACCTGGACCACCGCACCTGACTGGGGTGATGGCCCAGGCCCCGACTTGTGGACCCAAAACAACGGCGAAAAGCTCTCTGATGTGCTGCTCGAAGACACCGAATTCGGCGCCTGGATTCAAAAGTCCGTGGAGTCATGGGGCTTCAAGGGCGTGCCTTTAAGTTATCAGGAAGCGCGCATCTACCACTGGAATCAGGCCGCTGATCAGATGATCGGTATCGATAACATCCCGCCTGAGCTGCGGGTGGCTCAGGTAATCGACGACCGCTGGATGCACCCAAATGACCCAAGAATTGCAGAGATGGACGAGCAAGATTCAGCAAGCGCGGGCTGAACCAGCCAACGCCAGTACACCCACCTCCACAATGGCTCCACTATCATCGAACCACCCGTCTGGCCTGACTGGTAATATGCGTTATGCCCGTTAGCCCCAATAAGCGCCGCACGCCTCGCCAGCAAGAACGCCGCGAGCGGATTCTCGCTGCCGCCCGCACCGCGCTGTCTGAAAACGGCTACGAAGGCCTCAACATGCGCGATCTGGCGTTAACGGCAGGCGTGTCGCCAACCACCCTCTATAACCAGTTCGAAAACAAAGACACGCTGGTGCTTGCGGCCCTAAGCGACATGCTGCAGCACATTGACTGGGATGTATCAGCCACGGAAGCGCGCGGCATCGCCCGGGTACTCGCCCGGGCCGACGCCGTTACAGATCAAATGAACCTGCACCCGGCCTATGCCGAGGCCATGATTCTCATGCTCATTAACGCATCCCCTGAAGATGCAATCGTACAAATACTGCTCAACAGTGCCATGGGCGAAACCGGCGCGCGCGTCGATGAAATGCTTGAGCTGGGTGAAATTGAACCCGACATCAACCGCGAAGCCTTGCTCAGAAGGCTCGCCACCGGAGGCTGGGCCGCCATTCTTCTGTGGCAGAAGAAAATTATCCCCGCGGAACAGTTCGGCCATCAATACCGAGAGAATCTGCTCACCAGCATGTGGCCCGTACTTACCCCCACAGCACGCAAGAAATGGTGTGCGGTCTTCAAATAGGTCATCTAACTGGCCGTTCAGCCCCTAAAAACCGCGACCAGCCCACAAATCGTAAGACCAACTGTTACCCAAGGTAGCATTTAGCTGGACTTCTGCCCTGTTCTGAGTAAACTGCCCGGACCAAATTGGTCTGACCACTCCGGTCTGATCAAAGTGGTCTGATCAATTTCACAGTTTTTTCACTCAGGATCCCCCAGCACCCATGGCAGGCAAGCACACCACTATTGCTGATGCGCTCATCGAGGACATCCTGTCCGGGCACTATCGCGTGGGCGAGCGCCTCCCTTCCGAGCGGGATCTGTCGGCGCGTTTCGAAGCAAACCGCGGCGCCGTTCGCGAGGCCATGAAGCAGCTCGAGCAGATGGGGCTTGCGAGCATTCAACCAGGCGGCGCGCGGGTAAATGCCATCCAGCACGCAAGTCTCGACGTGGTGGGCCGATTGATGGCCAGAGGTGAGCTGCCGGACGCAAAGCTTCTGGATCAAATTCTTACTGTCATCAGCGCGCTCACGGCAATTGCTGCAGAAGGCGCTCTTAAGAACGGTTCAGACGATGACATCGAGCACATCCGCTCTTTGGTCGAGCCACTCTTACAGAGTGATATGGAACCCGAAGAACATCAGGCCGCGCGGTTCTTGTTGATGCAGGCGATCATGCTCACCAGCGGCAATCTAATTTGCCAGCTCATCGCACGAACCTTGTTTGAACAATTTGAACCGAGCATCGATCCGCTGCGACCCTACACACGCGACCAGCTCGATATAGAAACTTACACCCAGCACGCACGGCGACTCGATAAAGCACTGGCGGAGCGCGATGTTTCGGCGCTGCGTGCAACTTTTGAGGCATTTTCAAATCTAAATCGGCAATCGGTAATGCAAGCCTTTGAGGCTGCACGTCTTGATCAAAGCCCCAGCAGTAAACGACAGAAAGCAGTAAACTAATGTTCCTCAGACTAATCATTCCCCTAACAATTCTAGTTATCTTCGGCTTTGGCGCGTGGGCTCTTCTGGCCACCGCACCAGAACTCAAGCCTGACACACCAGAGCCCATCGCAACTACCGTGCGAGTACGATCTGCAACACCCGAAACGGTTACCTTGCGCGTGCACTCTCAAGGCACCGTCATGCCAAGCACAGAAAGCCAGCTCATTCCGGAGGTATCGGGTCGTGTCTCTTGGATGTCGCCAAAGCTTGTAGCCGGCGGTTACTTCGAGAAAAACGAAGTGCTCGTAAAGGTTGAACCCCAGGACTACAACAACTCTCGCGAACGTGCACGAGCCATGCTGGTACGAGCAGAAGCCGAACACGAACATGCCGAATTTGACTTCAAACGCTTAAAAAGCCTTGAAGAACGCAAACTCACGTCCCGTGCGCAGCTAGAAAATTCACTGCGAACACTGCGTGTGGCACAAGCCTCACTTACAGATGCTCGCGCCAGCTTTAGTCAGGCGCAACAGGATGTGGGCCGGACTGAACTCCGTGCACCCTTCACTGGTTTAGTACGTTCCAGAAATGTAGACATCGGCCAGTTTGTTGGCCGCGGCACACCCGTTGCGCAAATTTACGCCTCAGATCAGGTCGAAATTCGTCTACCGATTTCAGATCGCCAGCTCGCCTACCTTGATATTCCAATTGCACGACGCGGTGAATTGCCAATCGACAACCAGCCGTCTGTAACGCTTAGCACAGAGTACGCCGGTCAAGACATTAGTTGGGAAGGAACAATTGTTCGCGCCGAAGCAGCTATAGACACCGCAAGTCGAATGGTATTCCTGGTAGCTAGAGTGGGCGCCGATGACAAAGAGATTCCCCTGTCTGTTGGTTTGTTCGTGAATGCAGATATCGAGGGACGCGAAACCAACGACGTCGTTGTGTTGCCACGCTCGGCGCTGCGAGACAATAACCAGGTGTTAGTTGTTGACGAAGACAAAAAGCTTCGCTATCGCGACATTGAGCTTCTGCGGCTCTATCAAGACGACCTGCTGATAAAGAGCGGGCTAAACGAAGGCGAGAGTATTTGCGTGTCCGTCATGCAAACCGCCCTCGATGGCATGTCGGTAAATCCGGTGCCTGACGATCGAGACAACAGCAGCAAGCAAACCGGATAACTCAGCTATGCATACCGCAATCTCGTGGTTCGTTCGCAATCCCGTTGCCGCCAACCTGATGATGGTTTTTCTAGTCGTCTGCGGGCTACTGGGCGCCCTTATTGTTAATCAGGAAGAATTTCCTAACATCGATGTACGTGCTGTAAGCGTTAGCGTGCCTTACCTGGGTGCTGCCCCCGAAGAAGTAGAAAAAGCAGTCTGCGTACGTATTGAAGAGGCAATAGAAGGCCTCGAAGGTATCGACAAGATTCAAAGTACAGCCACCGAAGGCGTGTGCAGTGTTTTCGCTGAACTCTTTATGGACGCCGACGACACCGTCGCACTCAACGAGATCAAGTCGCGAGTTGATGGCATCAACAGCTTCCCAACAGAAACCGAGCGGCCAATCGTATCCAAAGTATCTCTAGTGCGACGCGTTGTGCAGATTGCACTGTTTGGCAACGCCGATGAGCGAACGCTAAAAGAGATCGCCCGAAACATGCGCGAAGACATTGCCGCACTCGACAGCGTCTCCCAGGTCTCGGTGGGCTACATCCGTCCTTATGAAATATCAATAGAGGTATCCGAGAACTCACTGCGACGTTTTGGCATTACCCTCGATCAGGTTGCGCAGGCTATTCGCACGGCTTCTCTGGACATGCCAGGTGGCACCATTCGCACCAACGACGGTGAGATTCTGATTCGTACGGCCGGACAGGCCTACAACGGAAGTGACTTTGCCAATGTAGTGGTGCTCACCAACAAAGACGGCACACGCGTTACCTTGCGGGACATAGCCACTGTGCGCGATGGTTTTGAACAAGGCGAACTCGTTGCACGTTATAACAACCAACCCGCGGTTGTGGTTAACGTGGCCCAGGTGGGTTCCGAAGACTTGATCACGATAGCCGAAGACACCCGGGCCTATCTGAAAAAGATAGAACCGACGCTGCCAGAAGGTCTCAGTTATGACGTTTGGATCGATACGTCCAAAGAGCTGGAAGAACGACTGGAAGTTCTGAACACCAACGCAGCAGGCGGCCTGATGCTGGTGCTGATCGTGCTCGCGCTGTTCCTTAAGTTCAAACTAGCCATGTGGGTAGCGGTAGGCATACCCGTTGCGTTGCTTGGCACGATTGGCATGTTCCCCTACGTCGACATCACCATATCAACCATGACCGTAATGGCGTTTATTCTGGTGCTGGGTATTCTGGTCGATGATGCCATCGTGGTTGGTGAGCGCGTGTACGCCCACGAACAGATGGGCAAAGATCAGGTGCAAGCCGCAATCGATGGCACCTGGGAAGTTAGCGTGCCGGTAATCTTCGGTGTGCTTACCACCATAGCTGCGTTCTTGCCGCTGGTGCTCGTCGAAGGGCGTATGTCAGACTTCTTCTCTGTTATCGGCTACGTGGTAATGATTGCGCTCGCTATGAGTATTATCGAATCGCAACTCATTCTGCCATCACATCTCGCGCATCGAGTGAACACGCCGCCGAAGAACAGAATCTCAAAGGGCTGGAACAAGTTTCAGGGCGGACTCGCCGACAAGCTCGAACGCTTCTCCAAAGAGGTCTATCAACCCTTTGTTGCCTGGTCGATTCGTTGGCGCTACGCCACAGCAGCTTTTGGGGTGGGCGTACTGGTGATCGCTATATCGCTCATCGCCAGTGGGCGGGTGGTGTTTGGCTTCTTCCCAGCTGTAGAAGGCGGCCGCATCTACGGGCAGGTCGAATTGCCAGAGGGCACGCCTAGCAGAGTAACCGTTGCGGCTGCCGCCCGAATCGAGGCCGCCGCAGTAGAGCTTAATGAGCAATTCACTGGTGATCTTGGTTTAGAGAGCCCCGTTATTCGAAACACCTTCACCAGCATCGGTTCGCTGGTCGACCGCGACGGCCCCGGTCGTCCACCCGAGGCAGGGCGCAGCAACATTGCAGAGATCGTTATCGATCTGGCACCTCTAAAAGAACGTGCCGGCACCAGCGCAAAGATACTCGCCAATCGCTGGCGCGAGCTTGTCGGAGACATTCCCGACGTCGTGAATCTCAAATTTGATGCCGACTCCTACTCTGCGGGCGCTCCTATTGAGTACCAGATCAAAGGCCGCGACGTGCGCGTGATGCGCGAAGCCGCCGAAGAGATGAAATCAGAGCTCTCGCGTTACACCGGCGTGTTCGATATCAGCGATTCATTCCGCTCCGGCAAACAGGAAGTACAGCTACGACTGTTACCCGAAGCGCGCAACCTGGGGCTTACGCTCGCGGATCTCGCAGGTCAGGTGCGCAGCGCCTTTTATGGCGCAGAAGCACAGCGCGTGCAGCGCGGACAAGACGACATCCGCGTCATGGTGCGCTTTCCAGAAGACGAACGCGCCTCTATTGGCAACCTCGAAGAGATGTACATCCGTACACCCGCAGGCGACGAGGTTCCCTTCTACAGTGTGGCCCGTTTTGATCTGCGTCGGGGCTTTTCCAAGATCCAACGCCGCAACGGCTCACGCTCAGTCACCGTTACCGCCGACGTTGACCGCAATTCTATTTCGCCAGAGGAAGTAAGCGCCAAGATAAAGAACGAAATGGTTCCGGCACTGCTCGAGAAATACCCTTCGCTCACTATCCAGATTGGCGGCGAACAGGAAGAGCGCACTAACGCCCTGGCGGGGCTTGCCGCGGGTTCAGTCTTGTCGCTCATCCTGATCTTTATGCTGTTGGCCATTCCGCTGCGAAGTTACCTGCAGCCCTTTGTGATCATGAGCGTTATACCCTTTGGCGCAGTTGGGGCTATTTTTGGCCACTGGATCATGGGCGTGCAGCTTATGTTTTTCTCGGCTCTCGGCATAGTCGCACTGTCTGGTGTGGTGGTTAACGCATCGCTCGTGCTGGTGGACTACATTAACCGCCAACGTCGAGAAGGCAGTGAGGCTTATCCTGCCGTGCTCGACGCTTGCGTTACTCGCTTCCGCCCGATTATGCTCACCTCGGTAACAACCTTTGTCGGGTTGATCCCGCTTATGTTGACGAACACACCCGCCACGGCACCCTTTATTCCCATGGCCGTATCGCTGGCCTGGGGCGTATTGTTTGCCACCTTTATCACCTTGCTGGGTGTGCCTTGTCTGTACGTAATTTTAGAAGACTGGCTGCGCGGCTGGGCTGCTGTGAAGCGCTGGTTCGCTGGCCCACAAGAGCCTTATGAACAACAAGAGCAGCAACAAAACTAAGCAAACAGCTAAGCAAACCGCTAAGCAAACAACTAACCACACAACGTTTTGCCGTATTTGCGAATCGTTGTGCGGGCTTGAAGTCCAGGTAGAAGACAATCAGGTCACGGCGGTTAAACCTGACGCCAATCACATCGCCACTCAGGGCTTTGCCTGCCCCAAAGGGCTAAAGCAACACCTGCTGTACAGCACCCCCGACCGACTAAAGACACCACAAAGGAAGACCCAGGACGGTTGGCAATCGGTTAGCTGGGATGCAGCCTTAGGTGACATCGGTGGGAAGCTCGCTCAAATTAAGAACGATCACGGCGGCGACGCCATTGCCATGTACGTTGGCACCGCCGCCGGCTTTGGCGTGCTGCACCCCATATTTGCCCAGGGCTTCATGGACGCGATGGGTTCGCGCAATATGTTTTCCTCCGCCACCCAGGACTGCGCCAACAAGTTTGCGGTGTCGAACCGTATGTATGGCTTTCCGTTTACGCTGCCGTTTCCTGACCTGATCAACACCAACTGCCTCATCATCGTTGGTGCTAATCCAATGGTGTCGAAGTGGAGCTTTCTACAGGTTCCGAATCCGCGCAAGCACATCAACGCAATCAAAGATCGCGGCGGGCGGGTGATCGTGGTTGACCCGCGCAACACAGAAACCGCCAAAGCCGCCGGCGAACATCTCTTTATCAAGCCCAACAGCGACCTGTATTTTTATCTGGCGTTTCTGCATTGCCTGCTAAAAACAGGCAACATCGATAGAGACCTGTTGGGTGCACACACCTCAGGATTCGACGACGTTGCAGCGATCGCCGAGCACTGGACCCCAGAGCGCTGCGAGCCACATACAACTATCAAAGCTGCAGACATGCGTGAGCTCGTCGCCACCTACAGCGCTAGTAAAGGCGCCGCCCTGTACTGCTCAACCGGCGTAAACATGGGTAGTCAGGGCACGCTTGCGTTCTATCTGCAGGAAGTTATCAACGCCGCTAGTGGCAATCTAGATCGCAAAGGCGGCACCTTAGTCGGCAAAGGCATATTCGACTTTGCCCGGTTTGGCAAAAAATTTGGCCTGCTCGTAAAGGAAGACAGGTCGCGCATTGGTGGCTTCGGTAAAACCAATGACGCCTTCCCGGGCGGCATATTGGCCGACGAAATACTGACCCCCGGAGACGGACAGATCCGTGCGCTGATCGTTACCGGCGGCAACCCGCTCCTCACCATGGCAGACAGCGGCAAACTGGCGCGCGCATTCGAAAATCTTGAGCTACTGATCACGCTCGACATTCAGCCGACTGAAACGGGCATGGCCGGGCACTACATGCTGCCGTGCACATCACCGCTCGAGCGACCCGACCTGCCGTTTGTATTTCCGCTAACGCTTGGTCTGCAAGTGCGGCCCTACCTGCAGGCCACCCAGGGTGTGTTGTCTCCAGTTGGCGATGCACGAGATGAAGCCACCATCTACACCGATCTAGCAGACGCCGCCCAGTCAAAGCTGTTCGGGTCGGGCGTGTTTCAGCGCCTGATGCGCTGGAGCAAACGCACGCGCCCAGGCGAGCGTTACAAAAGTGTGGCTCAGGAAGGGCTACTCAATCTGATTCTGAAGTTATCTGGGCAACCAGGGTTCAAACGTCTGCTTGGACACGGCTGGCTCCGCCCTGCAAACGAAGCTGGCAGTTTTCTGGGTCAACGGGTTTACACCCAAAACGACGGCAAGGGTAAAATCGATCTGGCACCGCGTGATTTGCTAGAGGCACTAGAGCGGTTCGTAACCAATGACGCGGATCATTCACAAGTAGAAGACTTCAGCTATCAGTTAATTACGAAACGCCAGGTAGAGACGCACAACTCCTGGACCCATAACATCCCCGATTTTCTGACGCGCCTGGAAAACCAGAACTTCCTCTACATGCATCCACAAGACGCAGAGCGCGAGAACTTTGCTGAAGATCAACTTATCGACGTCGAATCGGCCTCGGCGACTATTCGGCTCGCTCTGCGCTTCACTAAAGACCTCTCTTGCGGCGTGGTGGCCATACCGCACGGCTGGGGCCACCAGAATAGCGGCCAGAGTCGAGCAAGTGCTGCAAAGGGCGTAAACGTAAATCTGCTCGCTCGATCCGGGCCCACGCACATAGACCCAATTTCCGGTATGTCACAGCTTACGGGCTTGCGTGTATCACTGAATGCCGCTCAGGAAGACACGGAACAGCAGGATGTAAGCCACGATTGGAGCGGACTCCCCATAACAGGCTAAAGAGCCTGGTGTCCCCCAGATGCTTTGAGGATGACCTGCAAAGAGGTAGTATTTAAGGGTAAGTAGATCGACATCTGTTGGCGGGGGGAATCAACATGGCGAAGACGCTATCTCTGTTTTTAGAGATGTTTTTAGGCCGCAATTTGGCCTCGTTGCTCCGCAATGCGAAACTGCTCCTAATCGCCCCGCTATTCCTCGTCACCAGTACTTGGGCTCAAGAATTTCCAGAACCACTGCCCGCAGAATCAACCAACAGCGTGGCCAGCCTTAAGACACCTTATCCCAAGAATTACGCGCTGGTGCATGACTTTGGTTTTGGCAGCCTGATCGATAGCGCGTTTGCTGTGGTTGATACAAACACTAGCGCATTCAAAGGCATGCTCAGCGGCGGTAACTTCGCCACTGCAAACTGGTCTGTTGAGCGGGGCGAAATCTACATCGGCGAAACGTACTACAGCCGCGGTTCGCGCGGCACGCGCACCGATCTGCTGAGCATTTACGACATGGAAAATCTCAGCCTCATCAAAGAGGTAGAGTTACCCCAAAAACGTGCGGCCATAGTGGTACATAAAAACGCTGTAGCCATGACCAAAAGCGGCCGCTTTATGCTGGTGTTTAATCTAAACCCTGGCACATCAGTAAGCGTTGTCGATCTAAACTCTCGCGAGTTTGTTGGTGAGATTTCGACACCCGGGTGCAGCCTCATATATCCAACCGTCAAACACGATTTCTTCATGCTCTGCGGCGACGGTGCCCTTTTGAATCTGAGTCTCGACGACAATGGCAAGGAAACGTCCCGCAAGCGCAGCGAGCCCTTCATCGACATCGACAATGATCCGCTGTCCGAAAAAGCAAGCCAGGTTGCCGGCGACTGGCACTTCATCAGCTTCAAGGGTGACGTGCAGCCCGTAGCCAGCAATTCTGATGGCGCCACGCCAGGAGCCCCATGGTCCCTGACCAACAAGAAGGAACGTAACGCCAACTGGCGACCCGCCGGCTGGCATTGGACAGGAACCAACGGCAATAACCTCTGGGTTGGCATGACACCCAACGGTTATGACGGCAGCCACAAAGACCCAAATACGGAAGTTTGGCTGTTCGATACCGTTAAGAAGAAACGGCTGGAGCGCATAGAGCTAAAAACCATGGGGCTGTCGATTGATGTAAGCCTCGAGGACAAACCAAAGCTCCTGGTGGTCAACATCGAAGGTTCCCTGGACATCTATGACGCTATGAGTGGCGACTATCTGCGCAGCATTCACGATCTGGGAGCGTCCCCCTATCAAGTCCATCGACTCCACTGAGTGACATCAAGATGACCCAACCTAATTGGTTACAAAAAAAGCTGGATGACATCACGCAGAGTGCCTCGCGATCCGTTGCCCACAGGAGTTCCAGACGCGGGTTCTTTGGCCGCTTTGGTGCAACGCTCGTAGGTGTTGCGTCTATTCCTCTGTTGCCGGTAGCTCGCGCAAGCGAAAGTGCTGGCGCAAGCCGTGTACCGGCACAATCCACCGGGTTGGCGCAAGACCCTGGCGATCCAACCCAGTGCGATTACTGGCGCTACTGTGCGATCGATGGCTACCTATGTAGCTGCTGTGGCGGTTCGCACAACACCTGCCCACCGGGTACAGAGATGTCACCACTTACCTGGATAGGTACCTGCAGAAACCCGGCAGACAATCGCAACTACATCGTTTCTTACAACGACTGCTGCGGTAAGAGCGACTGCGGCCGCTGTTTATGCAATCGTAACGAGGGCGACAAACCGGTGTATCGCCCGCAGGCGAACAACGATATCGATTGGTGCCTGGGCACAACAACCAATGTCTACAACTGCTCAACAGCGGTAGTTATTGGCGTCGCTACACAATAGCGCGGGCGTGTTGGGACTGATCACTGCGTCTTTTGGTATTCGCCTTTTTGTGGCGCTGGTTTTTATCTTTGCAGCCCAACATAAGCTCCGCAATCGGCTGGACTTCGAAGGCATTATCACGCAATACCGCCTCACACGCGCTTCCGCTAGTCCACTTCTAAGCTGGCTCATACCCGCAATAGAACTCATCTGCGCTGCCACTCTGGTACTGGCGCCCGCGCTTGGCGCTCTGTTCGCCGCCCACTTACTCACCGGTTACGCTTCTGCCATTTTTATCAACCTGCTCCGCGGCAGACACCACATCGACTGCGGCTGCGGCGGCGAGGCGACCCCATTGTCACCCGGTTTGATTGGGCGCAACCTGTTAATGGTGCTCGCCCTTGTCGGCGTGGTTTTCGTTGAGAACAGTCCGCTGGCCCAGGCAACAGCCATAGGTGCTGGCAGCTTCACCAGTTCTCTACTCGCTAGTGGTTTCGCCGCAGGTCTAGGCGCCTTGTATATCTCGTTTAACCAACTGCAAACCAACACCGGGATCTACCGCCGACTATGGCTCGGAGAACGGGTGGGATGAACAACTTTTTGGTTATCTCAAACGTCTTGCTGTGGTTATTGGTTATCGGTCTCGGGATAACAATCTACGCACTTACCCGACAAATTGGCGTCTTGTACGAACGAGTAGCACCAGCCGGAGCGCTCATGCTAAATCAAACGCTGAAAGTAGGTGACTCAGCACCAGAGATTCCAAGCGTAACGCTAACCGGACAACAACTCACTCCGGGGCAACCAACCCAAACCAATCGCGGCCAGTTGCTATTCTTCATGGCACCCGACTGCCCCATCTGCAAGTCGCTGCTACCGGTACTAAAATCCATGCCAACAAGCGATGTCGACATCGTACTCGCAAGCGACGGCGACGACATCGAAGAGCATCGCGCTTATGTAGCACAACAACAGCTCGACGCCTTTCCCTATATAGTTTCGGAAGTGCTAGGTAAATCTTACGGCGTCGCCAAACTGCCCTACGCTGTCTTGATAAAACCAGACGCAACTATTGCCTCACTGGGCATTGTGAATTCCCGCGAACACCTCGAAAGCCTGTTCGAAGCACAAGCCCTGGGAGTCGCCTCGATTCAGGAGTACCTGGGCAAGTCGTCATGAGCTGGGCATGGCGATTGGTTGTCGTATTTCTCGCCGGAGCGGTTCAGGCAGAAACAGTTGATGAAAATCGCGCTCGAGTGAACTACATGCTCAACTGTCAGGGATGTCATGGCGCAACTGCCGACGGCAATGACGCGGCGGAAGTGCCGCGCATGAACGGTTTCGTCGGAAATTTTCTGCGCGTCCCCGGGGGGCGTGCCTATCTAGTTCAGGTACCCGGCTCATCAAACGCATCTATTGATGATGCCGACCTCGCGGAGTTACTAAACTGGATGATTCCCTATTTCAGCAGTGCTGAAATGCCTGACGACTTCACTCCTTACACGGACCGTGAGATTACAGCCTTGCGCAATTCGCCAGAAGAAGATGTGCTGGGAAAACGACAGAAACTGATTAACGCTATCGACGCGCTCCAAAACCAGTAAGAGAAATAGCCAGAGAAATAGAATGAAGCAAGTAACTCTCGAGGACAAAGCAGGCGTACGAATCGTCACAATGAACCGCCCTAAAGCACTCAACGCGCTGAACGCAGAAATGATGGATGAACTGGCCGAGAGCTTTCTCGCAGCGGCCACGGAAGATTCGATCAAAGTGATTGTGTTAACCGGTGCCGGACGCGCATTTTCCGCGGGCGCCGACCTTGCAGGACGCAGCGACTACAAACCCAAACACGGGCTCAAGGGCATGATCGAATCAATGATCGATTTCCCAAAACCCTTCATCGCCGCGGTCAACGGTCTGGGTGTAGGTTACGGCGCCACCGTTTGCGGTCTGGCCGACACGGTAATCATGGCGCAGAGCGCACGGCTGAGGGCGCCGTTTTCAGCTCTGGGACTCACTGCTGAACTAGCCAGCACCTTTACTTTTCCACGACTTATGGGGCGTCAGAATGCCAGTTGGTTCTTAATGTCAGCTGAGTGGATGGATTCACAGCAATGCAAGGATACAGGCCTTGCGCAAAGCGTAGTGCCAGATGAAAACCTGCAAGAAGAAGCACTTAACAGAGCAGACACTCTGGCTAGCCTACCGCTCGCTTCCCTGTTAACCACCAAAGCACTGATAATGGATCCTTTGAGAGACCAGATGAAAGCCGCGATGCGCTCGGAAAACGCCGCCCTCGACACACTATCGGGTGGTGCGGCTAACAAAGAAGCGGTATCAGCGTTTATAGAAAAGCGTGATCCAGATTTCTCGAGCTTGTAGTTGTTTCGCGCTCTTCTCGCTCTTATGAGAACAATAGTCACAAATCAAGAGTTACAGACCATGAGAACACTATGCAATCAGTAAATTCGTCCACCGATCTTACCGGCAAGGTGTGTGCCATCACCGGCGGCACCAGAGGCATTGGTCGGGCGATCGCCGAAGTCTATCTGGCTGCGGGCGCAGAAGTCGCAATCAATGGCAGATCTGCCGACAAAGGCCAGCAGGCTCTCGAAGAGATGGGATCAAACGAACGAACGCTGTTTGTCTCAGGCGATGTTACGCAACAGTCAGATGTCGAAGGCTTTGTTGCCAGCACCGTAAACCGCTTCGGCAAGATCGATATTCTGGTTAACAATGCAGGAGGGTCATCGGACTTTGGTCCAGTCGCCGAACTCACCGACGAGGCATGGAACGAGGCCGCCGCCTGGATTCTACACTCCGCCTTCTGGGCAACCAGGGCCGCACTCAAAGACATGCTGCAACGACAGAGCGGTCGAGTACTAAATATTTCCTCTGTCGAGGGCGCCCATGCGAATAAAGAAAACGTGTCCCACTACATTACTTTTAAACACGCCCTGAACGGTTTCACCAAGGCGGTCGCCTTCGAGAACGGAACCAAGGGTATAACTTGCAACGCGATTAGTCCGGGAGCAGTAGAAACCGATTTAATGAAGGTTTCAGGGCCCGCTGCCGCAAAAACCATGGGGCTTAGCTACGAAGAATTTCTCGATGGCTACGCACAAGACGCCGCGATAAAAAGGCTAAATACGGTCGATGAAATTGCAGCACTCGCGTTGCTGCTCGCCTCTGACGTGGGTGGCGGAATTACTGGCGCCATCCTCCCGGTAGACGGTGGGACCGCGCTTTAAAGAGCGAAACTCAGGTGATAAATTCTGCGGCGTTTAGGTCAATCGCCATCTGCGCGTAGCGCCGAGCCATGGTGGTGAACATCTCGTCACCGCGCTCCGTCTGCTGCACCACAACGGCGGCAATGACCGTTACCGCAAAGCCTGCAAACACGCCCTTGCGGTAGTCTTCAAAGCACTGCTCAAAGCTGTAGTTTGTCACCCCACAGTCTACGAGCCCCGCATAGTATTCCTTAAGAATTGCCTGCTCTTCCGCTCGTCTAACTTCGGGTTCAAGCGCCGAACCTAAAAAGTAAGCGACATCATTCAGGGGTTTGCCCACTCGCACACTCTGCCAATCCACTGCTGTGACACGAGCAGGCTCCACAGTTTGATCGATCAACACGTTATCCAACCGGTAGTCGTAATGCTCCAGCGCAAAGTTCTCGTTGATCAGATTAAACATAGGGCAGTCTTCCGCCTGCCCGATCGCGTCAATAAACGCCATGTGCGGCTTACTGAGTCTTGATGCAAAACGCTCCGCAAAGCCGGGCAGCATGGTTCGAAACAGCGTACGCGTATCTGCAAAAGGTCCATCTGCTGTACTGCCGAGCAGATCAAACCAGCGCCGATCGCCCCAGGTTGGGCCGTGCAAACCCACAAGCTCAAGAATCGCCTGACGCGCCACTGCAACAGAGCAGCCCGCAATCTGGTCGCCCTGTTCGCCGGGCGCCATGTCTTCCATCAAAATAAGATGATTGAGCCCTTCTTCATCAATGTGGGCGTAGTAACAGCGCGGCACGCTAATCTGAACTCGAGGCGCAATCTCTTGATAGAAATGAGTCTCGGTCAGATAGGTTTTCATGTCCTTGCCCGTCTGGCGGCTCACCGGATCATCTGAGGTGAATTTCGCAACCAGAGAGCGGGGCACATCTGGGTCCGTCGAAGCATCAAACTCCATTGAGTAGCGGATGCATCGACCTACTTGGCCGGTGCCCACGTCGGCGGCAGTAAAAGACAGTACGCGAGCATCGGTATAACCGGCGATCTGCAAGATCTCGCTTAGCCACTGCTCGGTGATGTCGGACGGCGTTGGTACAGGTGTATTTGAGGCAGGGTTCAAAGTGGTATCCCAATCAGGCTCACAACAAGAAGCGCACAAGCGTTAGCAAACAGAGCAAAAAACGCCAATATTCCATCGCTTCGATGAAAGACTCAAGCTACCACGGTATCGCTGAAAAATTCACGCTCACAGCAGTTGATTCACATTAATCGCCAAGACCCGGGACTACCATAACGGGAATCTAGCTGCGGCCCTTCTTTTGTCCTGGATCCCCCCGGCAGGATGCGCTGCAGCACCACGAGCGCCTTTTTGAGAACTGAACTATAGTCTTGTCGCCAACTAGGCCTAAGCAACGGCCGAGCACCGAAGCCTCGCAAGCTCTGTGGCTATTGCCTGCGCGCAGCACTGATTCTCGGTGCCTTCTTCAGCACCTTCTTAAGCGCAATTCCAGCCGCGGCCAATACTGCATTTTATTATGCAGACAAGCCGCCCATCGCCGA